>CALGMY010000264.1 GCA_937958785.1 uncultured Gammaproteobacteria bacterium | reverse complement strand
CTTCCCTTGGTCGCTAGATGAACACGCTCCCGTCGGGAAGCCGGGAGCCCTCGCGCCGGTCGGCGCTCCTACGGCTTTTTCATCACCGTGGTGGCGAGGGTGATCATGGAGGCGAGATCGGTCAGGTTGGCCGGCACCACGAGGGTGTTGGCCGCCTTCGCCAGGTTGCCGAACTCCGCCACGTAGGCCTCCGCCACACGCAGCTGCATGGCCTCCGCGCCACCGGGCTCGCGGAGCGCGATCGCCACACGGCGCAGGCCCTCGGCGGTCGCGGTGGCGACGGCCAGGATGGCCTCGGCCTCGCCCTGGGCCTCGTTGATCTGCTGGCGCTGCTTGGCCTCCGAGGCCTTGATGACCCGCTGCTTGTCGCCCTCGGCCTCGTTGATCTTGGCGTCCCGCTCGCCTTCGGAGGTGAGCACCACGGCCCGCTTCTCCCGCTCGGCCCGCATCTGCTTCTCCATGGCGGAGAGCACGTCCCGCGGCGGGTTGATGTTCTTGATCTCGTAGCGCAGGACCTTCACGCCCCAGGGCTCGGAGGCCTTGTCGAGCTCGATCACCACGTTGGCGTTGATCGCGCCCCGCTCCTCGAAGGTCCGGTCCAGGTCGATCTTGCCGATCTCGCTGCGCAGGGTGGTCTGGGCGAGCTGCATGATGGCGAACACGTAATCGGTGATCCCGTAGCTGGCGCGCTGGGGGTCCAGGACGCGCAGGTACAGCACCCCGTCGACGCCAACCTGCACGTTGTCCTTGGTGATGCAGGTCTGCTCGGGGATGTCGACCGCCTGCTCCTTCAGGTTGTGGCGGTAGGAAATGCGCTCGACGAAGGGCACGAGGATGTGGAACCCGGCCTGGAGGGTGCGGCTGTACTTGCCCAGGTACTCGACCACGTAGGCGCTCTGCTGGGGCACCACGATGGCCGTCTTGACCAGGATGATGATGACGACGATCGCAATGGCGACGGCAACGACGAATCCATCCACGACTGGCTCTCCCCTGCTGGTTCAGTTCCGGGCCTCGACCCGGAGCGTAATGCCGTCGACACCCACGACCCGGACCCGGGCCCCGGGCGGGATCGGCCCGCTGCCCACGTTCCGGGCGGTCCAGGTCGACCCGCGCAGTTCCACCCGGCAGGTACCGCCCGGCGGCAGCCCCACGGGGACCGCGAAGTCCTCCTGCTCCATGTCGTTGGGCAGGTCGGCCACGTCCCGGCGCAGCAGCCGGTAGACCCGCTTGCGGAAGAACACCATCGACACGAGGGACAGCCCCGCGAATACCAGCCACTGGGCCCATTCGGGCGTCCCCGGCACGGACCAGGCCAGGGCGCCCGTGAGCACGGCGGCGACCCCCATGAACAGGAGGAAGAATTCCGCCTCGATGACGAACAGCTCGGCGCCGAGCAGCAGCGCGCCGATGACCATCCAGCCCCACCAGACCATCGGGCCCTCCCCCGTCCGGAAACCGGCCCGCATCAGGACCGGCCCCGCCCTTATAGCCGAAAGGCGCGGCCGGCGGAATGGCGGGCTCAGACCAGGGCGGCCGGCTTCCCGGTCTGCATCAGCAGCGCCTTCTTGCGATAGAAGCGCAGGAGTCCCGCCGCACCCATGCGCGACCCGCCCATGCCCGAGTAGCCGAAGGAGTTCTTCTCCGCCTCGTAGGTCTCCCGGGTCAGCGCGGCATCATTCAGGCTGAGCCCGCCGGCGTTGATGCGCTCGGCCACGGCCCGGGCCTCCTCGAGGGTCCCGGCGAAGACCGCCGCGGACAGGCCGTACTCCGAATCATTGGCAAGGGCGACGGCCTCGTCGACCGTGCGGAAGCCCATCACGGGGATGACGGGGCCGAAGGTCTCGTCGGTCATGAGCTTCATCGAGTGGTTCACGTGGGTGACGACCGTGGCCGGGCAGTAGCGTCCCCCGCCCAGGTCGACGGTCTTGCCACCGCAGGCGATCCTCGCCCCCTTCGCCAGGGCGTCGTCCAGGTGCTCGTCGATGATGTCGGCCTGGCGGGCGAAGATCAGCGGGCCGAGGTCGCCCTGGTCGATGTCCGGGTAGTTCATCCGCACCTGGCGGGCCTTCGCCGCCAGCAACTCGACGAACTCGTCGTGCCGGGACTCGTGCACGTACACCCGCTCGAGGGCGAGGCACACCTGGCCGGTGGCAGTGACGGCGCCGCGCAGGATCGCATCGGCGGCGTCGGCGAGGTTCGCGGACGGCAGGATGACGGCGGGATCCTTCCCTCCGAGTTCGAGGAACGCCGGGATGAAGCGCTCGGCGGCCGCCACCGCCACCTTGCGCCCCGTGGCCACGCTGCCGGTGAAACACACGGCGTCGACCTGCCGGATCAGCGCAGCGCCCGTGGCACCGTCCCCGGCCGCAATGGCGAACACGCGGGCGAGCTCGGGCACGTCCGCCACGCTCGCCATGAGCGGGGCCACGAACCGGGGCGTCACCTCGCTGGGCTTCACGAACACGGCGCAGCCGGCCAGGAGGGCCGGCACGGCGTCGATCAGCGACAGGGCCACCGGGAAGTTCCAGGGACTGATGGCCCCCACCAGCGGGTACGGGACCAGCTGGTGGGTATAGCGGAGCGTCGGCATGATCCCGGACTCATGGAGCGGGGTCGCGATGAGGGTTGGCCCGTAGTCGCACCACCGGCGGATGTTGCGCGAGGCGCTGCGCACCTCACCGGCGGCGATGGCGGTGCGCCCCGTATCGATGGCGAGGGCCGCCGCGATGGCGTCCCGGTGGGCGTCGATGGCCTCCGCCCAGCGGCGCAGCACGGCGATCCGGCGCTCCATGCCGCCCTGCCACCAGTCCGGCTGGGCGGCGCGCAGGGCCGCGCACCGCGCGGCGAGGTCGGCCTCGGTGGGCGGCGCGAAGCGGTAGTCGATGGCACCCGTGCGGGGATTGCGGACCTCGATCACCGGGGCTTCTCCGTGCTGAAGACCCGGCCCAGGTAGTCGTCGGGAACCGGCCCGGGTGGCGCGTCCGGCGCGACGCCGGCCAGGGTCATGGCCAGCCGTTTCTTGAACTCCAGCTGCATCTGCCGGCCGATCTGGATCCGCTGGGCCTGGGGCGAACCGGCGCCATGCATGGACTCCGTGAGGTACCCGACGGCATTGCGGCCCAGGGTCATGTTCTCGATCAGGCGCAGTACGCGCATCCGGTCCTCGGTGGGGATGTCGGCCCGGCCCTTGAGGTACTTGCGGATCAGGTCGCCGACCTCGGCGCTGTTCAGGTCCTGCTCCGAGGGCAGGGTCACCATGAGGCCGCCTGCCAGGTCCTGGGCGAGGCGGCTGATCTCGTAGGGAAAGCGCGTGACGTGGTGCTTGCAGACGTTGGCGAGCATGTCGTCGCAGATGAAGACCCCGGACGGCATGGCCGTGCCCTGGTGGCTCGCCGCGATGCCGGTGGCATAGATGGTCTCGTTGAGGTGGGTCATCTCGACAAGCTTGTCGCGCACGTGGGAAGCCTTGTCCACGCCATTGAAGTCGGCCACCGTGGCCGCCGCGCCGATGAGCACGTCGCCGACGCCGGACTTGCAGACGTAGCTCCGCCGGTGATAGGTCGTGAAGCGCTCGACGAGCATGGCGGCGAAGTCGACCTCGCCATCCATGAAGACGTGCTCGAACGGCACGAAGACGTCGTCGAAGATGATCATCGCCTCCTGGCCGCCGAACTTGCGATTGCCCGGGTCGATGCTCCCGCCCTCCTGGCTGCGGGTATCGCAGGACTGGCGGCCGTAGATGTAGGTGATGCCGGGTGCATCCACGGGCACCGCGCCCACGATGGCGTAGCCCGCGTCCTTCGGGCCGAGGCGCATGGTGGGCATCACCAGCAGCCAGTGGGAATTGATGCAGCCGGTCTGGTGGGCCTTTGCGCCCTTCAGGTAGACACCCTCCGCCGTGCGCCGGCTGACGTGCACGAACAGGTCGGGGTCGGCCTGCTCGTGGGGCGCCTTGCCCCGGTCACCCTTCACGTCCGTCATGGCGCCGCCGATCACGTAGCCCGCCTTCTGCATGGCCGTGACGAACCGGACGAAGCGGCCGTGGTACGGGGTGCCGTGTCGGGCGTCGAGCTCGAAGGTGGTCGAGTGCAGGGCATTGATGGCATCCATGCC
>CALGMY010000263.1 GCA_937958785.1 uncultured Gammaproteobacteria bacterium | reverse complement strand
CCGCCCGACCCGGTCGAGCAGCAGGAAGATGTCGCCGAGCCAGTGGCCGGTGGGGTTGTGCAGATAATCGCGCTGCTGTTCCGGCGGGACTTCGAACAGCTCCTGGATATCGACCTGCCGCGGGTTCCTCGCCTTCGGCTTCAGCGCCGCCGTGGGCCTGTTCTTCGGCATCTGGCCCGCCCGCAAGGCCGCCCGCCTGGACCCGATCGAGGCGCTGCGGTACGAGTAGCGCTACGAGTAGCGCTCCGTAGGAGCGGCTTCAGCCGCGATCCGGTTGCCCGTCGCGCCTGAACGCGCTCCTACGGGAGCAGGACCAGCTTGCCCACCGTCTGGCCGGACTCGATGGCCCGGTGGGCATCGGCCGCCCGATCCAGCGGGAAGGTCGTCACCGGCGGGGGCTTGAGGTCGCCCGCGGCGAAGCGCGCCAGCAGCCACTCCATGCCGGCCGCCAGCAGCGGCGCGTGGCCGGCCAGGAAGCTCAGGTTGCAGGCCATCACGCTGCGGTTGTCCCGGGTCATGGCCAGCGGACTGAAACGCGGCGTGCGCAGCCAGTCCCGCGCGAGCGCCAGCCAGTTGAGGCGCCCGTCCCGGGGCAGCATGGACGCGAAACCATAGACCAGCAGCCTGCCCGTGGGGGCGAGGTGCTCGTAGCTCGACCGGAGCGTCGCGACGCCGTTGGCGTCGAACACCGCGTCGAAACCGCCCGGCGCCAGCGCCCTGGCCCGGGGCCAGAGGTCCTCCCGGGACTTGTCGATGACGTCGCTGCAGCCGGCGGCCCGGGCGGCGTCGCGCTTGTGGGCGGCGCCGACAACGCCCACCACCCGGACCCCCGCGAGGCGCCCCAGCTGGGCCAGCGCGCCCCCCACGCCGCCCGCCGCCGAGTGCACCAGCCAGGTCGCGCCGGGCCGCGGATGGACCTGCTCGTGGACCAGGTACCAGGCCGTCAGGAACACGGCCGGCACGCCGGCGGCCTCGGCCGCCGTGAGGACCGGCGGCCGGCGAAAGACCAGGCCCGCGTCCAGGCAGAGCCGGCTCGTATAACCGCCGAACAGGGTGAGGGCGAGCACCTCGTCGCCCGGCTGCCAGCCCGCCACGCCCTCGCCCGCCGCCACGATGCGGCCGGCCACCTCGAAGCCCGGGGTGATCGGGTAACCGTGCAGTTCCTTCGCCGAGGCGTAGAGGCCGAGACGCACGATGCCGTCGGCGTAGTTGACCCCGCAGGCCGTCACCTCGATGGCCACCTCGCCCCGGGCCGGGGGCAGGTCGGGCTCTTCGACCAGCCGGAGGGCATCGTAGCCGCCAGGCCGATGGATGACGATCCGGCGCACGGCCTCAGGACAGGGTCGCCACGGCCGCGCCCACCGCGGACGTGAGCAGGCTGAGGTCCGTCGCTCCGATGACGTACGGGGGCATCAGGTAGATCAGCCGGCCGAACGGCCGGATCCACACGCCCCGGTCGACGAACAGGCGCTGCAGTGCCGCCACGTCGACGGGCTGGCGGGCCTCCACCACGCCGATGCCACCCAGCACCCGCACGTCGGCCACGGCCGGGTGGCCGGCCAGCGGGCGCAGCTCGCGCTCCAGCTGGCCTTCGATGGCGGCGATCCGCTCCGCCCAGGGGCTCGCCAGCAGGAGCTCGATGCTCCGCCCCGCCACCGCCGTCGCCAGGGGGTTGCCCATGAAGGTCGGCCCGTGCATGAGCACGCCACCGCCGGCAGAGATGCCCGCCGCCACCTCGCCCGTGGCGAGCGTCGCGGCGAGGCTGAGGTAGCCGCCGGTAAGCGCCTTGCCGAGGCAGAGGATGTCCGGGGCAATGCCGGCATGTTCGCAGGCGAACAGCCGGCCGGTGCGCCCGAAGCCGGTGGCAATCTCGTCGGCGATCAGGAGCACGTCGTGCCGGCGACAGAGCGCCGCCACCCCGTGGAGGAAGTCGGCCGCATAGAACCACATGCCGCCAGCCCCCTGCACGATGGGCTCCAGGATGACGGCGGCCAGCTCGTCCCGGTGGGTCGCGACCAGCGCCTCGAAGGCATCCAGGTCACCGCCCTTCAGCGGCTCGCCGAAGGGGGTGGCCGGCCGGGGCGCGAAGAGATGCACGGGCAGGACGCCGGTGAACAGGCGGTGCATGCCATTCACCGGGTCGCACACGGCCATCGCGCCAAAGGTGTCGCCGTGGTACCCGCCCCGGAGGGTAAGCAACCGGTGCTTCGCCGGCCTGCCCCGCCCCTGCCAGTACTGGAGGGCCATCTTGATGGCGACCTCCACCGCGACGGAGCCGGAGTCGCTGTAGAAAACGTGCTGGAGCGGCGCGGGCGCCAGCGCCACCAGTTGCCGGCCGAGGGCAATGGCGGGCTCGTGGGTCAGCCCGCCGAACATCACGTGGGCGGTCCGGCCGAGCTGGCTGGTGATGGCCTCGTTCAGGGCCGGGTGGTTGTAGCCATGGATCACGCACCACCAGGACGCCATGCCGTCCACCAGCTCCCGGCCATCCTTCAGGCGGATCCGGACCCCGCTGGCCGACGCCACCTCGTAGGCGGGCAGCGGGTCCGCCATGGAGGTGTAGGGATGCCAGAGATGGCGGCGGTCGAAATCGCTCATGGGGCGAAGTATGCCTGCCAGCCCGTGCGGGCGATCAGCACCACCACCACGGCCACGAACACCCGGCGCACCAGGCCGCTGCCGTGCCTTAAGGCGAGTCCCGAGCCCACGATGGCACCAGCGACGTTCGCGATGGCCATGAGCATGGCCACGAGCCAGAGCAGCTCCAGCCGGGTGCCGAACCAGGCCAGGGCGCCGGCGTTGGTGGCCACGTTGAGCACCCGGGCGCTCGCCGCCGAATGCAGGAAGTCGAAGCCGTAGAGCCGGACCAGCAGGAACATGAAGAAGCTGCCGGTCCCGGGGCCGAAGAAGCCATCGTAGAAGCCCACGGCGCCCAGCAGCATCGCCGCCAGCAGCAACCGGCCGGGCCCGAGCGCCAGCGGCGCGTGCACCGCGCCGAGATCCTTGCGCCAGAGCACATAGCCGAGCACGACGGCGAGCATCACGGGCACCAGGGGGCGGAACAGGTCCGGGGGCACCGCGGTCGCGAGGTACGCACCGCCAAGCGCGCCGGTGAAGACCACGGGCACCAGCGGCAGCAGCGCACGCCAGGGAATCCGCACCCGCCGCGCGAAGCGCAGCACCGCGCTGCCCGTGCCGAGGATGCTCGCGAACTTGTTGGTGCCGAGCAGGACCGCCGGCGGCGTGGCGGGGTAGGCCGCGAGCAGCGCGGGGAGCTGGATCAGCCCGCCCCCGCCGACCATGGCGTCGACCAGGCCGGCGCCGAAGGCGGCGAGGACGACGATGACGAGGTCAGGGCCCACCGAACAGGCTCGTGCCATCCAGCCAGGTGTTCGCCTGCCCGGGGGTCGCCTGGGCGCCGAGGAAGGGCACCGTCCCCAGCCGCAGGGCCGGCAGGCGGCGCTCCAGCGTGGCCAGGTTCTCCTCGCGGGCGTCCATGGCGGGGTCGGTGCAGTTGGCCACCCAGCCCGCCAGCGGCAGGCGGGCGGCCTCGATGGCCGCCAGCGACAGCAGCGCGTGGTTGAGGCAGCCGAGGCGCAACGCGACCACGAGGATCACCGGGTAGCCGAGCCAGGTGGCGAGGTCGGCCATGGTCTCGGTGTCGTTCAGGGGCACGAGCCAGCCGCCGGCCCCCTCGACGAGCAGCACGTCGTCGCCCTGGGCGTCGATGCGGGCGACATGGTTCGCCAGGGCGGCGGCGGAGAGGGTGATGCCGGCGCGGGCCGCCGCGATGTGCGGGGCGATTGCAGGCTCCAGCGCCATGGGGTTCAAGTCGCCATAGTCGGGCATCCTCGACGACAGGCGCTGAAGCTCGAGGGCGTCAGCGTTGACCAGCCGTCCCCCGCTCTGCTCGCAGCCCGCGGAGACGGGTTTCACCCCGACCGCCGACAGGCCGTGGGCACGGGCATTCAGCAGGAGCGCGCCGGTGACCAGCGTCTTGCCGACACCCGTGTCGGTGCCCGTGACGAAGAAGCGCTTCGGCGTCACGGCGCGAACGCCTCCAGCAGCCGGTCCACGTCGGCCGGCGTATGCAGCGCCGAGAAGGTGACCCGCAGGCGCGCCGTGCCGGCGGGCACGGTGGGCGGCCGGATGGCCGGCACGAGGATGCCCCTTGCCTCGAGGGCCGCGGACAGCGCCAGCGCCGCCCCGGATTCGCCGACGATCACCGGCTGGATCGGCGTGGCCGACGGCAGGAGCGTGAGGCCGAGCCCCGCGGCGCCGGCCCGGAAGCGCGCCACGAGCTCCCGCAGTCGCTCCCGCCGCCACTCTTCGGCCCGGGCGATGCGCAGGCTCTGAAGGGTGGCCTCGGCCACCGCGGAGGGCAGGGCCGTCGTGTAGATGTAGGTCCGGGCGCGCTGGATGAGCGTCTCGACGAGCGCCTCGCTCCCCGCGACGAAGGCACCGGCTGTACCGAAGGCCTTGCCGAGGGTCCCTACCAGCACCGGCACGTCGTCGATGCCGTGCACCGCCGGGTCGATGACGCCGCAGCCACCGGCACCGTGTACCCCGCAGCCGTGGGCATCGTCGATCAGCAGCCAGGCGCCGTGGCGGCGGGCAGCAGCCACCAGCCCGGGCAGCGGACAGAGGTCGCCGTCCATGCTGAAGGTGCCGTCGCTCACGATGAGCTTCCGGCGCGGACTGTCCGCGCTGGCCGCGAGGCGCGCCTCGAGGTCATCGACGTCCGCATGGCCGTACCACTCGAACCCGGCCCGGGACAGCCAGCCGCCGTCCAGGAGCGAGGCGTGGTTCAGCCGGTCCTCGAAGACGTGGTCGCCCTTCCCGGTGAGGGCGTTGATCGTGCCCATGTTGGCGGCATAACCACTGCTGAAGACGAGGGCACGGGGCCGGCCGGTGAAATCCGCCAGGGCCTCCTCCAGCGCCGCATGGGCCGCGGTGTGGCCGCTCACCAGGTGGGACGCGCCGGACCCGGCACCCCAGCGGTCCACGCCGGCCTTGAAGGCGGCGGCAACGCGCGGATCCGCCGCGAGGCCGAGGTAATCGTTGCTGCAGAAGGCGAGCAGCTTCCGCCCGTTCAACAGGAGCTCGCGGCCGGGCGGGGTCTCGACCGTGCGCCGGCGGCGGAAGAGCTGCCGCCGGGCCAGCGCCGAGAGGGTCGTCGTCAGGTCGTCGAATGCTGCCAAGGGGGAGCGCCGGGGATAGACTGCCGCAAGTCTAAACAACAGCGACCGCGGCATGCAGAACAAATGGCGGATCGGCGACGTCACGGTCACGCGGATCATCGAGACCGAGGACCTGTCCATGTCGGCAGCCGCCATGCTGCCGGAGGCGACCCCGGCCAACCTGGCACCCCTCGGCTGGCTGCGGCCGCATTTCGTGACCGACGCGGGCCAGCTCATTGCCAGCGTCCACTCCCTGCTGGTGGAGAGCCGGGGCCAGCGGATCGTGGTGGACACCTGCCTCGGCAACGACAAGCCCCGCCTCGTGCCCCAGTGGAACCAGCGGCAGGGACGGTTCCTCGAGGACATCGCCGCGGCAGGCTTTCCCAGGGAGCGGGTGGACTTCGTGCTCTGCACCCACCTGCATCCGGACCACGTGGGCTGGAACACCATGCTGGTGGACGGCCGATGGGTGCCCACCTTCCCGTCCGCCCGCTACGTCTTCAGCGCGAAGGACTGGGAGTGGCTCGACCGGGCACCCGTCAGCGCGCTCGGCGACTACGCGGGCGACTCCGTCCGGCCGGTGTTCGATGCCGGGCTCGGCGACTGCGTGGCGCCGGGCTTCAGGCTCACCGACGAGGTCTGGCTGGAGTCCACCCCCGGGCACTCCCCGGGCCATGTCTCGGTGCGGATCTCGTCCCGGGGCGAGGATGCGGTGATCACCGGCGACCTCATGCACCACCCCTGCCAGATCGCCCGCCCCCGCTGGTCGAGCCCCTTCGACTTCGACAAGGCGGCAGCGCTCGCCACCCGGCTCGACTTCCTCGCCCGCTACGGCGATACGCCCGTGCTGGTCTTCGGGAGCCACTTCGCGACGCCATCCGCGGGCCGCATCGTGCGGGACGGCGATGCCTGGCGCCTGGACGTGTAGGAGCGGCTTCCGCCG
>CALGMY010000262.1 GCA_937958785.1 uncultured Gammaproteobacteria bacterium | reverse complement strand
ACGAAGCTCTACTACGTGTCCGAGACGGGGCCCCGGCTCATGGTCTACGACCTCGTCCGCCACCGGCAGCTCATGGACCTGCGCCGGGGCGCGGAGGGCGACCGGACCCTGATGCACTTCGACCTGTCCCTGACCCCGGACCGGACCCTGATGGTCGCCATGGGCAACCGGGTGGACGCACTCACGCTGGATGGCGTGTGGCTGCGCAACTACCGCCTCCCCGGCTTCGGCTGGTCGATCATCGACGCCCGTTCCGGCGCCCACGCCTACGTGGGCAACTGGTTCACCGGCGAGGTCGTGAAGCTGGATCTCGCGACCGGGGACATCAAGGCACGCACCACCGTCGCGCCGAAGTGCATGGCCGGCATCGCGGTGTACCTGCCCTGAAATTCTGGCAGGTCCGGTAGGAGCGCCTTCAGGCGCGATCCCAAGGGGAAATTCGATCGCGCCTGAAGGCGCTCCTACAAAGGAAGCAGCAGTCGCAGGCCCTCGGGCGACAGGATCAGCCGCTGGCCCGCCGCCGCGCGCGTGGCGATACCCCTGGTCTCCAGCCGTTCCCGCCAGCCCGTACCCGGCTCGAAACGCAGGCTGACGCCGGGCTGCCGCGTATCCGCCCGCAGGGCGATGCAGAGCCCCGGCGCGGTGACGAGCACGGCGTCATCGTCCTCGCTCTCGGTACCCAGGAAACCGGCGGACTCGAAGAAGCCCCGCAGGTCGGCGGGCGCCCCCGAAGAAAGCCCGATCTCGGTGCAGCGGCCGATCACCGGTGCCGGCGGGTCGTCATCCGTCACCGAGAAGGTCGGCGCCTCGAGCAGGAGCACCAGCTGCCCGTCGGGCGCGCGCAGGCCGGCCTCATTGAACTGGTCGTCACCGGCCCGCAGGAACTCGAGTTCGGTGCCCGCGTCCACCAGGGCCCGGGCATGTCGGGCCAGGTCCGGCAGCACGAAGGTGAGGGCGGTCTCCTCGAGGCCGGTCGCGTGCAGGCCGATCACCACCTGCCCGTCGGTCACCGCCGCGTAACCGCCCGGCCGGATGTCGTTCACCCGGACCTCCGTCAGGCCAAGCCGCTGCCAGAAGTCCAGGGACGCAGGCAGGTCGGGGGCAGGCAGGCTGAGTTCCAGGAACTGGCCGAGGGTGGGCATGGGGGCGAATCATCCCCTGCCGCGGCCCAAACCGGAACCCGGGGGCCCGCCTTGCCTGAGCCGGCGACGTGAACCACCATGCCTGGCGCAGGTTGCGGAGGGCATGACCATGGCTGTGAGGACCGCGGTGCTCGGCTTCGCCGCCATGCTCGCAGCCACGGCCGTGGCTTTCCCGCTCGAGGGCAGGCACACCGACCCCGGGGGACGCACGCTGGTCATCGTGGGCCAGACCACTGACGGCATCCGCGACTACACCGTCACCAGCCGGCTGCCGCCACCCTGGGGCGTGACGATGTACGTCGCGCCGACCCTGGACTCCGGTGGCTTCACCACGGCGGGGGGTGGACGGAGCAGCAACGCCGAGTGGTACCGGAACGGCTACGGCCCGCAGGACCTCGGCTACATCATGCAGTCCACGGCGCTGGCAGGCACCGCGATCGCGGTCGGCTTCTGGTTGGGCGGTGACTTCGACCACGACCTCGCCGAAGGCACGAATGCCAGCGGCAGGAACGGGGGCAACGCCCTCTGGAAGAACACGAAGCGCCTGATCGCCGATCTGAAGGCCACCGGGCGCCCCGTACTGCTGCGCATCGGCTACGAGGCCGAGGCGCCCTGGAACGGCCATTTCCCGGCCAGCTACCGCGCGGCCTGGTCCCGCATCCGGGCCGAGATCGACCGCCAGAAGGCCACCAACATCGCCACTGTCTGGCAACTCGCCGCCTTCTGCCCCGCCACCGACTTCTGGGACGCCCGCATCCAGCCGCGCAGGCTGGTGGCGTCGCGGCCCTACGTGGCCACGGGCGCCGGCAGCAACGGGGTGCGGAATGTCGACGACCAGGAGATCGCCGCCGTCTTCGACCAGTGGTACCCCGGTGCGGATGCCGACTGGACGGGCATATCGGTGTTCACCCCGCAGGACTGCGCCAATGGCTACGCAACCGTCCGGGCCGTCGTGGACTACCTGAAGACCAAGCACAAGCCGATCCTGGTTGCCGAGGCCGGCGCCGTCGGCTACGACTACGACCCGGCCACCGGCCTCTACACCTACAGCCAGGTGGGCAAGCCCAGGCGCAGCGGCCTGTCCCCCGAAGCAGTCTGGGCGGAGTGGTACGCACCGTTCCTGCGTTTCGTCCGGGACAACCGGGAGTCGATCCGGGCCGTGGCCCTGATCAGCGATGACTGGGAACGGTACACCCACTGGCAGTGCGAAACCGACCTACAGGGGGCCGTGACCGGCGGCTGCGCGGAAGGCAACTGGGGCAACACGCGGCTCGACGTAAACCCGGTGATCCGCGCCCGGTGGCTCGCTGAGCTGACCCCGGATGGCAGGTACCTGAGGGACCACGGCCCGCGCTGAACGGCGGCCTGCAATCCCGCAGGGCGCAGTGCAAAAGGCGGGACACGGCGGACGGCAGGCGTATAGTCGGGCGAGGGCGCGCTCAACCCGCCCTGACCGCAGGCCGCTCCCCCAACAACGACATCCAATCAGGGGTGATGTCCATGTGCCCTGGTATCCGTCTCCCTTTCCCCACCCTGGCGCTGCTGCCATTGCTGCTCGCGCCGGCCCTCGCCGCCGATATCGACTTCTTCGGCCTCGCGCCGTCCCAGCCCGTGGTCCTGCAGGGCGCCGTCGTCCGCCTCCAGGCCAATGGCAACTTCAACGATGACACCACGGCGGGGCTCACCGGCTCCACGCTCTCGTCGGGGGGCAATCACACCTGCGCGGTGATCGCGAATGGCGAGGTGCGCTGCTGGGGCCGCAACGGCTCGGGCCAGCTCGGCAACGTCGCGACGGCCGCCGACTCGGCCCAGCCGCTCACCGCGACGCTGTTCGTCACCGCCACCGCGGTCGCCGCAGGTGGCGACTCCACCTGCGCGCTCCAGACGGACGGCGTGACCAAGTGCTGGGGCCGCAACGCGGAGGGCCAGCTGGGCAACGGCACCACCACCCAGTCCACCGCGCCCGTCACGGCCACTGGCGTGACGGCCACGAACCTCGCCGGCGGCTTCCGCCACATGTGCGCACTCCTCACGGGCGGCGGGGTGAGCTGCTGGGGTGCCAACACCGCGGGCCAGCTGGGTAACGGGACCACGACGGGGGCCACCACGGCGGTAAATGTCACCGGCATCAGCACCGCCGTGGCCATTGCCGCTGGCGGCAACCACAGCTGTGCCGTCCTGGCCTCGGGCGGCGTCCAGTGCTGGGGCGACGACGCGGCCGGCCAGCTGGGCAACGGCCCCGCCGGGGCCTCCACCACGCCGGTGGATGTCACCGGCATCACCACCGCCATCGGCATCGCAACCGGCTTCGACCACAGCTGCGCCCTGCTGGCGGACGGTACCGTGCGCTGCTGGGGGCGGGGGCTGGAGGGCCAGCTCGGCAATGGCGGCCAGGCGAATTCCGCCACGCCGGTCAGCGCCATCGGCATGCAGTTGCCGATCGTGGCCCTCGCTGCGGGCTCGAGCCACACCTGCGCGGTCCTGTCGAGCGGCATCGGCGTCTGCTGGGGCCGCAACGCCAACGGCCAGCTCGGCAACGGCGCGGTGGTCGGCGACGTGCCCCTGCCGGGTTCCGTGACCGGTCTCGCCGGTGCCAGCCGCATCACCGGCGGCTTCGAGCACACCTGCGCGATGCTGGTGGAGGGCGACGTGAAGTGCTGGGGGCTGAACGACGGCGGCCAGCTGGGCATGGGCACCCTCGGCGGCGCCGTGCAGCGGTCGGGTATCCCGCTCACGGTGAACGGGACGGCATTCGCGATCAACGCCGGTGGCAACCACACCTGTGTCACGACGGCGTCCGGTACGGTGTCGTGCTGGGGGCTCGGCCTCTACGGGCAGCTTGGCCACGACTCGACGGCGGATTCCCCGCTGCCCGTGAAGGTCGCCAGGACCGACAACACGTCTGGCGCCGCGGTGAACGTCACCAACATCGGGCTCGGCTTCGAGCACAGCTGCGGCATCTACGCCGACGGGGACGCGAAGTGCTGGGGCCGCAACCATCGCGTCCAGCTCGGTGCCAACCAGAATAGCCTCGACCTGCCCCAGGCGGAGACGCCCCGGGATGTGTACCAGATGAGTTCGGCGATGGCGGTTGGCTCCGGCTCCGACCACAGCTGCGTCGTACTCTTCTCCGGCCAGGTGCAGTGCTGGGGCAACAACAATTTCCGCCAGACCGGCTACGACCAGCCCGCGCTACCCGCCTTCCCGGTCACCGTCCCGGGCATCACCACGGCCCTGAACGTTGCCGCGGGCTTCGAGCACACCTGCGCGGTGCTCACGTCGGGCAGCGTCCAGTGCTGGGGCCGGGGGGACCAGGGCCAGCTCGGGAACGGGAGTCTTGCCAACTCCGCCGCCCCGGTGACCGTGACGGGCATCACCACCGCCACGGCGGTTTCCCTCGGCGATTTCCACAGCTGTGCCCGCCTGGTCGGCGGCGCCCTGCGCTGCTGGGGGCGCAACTCCGAGGGCCAGCTGGGCAACGGCACCACCACCCAGTCGTCGGTCCCGGTGGCCGTCAGCGGCATCACCAACGGCTCTTCGTCGGCAGCGTCAGATGTGTATAAGAGACAGCCTCTCGACCGGTGAGGGCCGGTGCTGGGGCCGGGGTAGCAACGGCCAGCTGGGGAACGGATTCTTCGTGAACATTTCGAGCCCGGTGGTGGTCACGGGGCTCGCGGGGGCGATCAACATGGACTCGGGACAGGCCCATACCTGCGCGGTCCTGACCGGCAACCGCGTCCAGTGCTGGGGCTACAACCAGTTCGGCCAGCTGGGCAACGGCACGACGACAGACTCAGCCACCCCGGTGACCGTGAACGGCATCAACATCGACGCCGCGGGCCTGTCCTTCACCAGCGACGACCCGGAGGTGGCCATCGTGGACAGCGCGGGCACGGTCCGGGCTGTGGGCCTCGGCACCACCCTCATCAGGGCCCGGTACGACAGCAAGCAGACCTCTACCACCTTCAGCGTGGCCGTCGACACGGACGGCGACTCCGTGCCGGACCCCATCGACAACTGCAGGCTGGTGCCGAATCCGACCCAGTGCGACAGCGACGGGGACGCGTATGGCAACCACTGCGACGCCGACCTGAACAACAACAGCTTCACCAATGCGCAGGACACCACCCTGTTCCGCGCCCAGCTCGGGCTGCCCAGCGAACCGCCGCTCTACAATCCGGCCGACCTCAACTGCAACGGCTTCGTGAACGGCCAGGACACCACGCTGTTCCGCCAGCGGCTGGGCCTGCCGCCGGGGCCGTCGGGGCCGGGGGATCCGACCTGAGCAAGCGGCGCCGCCCTGGCTGATTTCCTGCCCTGGACTCCCCGCGGGTTGCGCGTCCGACTACCGATGAGCGACATTTTGTAGCGCACCCTCCGCGAGGCTTTCCCCGTGGCCAGCGGCAGCTGGGATTCCGGCCGTAGCGCTAACCCCACTCCCCCCGCTTCCTCTCCGCCAGCGCCCCGCACAACTCGATCCCTTCCAGCGTCTCCTTCAGGGTGCGGTCCGCGCCATCCAGCCTTGGCAGCAGGGGCGTGAAGAACGCCTCCAGCTCGTCCCGGTCGGCAGGTGAGCAGAAGCTCGCGCCGAAGCGGGGGAGCCAGCGGTAGCCGAAGGTGGACGTGCGGGCGATGAAGGCCTCGTGGTTCGCCTTGAACCAGTCGAAGGTGGCGCGGCGCTGGCTGGGGCGCGCGGCGAGGCCGAAGGCGATCGTCGTCGGCTCCCGGGCCCGGAGCTCGGGGTTCAGCAGCAGGCCACGCACCTGGTTGGCGACGACCGGGTCGTCGGTGCTGCCGAGCGCCGTGGAGGCGAGGGTGCGGAACTGGATGTCGTTGGAGGCCAGCATCCGCTTCGCCAGCACGTCCGCGAAGGGCGCGCCCAGCTCCTGGACGCCGGCGCGGAGGGCGATTTCCCGGAGCGCGGGCTCCACGGCCGCGTCGTCGGGCGTCGCATCTGCCGTGCCCACGCGGATGTAGCGCTTCGCGGCCTCCGCCAGCGCCCGCCGCAGTGGCAGGTCCTCCGCCTCCAGCGCGAGCGCCCGGATCAGGTTTACCCGGAAGAGCGCATTGTCCACGGACGCCGCCGTCTCCGGCACGGCCGCCGGCGGCGCCTTCAGCGGGTCCGGGCCGAAGGCCGCGAGGCGGGGCTGGTAGAGCTCGCGCATCAGCGCGTTGAGCTTCTCCCGTTCACCGGCCGGCGCCACGTAGTCCCGGAGCTTCACCAGCTCCCGGGCCGGTGCCATCGCCACCTGGGGGAACCGGGAGGCCGCGAGCGTGCGCAGGACCGCGAGGAACTCCGCCGTGCCTTCGAGGCCTGCGTGGCCACGGGCGAGCCCTACGACCTCGAGCTGCAGATCCTGACCGCCACCGGCCGGCGCGTCTGGACGCGTTCGATCGGCGAGGCGGTGCGCGACCGGGACGGCCGCATCGTGCGCCTGCAGGGCGCGTTCCAGGACATCTCCAGCCGTCGCGCGGCCGAGGACCAGCTGCACCTGCTGCGTGCGGCCGTCTCCCGGCTCAACGACGTCGTCATGATCACCGAGGCCGAGCCGCTGGACGAGCCGGGGCCACGCATCGTCTACGTCAACGAGGCCTTCGAGCGCCTCACCGG
>CALGMY010000261.1 GCA_937958785.1 uncultured Gammaproteobacteria bacterium | reverse complement strand
CAGCATTACTCCGCTCGCTGCCCTCAGGGAACGGGCGGGACCCGGCACGGCGGTTCTCTACGAGCGTGCGCTCGCGACCACTCGCGACCGCTCGACCTCCGGCTTTCGCCGGGCTGTCGCCCTCGCCGAGGCCGCCGACGTCACCGTGGTCTTCGTGGGCGAGGAGGCGATACTGAGCGGCGAGGGACATTCCCGCGCCGACATCGCGCTGCCCGGCGCCCAGCTGGAGCTGGTCCGCCAGCTGAAGGCCACCGGGAAGCCCGTGGTCGCCGTCGTCCTGGCAGGGAGGCCACTGACGCTTGAGGACCTGGCGGACGCGGCCGACGCGATCCTCTTCGCCTGGCACCCGGGCGCGATGGGCGGGCCGGCGATTGCCGACCTGCTGTTTGGCCAGGCGTCACCCTCGGGCAGGCTGCCAGTCAGCTTCCCCCGCATGGTCGGGCAGCTGCCCCTCTACTACAACCAGAAGAACACCGGGAAGCCGCCCTCGCCAGCCAGCATGGTCCTCATCGACGACATCGAGGCCCATGCCCGGCAGTTGTCCGTCGGGATGACGGCCTACCACCTCGATGCCGGCTATCGGCCCCTTTACCCGTTCGGCTTCGGGTTGTCCTACGGGGACTTCGCCTACCGGGACCTGGCCCTCAGCAGTGCCGTGATCCCGGCGGGCGGCAGCCTCGAGGCAAGCATCGTCCTGACCAACCGGGGGACCATGGCGGCCACCGAGGTGGTCCAGCTCTACGTGCGGGATCTGGCGGGCAGCGTGACCAGGCCGGTGCGGGAGCTGAAGGACTTCCGCCGCGTGCACCTGGGCGCGGGGGAGTCCACGACCGTGACCTTCCGGCTGCACTCGGACCAGCTGGCATTCCACGGCCGGGACATGCGCCTGCGCACCGAGCCCGGCGCCTTCCACCTCTGGATCGGCCCTGATGCGGAGGCTGGCCTGCGCACCGGGTTCCAGGTTCAGTGAGCCTGGTCCCCGCCCGGATCGAAAAGCGCGTCGGCGGGCACGACGAGGCTGAGCTGGCGGATGCGACCGCTGCGCCCGAACAGCGCGGCGGTATCCTCGGGCGACAGAGCTGCCTGTGCGGATACGGTGGTCGATCCGTCCTGCCAGCTGGTCGCGAGTGAAGGCCTGGCGTGCTCCTCCAGCCGGTAGACGACCGGCACCTGGCACCACGTAAACGCGAGCGTGCGGCCGGGCAGGTCGAGGGTCCGCCACGCGCCTCCCACGTCCAGGTAGCGGAACTGGTGGGGCTCCCGGTGGAACTCTGCCTCCCGCAGCAGCCGCGGCCGGAACTGCGCGGAACCGCCGGCAACCCGGAGCCCGAGTTCGCCGAAGCGCGTGATGATCTCCTCCTTCACCTGGCCGGTCATCCCCGGCTGCTGGGCGCCGGCGTGCCCGGGCGTGTGGGAGTAGGGGTCGGTGGGAAACGCGCCGAACTCCTCGACAGGCTTGTTGAAGCCCAGGCCGCCGCGGACCCGGTAATAGAGCCTGCCCAGCCTGGCCGTGGTAGCCGGGTTCTCGCCCGCGGCCAGCGCGTCGAAATAGCTGTCCTGGATCGCCAGCAGCAGCTTGGAGACCATGTGCCAATAGATGCAGCCCAGTCCCTCGAAGCTGAACATCCCGCCCGAGCGTCCGGTAAACGAGCGGTGGTCGAACCCCTCCTCGAAAAGCGCCCGCAGCGGCGCGCGCGCGCCCTCGATGTCCCAGCCTGGGCGCGGCACGAGCCGGTCCAGCGCCGCATCCAGGCTGCGGACATTCGTGAACCCCGCATTGAAACGCAGGCAGCCCTCGGCGTCCTGTTCGAGGATGGAACGGTCGCCAACGGCCAGGAGACGCGCGACCAGCGGAATGGACCGCGCCCGCTCCTCCGGGACCCTGTTCTTCTCCAGGAACCCGGGAAGACGCCGGTCCGGATACAGCAGGAACGAGTGCTGGTCGGCCCGGTACATGTCGCTGGCGTACAGTGCCGCGACCACGTCGCCGGCTTCGGCCGGTGACAGCGCTCCCGAGGCCAGCACGGCCACCTGGCCCTCGAGCATCGGGTAGAGCGCATCGACCTCGACGGCAGCACCCGTCAGCCGCATGAGGTTGTAGGAGTGATAGAGCCCGTCCACGCGCCGGTTGGTGGCGATGCTGTGGTCGATTGCGGCGGCAGCATCGGCGAGCATCGCGGTGATGTCGGTCGCGGCGCATTGCACCACCCCCGAGAAGCCCTCCCGCGAGTACACGGCCTCCCGGTAGCGTCCGAATGCCTCGCCGGTGCCGGCGAGCGCCTCGTAGCGAGCGGCGCCGCTGAGCGGGCCGCGTCCCAGCAGCCCGCGCACCCGGCGCAGTGCCGCGCCTGTCTCGGCCAGCCAGGTGCCAACCTCGCTGGACAGCGCGACCATGGGCTCTCCGGCAGCGACCAGCTCGCCGAGGAACGCCACGTACCGGCGCAGGTGGTACAGCGTGACCATCGACAGCCCCTGCCCGACCAGGGCGTTATTGGCGTCGTTCCATTCGGGGCGTTGGGTGCTCAGCCAGATGCCCCCGTCGACCACGAGGTTGCCGAGCTTCGCGAGGAGTGAAACCAGCAGCTTTTCGAGCAGGCTGGCGAGGTACACCTCGCCATGCGCATCCAGCACGAGCCTGCCATCGGCGCCGAGCCTGGCCACCCGTTCCTCGATGAGGGCGGCCAGGTCGTGGTCGTAGTCGACGGTCTCCTTGGGGTTGGCCAGCAAGGCCGCGAATGGCCGGATCCGGTAGGGCACGTTCGCGTAGCTAAAGACACGCCGGTGTAGCAGCGTGCCCAGGCACCGGGGATCGAACTGCCTGGAGAGCTCGAGGAATTTCAGCAGGTAGACGATCTGGTGGTCGCCCCAGTAGCCGATGTGGCTCCAGGGATCGCCGGGGTCCTCGACTTCCCAGTCGATGCCCCGCTTGGTGATGCGGTAGGGATTGTGGCCGTCGACGGTCGAAGCGTTGACGAACCTCGCAATGAAGCCTGCGATGAATCCCGGGTAGCTCCAGGCAAGGGCCTCCCAGTTCTGGAAGATGTCCCGCCAGTTGCCCTCGTAGGACAGGACTCGCCGGCCCGCCTCGTCCCGCAGGAGTATCGAGAACTGGTTCCAGGGTCGGGAGGGGTCCCCATGCCGGCGCCCGAAGCGGATCGGGAGGTACTCCATCGCGAGTCGCTCCAGCTGGGGGTCGCCACGGCTCCTGACCGCCGCCAGCAGGTCGGCGCGCGGGATCCGGGCGGGCAACGCCCCCAGGGCCTGCCCATGCCGCTCACTGGCGGGCCGGTTGAAGTGGCGCAGGTTCGCGAGGAAGTCGTCGAGGGGCACCAGATCGTGCTCATCGAACAGGCCGCCCCGCATGACATTGAACAGCACGTTGGCATAGTGGTGTACGGCCACGGCTGGCTCGGCGGTCGACTGGAACCCGTCGCAGGCGCCAACCACGGCTGCCAGCGCCTCTGAACCCGCCTCGATGGAGGCCGTGATGGCAGACTCCAGGCCCGGCGTGGTGGCCAGCCGCTGACCCAGCCCCACGACCTCCACCTGGCCCTGCTCGACGTCCAGAGCCATCAGCCAGCTGTGCCTGCCCCGGCCCGCCAGGTTCAAGCTGGCGCCTGCCAGGAAGGCCTGGCGCACGCCCCTGACCTCCGTCTCCGGCGCGACGGGCTCGCCGCGGCGGAAGCCACCGAGCTGCCTGGCGGACAGCAGCACCACCGGGGCGGGGAGGCCAAGGCAGAACGCAGTCGTTGCCCGCAGGGACTCACAGGCCTCGGCCCGGTCGGATATGCCCGTGTAGAGGGTGAACAGGGCGAGTCCGTGCCGCGCGTCGAACTCGGCACGCCGGTAAGCATCCACGAGGTTGCTGGCGTTGGCCTGTACCGTGCGCGGGGTGCCTGCCGGCAGCAGGTTGCGGACCCCGTCCAGCAGCTCGATGGCTGCCTCCGCCGACCCCAGGTTCAGCAGCTCGCACTGGCGGACGAAGCCGAACTCCTCCGAGGTACACCAGGTGTAGCTGAAGGCCAGCTGGAGGTCGTGGTTGATCTCCTCGAAGCACAGCTTGTTGCCGAGGGCATTCTTATAGAGGTTGCGGCTCAGGGCATGCCCGGGGGCGACGGCGTCGCCGAACGGCTCCCAGAGCGTCTCCTGCCCCCGGCGCCGGACCCGGAGCACCGTGGTGCTGCCGGTGTGCACATGGCTGTCGTGGATCCTGTCGACGGGAACGTAGGGAAAAAGAGCCGTCTCGGGGGAAACACGCCCTGCCGACAACCCACCCGTCGAGGAGGCATATAGCCAGTGGTCCGAGCCCGACACCACGCTGATGAAGAAGGGCGCGAGCCGGTCCACATGCCGGAGCGCATACCAGCGCTCACCGTTGCGGTCGATGAACTCGCCGGATGGATGGCCCTCGCGCGGGATTGCCCGCTGTGGCTCCTGGCTGGCCATGGGTCCTAGAACTCCGGCTCCCTCGGGCGGACCACGCTCAGAACTCGTTGACCGTCACGACGCCGTTGTCGAAATTCGGCGCCGTCGCGGGCTGGTACGTGTAGCCCCACTCCGCCAGCAGGGACTGGGTGAGCAGGGGATCGCCGGGAACCAGCCGCTCCCACCCGGTCGACGCCGTGCGGTACAGGTTGTCAGCGGTGAGCTCGTTCAGGGGAACCGAGAACGGTACCGGGTCGTCGGGATTGTTGGGGTCCGTGCCCGCGCAACACTCGAAGAACGTCACCGAGCCGAAGAAGTTGTCGAGTACCGACCGGTAGGCCTTGAGTGCCTGCGCCTGGATGATGGGATCACCGGCCGCGTCCCAAAGCTCGTGGAGCGCGCGCGCCGTGTACCACTGGTTCTCCCCCGACGGAAACCGTGCGAGGGCCGTCGCCCACAGGTAGAAGCGCGCCTTTGCGCCGGTCGGGCCCGCCGGGATCTGGTTGGCCAGGTCGAACTTCGTCTCCGCGTCCGGCTCGTTCACGTTGAACTCACGCACCGTGACCTCCCGGAACGGGTTCTCGGGATCCGCCAGCACGCAGGGCTCTCCGGCGACGCCAACCTCGGCACAGGCGAGGTCGAGCAGGGTGTCGGTCGGCAACTCGATGGTGGTGATGACCGTTCCGTCGTTGCTCCCCGGAGCGCCGCAGCCGGCGAGCAGGGCCAGGGCAAGGCCGAGTATCGCGGCCCCGACCCGCGCTCGCGAGGCGGGCGCCAAGAATGCGCTGGAGTTGCTCATGGCGTCAGTTCCTGGGCGCGGGTGGCGAGGTGCCACCGAAATTCAGTATGTAGTAAAAGACGGCCTGGGTAAGGAAGTCGTTCTCACCGTTCAGCGACTCGCTGTCCGGGGAGCTCTCGTCCAGCGACCGGTAGAGCCACCGCAGGCCGATCGTCGATGATGTCCGCTCGGACTTGCCGACATCCAGCAGGTAGGAGTAGTCGAGCTTGTACTGCTCCGGGTAGGTGATGTTGAACTGCCGGTGGAAATCGTAGGGTCCGAAGGCGTCCTTCTTGAAGTAGCCACTGATCACGTGCCGGCTGCCGAGGACGAGCTTCGCATCGAATTCCCAGAACTTGCGCGTGCCGCCATTGGGGTCCCCCGTGGACTGCTGGAAGCCCCGCTGCAGGTTGGCGATGATGCGGGTATTAGGATTCGGGTTTAACACCATCCGGCTGGACACCTCCCAGACGTCCTCGGGAGGCAGGCCGACACCGAAGGCCGGGTTCGTGCCGGTAGGCTCGAAGAAGAACTGGTAGGAGTCCGTTGCGGTGGGGTACTCGGTGTAGTTGCCGCCGATGTTGAACGCAAACGGCGCGTCCTCCCGGAAATCGTTGTCCCATTGGTAGAAATTCGTGGCCCCCGTCGGGTCGAAGGTGACGAACAGCTCCGAAGCCCGCGCCTCGCGGTTGCCGAGCACGGCAAACGGGTCGCTGTCACGGTCGCGGGGGTTGATGCCCGGCTGGAGTATCCCGCCCACGATCTCGGGCGGGATCAACGGGTTGCCATCCACCAGGTTCTCCCGATACAGGTAGCGGGGGAATACCATCCAGTTGCCGAAGGTCATCATTACCCCACCTTCGTACTCGCGCTTGTTGCCGAGGTCGCTGTACGGTAGCCGGGTGCCGAATTCGACCAGCTG
This sequence comes from uncultured Gammaproteobacteria bacterium, assembly GCA_937958785.1. GTDB lineage: Bacteria > Pseudomonadota > Gammaproteobacteria > Steroidobacterales > SHZI01. The sequence goes on along the minus strand of CALGMY010000261.1, from coordinate 331 downwards.
GTCACCGCCCTCCGCCACGAGGCCCGCCTGGTGGGTGGCCAGGTAGCCCAGCGCGCCGAACACGGGAAAGCTCAGCTTCGCCTTGAAGCCCAGCGTGTCGCTCATCTCGATCTCGTCGCGGACGATCTCGCCGGTGTCGCCGTCGATGCGGTCGTACTCCTCGCCCCGGCGCTCCGTGGCCGAGATGATGCCACCCAGTTCGAGGCGGATGTCATCGGTCAGGTCGGTCGCCGTGTAGAGCGTCGCCTGGCGTGACTCCCGCACGGTGGCTGCGGTTGCCGATGCACTCTCGCCAAGCCGGTCGAGGTCCTCCGACAGGATCACGGTGAAG
>CALGMY010000260.1 GCA_937958785.1 uncultured Gammaproteobacteria bacterium | reverse complement strand
CGTACAGGTTGTCGAACTTGGACTTGGTGACCGAGTCGTTGACGTTGATCGCCGGGCACATCAGCCGGCCGCTCTGCGCCATCTCGTAGAGGCGGCCGACGCCGGTGGTGGTCTCCTCGGAGATGCCGCGCACGTCCTTCATCAGCTCGGGATACTTGTCGTGCATGATGGCGGTGAGGTCGCCGCCATCGTCGAGGATCATGTTCGGCACCCAGCCGTCGGGGCCGCGGACCGTCTGCTCGACGCACCACCAGTATTCCTCCTCGGTCTCGCCCTTCCAGGCGAAGACCGGGATGCCGGCTGCGGCGATGGCCGAGGCAGCGTGGTCCTGGGTCGAGAAGATGTTGCACGAGGACCAGCGGACCGAAGCGCCCAGTTTCACGAGTGTCTCGATCAGCACCGCGGTCTGGATGGTCATGTGCAGGCAGCCGGCAACCCGGGCGCCCTTGAGCGGCTGCGACTTGCCGAACTCCTCCCGGAGGGACATGAGGCCCGGCATCTCCGTCTCGGCGATGGCGATTTCCTTGCGGCCCCAGGCGGCCAGGCCGATGTCGGCGACCCGGTAATCGTCCTTGGAGGCGAAGACTGGCTTGGTGCTCATGGGGCGTCCTTCAGGTGGTATTCGGGTGTCAGTCCGGGCGACGGCAGGCTGGCTCAGCGCCGGCTGCGGGCGTCACGCGCGAGGGCTTCCGCCTTGTCGGTTCGTTCCCAGGTGAAATTCCGTTCTTCCCGGCCGAAGTGGCCATAGGCCGCCGACGGGCGGTAGATGGGCCGGTGCAGGTCGAGCATCTCCCGGATGCCGTAGGGCGTCAGGTCGAAATGCCGGCGCACGAGCTTGTCGAGCTTCTCCGGGCTGACGCTGCTGGTGCCGAAGGTCTCCACGCTGACCGAGGTCGGCTCGGCGACGCCGATGGCGTAGGAAACCTGCACCTCGCAGCGCTCGGCGATGCGCGCCGCAACGATGTTCTTGGCCACGTAGCGGGCCGCATAGGCGGCCGACCGGTCGACCTTGGTGGGGTCCTTGCCCGAGAACGCGCCGCCGCCGTGGCGGGCCATGCCGCCGTAGGTGTCGACGATGATCTTGCGCCCCGTGAGGCCGCAGTCCCCCATCGGGCCACCGATCACGAAGGCGCCGGTCGGGTTGATGTGGATCTTGTCGTTGCGCAGGGAGGCGAACCACTTGCGCCCGATGACGGGCTTCAGGATCTCCTCGATCACGGCCTCGCGGATGTGCTTCTGCTTGACGTCCGGGGCGTGCTGGGTGGAAAGGACCACGGCGTCGAGGCCCACGGGCCGGTCGTCCTCGTAGACCACCGTGACCTGGCTCTTGGCGTCGGGGCGCAGCCAGGGCAGCCGCCCCCGCTTGCGCACGTCCGCCTGCTTCTTCACCAGACGGTGGGCGAGGGTGATGGGCAGGGGCATCAGGACGTCGGTCTCCCGGGCCGCATAGCCGAACATCATGCCCTGGTCGCCGGCACCCTGGGCCCGCTTGCTCTTGCGGGAAACGCCCTGGGCAATGTGCGCGGACTGCTTGCCGATGGCATTCAGCACGCCGCAGGAATTGCCGTCGAAGCCCTTGTCCGAGTGGTCGTAGCCGATGTCGCAGACCACCTGCCGGACCAGCGCTTCCAGGTCGACCCAGGCATTGGTGGTGATTTCACCCGAAACGAGCACGAAACCCGTCTTGATCAGCGTCTCGCAGGCGACCCGGGATTCCGGCTCCTGGGCGAGGATGGCATCGAGGATGGCGTCGGAGATCTGGTCGGCCATCTTGTCCGGGTGGCCCTCGGAGACGGATTCGGAGGTGAAAAGCTTGCGGCTGGCCATGAACTGTCCGGTCTGGTGGATTTGGGTCGGGAATTATAGCCGCAGGTGCGGGGCGCGGGGTGGGCAGCCGTCCGGATTGTGCGGGCGTTCCCTGACATAAGGGGCGCTCCCCCGGGCGTTGCGGCTGCAGCGTGGTTACGCGACAATGCGCGCCCGCAACGGGCATTCCTGAGCATTTCCTCACCACTCGTCCCGGAGCGTTGGGGGAAGACCATGCCAGCCACATCCCGTGCCTCCCGCTCTTCCGCCGAGCGGCGCCAGCTCGCCAACGCCGTCCGGGTGCTGTCCCTCGACGCCGTGGAGCAGGCCAAGTCGGGCCATCCGGGCATGCCGATGGGCATGGCGGACATCGCCGAAGTGGTGTGGAACGACCACCTCCGGCACAACCCTGGCAATCCCGCCTGGCCCGACCGGGACCGCTTCGTGCTCTCGAACGGCCACGGCTCCATGCTGCTCTACTCCCTGCTCCACCTGACCGGCTACCCCCTGTCCGCGGATGAGTTGCGCCGTTTCCGCCAGCTGGGTTCCCATACCGCAGGCCATCCGGAGCGGGACCTGCATCTCGGGATCGAGACCACCACCGGGCCCCTCGGCCAGGGCCTCGCCAATGCGGTCGGCCTGGCCCTCGCCGAAAAGCTGCTGGCGGCCGAGTTCAACCGGCCCGGCTTCCCGGTCGTGGACCACCGTACCTGGGTGTTCCTGGGTGACGGCTGCCTCATGGAGGGTATTTCCCACGAGGCCTGCTCCCTGGCCGGGACCCTCGGTCTCGGCAAGCTGATCTGCCTCTATGACGACAACGGCATATCGATCGACGGCCACGTCAAGGGCTGGTTCACCGACGATACCCCGGCCCGGTTCCGCGCCTATGGCTGGCACGTGGTGCCGGGCGTCGACGGGCACGACCCGGCGGCCGTCGGGCGGGCGATCGGGGAGGCGCTGGCCGAGACCGGCAAGCCCTCGCTCATCTGCTGCAAGACCATCATCGGCTGGGGGGCGCCGAACAAGCAGGGGACCGAGAAGGTCCACGGCGAGGCGCTGGGGGCCGAGGAGGCCGCCGCTGCCCGCAAGGCCCTGGGCTGGACGGCGCCCCCCTTCGAGGTGCCCCCGGCGATCAGCGCCGGCTGGGACGCCCGCCCCCGCGGTGATGCGCTCGAGAAAGCCTGGCGTGACCTCTTCGCCGCCTATGCCGCGGATTACCCGGCGGAGGCCGCCGAGTTCGAGCGGCGCATGGCGGGGCGCCTCCCGGCCGAGTGGCAGGCCCAGGCCGGTATTGCCATTGCAAAGATTGCCAACGACACCGCCGCAAAGGCGACCCGCAAGTCCTCCGAGGATGCGCTCAACGCCTTCGTGCCCCTCTTGCCCGAGCTGTTCGGTGGGTCGGCCGACCTGACCGGCTCGAACCTGACCCGCGCCAAGGGGGCCATCACCGTGGTGCCGGACCGGGTGGCCGGCAACTACATGTCCTGGGGGGTGCGCGAGTTCGGCATGGCCGCGGCGCTCAACGGCATGGCCCTGCATGGCGGATTCATCCCGTTCGGTGGCACGTTCCTCACCTTCTCCGACTACTCGCGCAATGCCCTGCGCATGGCGGCCCTGATGGAGGCCCGGGTGGTGGCCGTGTTCACCCACGATTCCATCGGCCTCGGCGAGGACGGGCCCACGCACCAGGCCGTGGAGCACACGGCCAGCCTGCGGCTGATTCCCAACATGCGCGTCTGGCGCCCCTGCGACGCCGTGGAGACGGCCGTCGCCTGGCAGGACGCCATCGAGCGCGCCAATGGGCCGTCCAGCCTCGTGCTCACCCGGCAGGCCCTGCCGGCCCAGCCGCGCCAGCCCGACCAGGTCGCTGCCATCCGCCGGGGCGGCTACGTCCTCAGGGACGCGGACCGGGTGGACCTGATCCTCATCGCCACCGGTTCCGAGGTCGCGCTGGCGGTGGCCGCCGCCGACGCCCTGGCGGCCCGGGGCCACGGGGCCCGCGTGGTCTCCATGCCGTGCCCGACGGTGTTCGCCGCCCAGGACAAGGCCTGGCGCGACGCCGTCCTGCCGCCTGCGGTCACCCGCCGGATCGCCATCGAGGCGGGCGTCACCGAGGTCTGGCACCGGTGGGTCGGCCCCGCCGGCCGGGTCGTCGGCCTCGACGTCTTTGGCAAGTCGGCCCCCGCCAAGGACCTGTTCCAGCACTTCGGCTTCACGCCGGAGCGCATCACGAAGGAAGCGCTGGAGTTGCTCGGCGCTTAGTCACCAGGAGTCGTTCGGATGACCGTCAAGGTTGCTATCAATGGTTACGGCCGCATCGGCCGGAATGTCCTCCGGGCCCTCTACGAGGGCAAGCGGAACGGTGAAATCGCCATCGTCGCCATCAACGACCTCGGTGATGCCAAGACCAACGCCCACCTGACCCGCCACGACACGGCCCACGGGAAGTTCCCGGGCACCGTGGCCGTGGACGGCGACTCCATGGTCGTCAACGGCGACCGCATCCGCGTGCTGGCCAAGCGCAACCCGGCCGAACTGCCCTGGGGCGAGCTCGGCGTCGACGTGGTGCTGGAGTGCACCGGCCTCTTCACCAGCAAGGAGAAGGCCTCGGCCCACCTCCAGGGCGGGGCCAAGAAGGTGATCATCTCGGCCCCCGGGGGCAAGGACGTGGACGCGACTGTCGTCTACGGCGTGAACCACCAGACGCTCAAGTCGTCCCACACCGTCATCTCGAACGCGTCGTGCACGACCAACTGCCTGGCGCCGCTCGTCAAGCCGCTGCACGAGAAGCTCGGCGTGGTCCAGGGCCTGATGACGACCATCCACGCCTACACCAACGACCAGGTGCTCACCGACGTCTACCACGAGGATTTGCGCCGGGCCCGGTCCGCCACCATGTCCATGATCCCGACCAAGACGGGCGCCGCGGCCGCCGTTGGCCTCGTGCTGCCCGAGCTGAACGGCAAGCTGGATGGCTTCGCCATGCGCGTGCCCACGATCAATGTTTCCATCGTGGACCTGACCTTCACTGCCGCCCGCCCCACCACGGTGGACGAGGTGAACGGGATCCTGAAGGCGGCATCCGAAGGCGAGCTGAAGGGCATCCTCGGCTACAACACCGAGCCGCTGGTGTCCGTGGACTTCAACCACGACCCGCGAAGCTCGATCTTCGACTCGACCCAGACCCGGGTCGGTGGTGGCACGCTGGTGAAGGTCCTCAGCTGGTACGACAACGAGTGGGGCTTCTCCAACCGCATGCTCGACACCACCCTGGCACTCGTCAGGGCGAAGTAGATGACCACCAACGTGCTCCGGATGACCGACTTCAGCCTCGCGGGCAAGCGGGTGCTGATCCGCGTGGACTTCAACGTCCCGGTCAAGGACGGTCGCGTCACCAGCGAGGCGCGCATCGTTGCCGCCCTGCCGACCATCCGGCTCGCACTCGAGCGTGGTGCGGCCGTGATCCTCATGTCCCACCTCGGGCGCCCGAAGGAGGGCGTGTTCGACCCGGCGCTGTCGCTGCGCCCGGTCGCCAGCCACCTGGCAGGCCTGCTCGGCCAGTCGGTGCCGCTCGTCCGGGAGTGGCTCGACGGCTTCGAGATCGCGGGCGGGGAGGTCGTGCTCTGCGAGAACGTCCGCTTCAACCCGGGCGAGAAGAAGAACGATGCCGCGCTGGCCCGCAAGATGGCGAAGCTGTGCGACGTCTTCGTGATGGACGCCTTCGGCACCGCCCACCGGGCCGAGGCCAGCACCCACGGCGTGGCGAAGTACGCCCCGGTGGCGTGCGCCGGACCGCTGCTGATGGCCGAGCTCGAGGCTCTGGAGAAGGTACTCAGGAAGCCGGCCCGCCCCGTCGTCGCCATCGTGGGCGGCTCCAAGGTCTCCACCAAGCTCAAGGTGCTGAAGTCCCTCGCTGCCCAGGTCGACCAGCTCATCGTGGGCGGCGGCATCGCCAACACGTTCATTGCGGCGGCCGGCCACCCCGTCGGCAAGTCCCTCTACGAGCAGGACCTGGTGCCCGAGGCCCGGCGACTCGCCGGCAAGGGCTTCCGCGCCTCCATCCCGGTGCCCGTGGACGTCGTCGTCGCGAAGGCGGTCTCGCCCAAGGCGCTGGCGAGCACCCGCGCCGTCAGCAAGGTAGGCCCCGCAGACCTCGTCCTCGACATCGGCCCCCGCACGGCCGAGCTCTACGCCCGCCTGATCGCCCGGGCCGGCACGATCATCTGGAATGGCCCCGTGGGCGTCTTCGAGATCGACCGCTTCGGCAAGGGCACGCGCCGGCTGGCCCAGGCCGTCGCGAAGTCGAAGGCCTTCAGCGTCGCCGGCGGGGGTGACACCCTGGCTGCGCTCGAGAAGTACGGCCTCACCGGACAGGTGTCCTACGTGTCCACTGGCGGTGGCGCCTTCCTCGAGTTCCTCGACGGTACCGTGCTGCCCGCCGTGGCGGTCCTGGCCGAGCGGGCTGCTGCCGCGCGATCGCCGGCCCGGCGCACCCGGCGTGCACGCGCCGGAAAGTGAGCTGCTGATACGGCTCCTCCGGGCTGGCCTGGAAGCCGTCGATCCCGCCCGCTGCCTGCCACCCTTCCTGCCGACGGCCGCGCCAGCCGGCCGCACCCTCGCCATTGGCGCCGGCAAGGCCGCCGCGGCCATGGC
>CALGMY010000259.1 GCA_937958785.1 uncultured Gammaproteobacteria bacterium | reverse complement strand
CTACACTATCCTCTTCGTCGGCAGCGTCAGATGTGTATAAGAGACAGATCCAGAACGTTGACTTCCGCCGGGGTGAGAACGGCGGTGGCCGCGTGATCATCACCCTGTCCGACCCCGGCACGCCCGTGGACGTGCGCAAGGAAGGCGACCGCATCCTCCTGAACTTCGCCGGCACCAATGTGCCTGACAGCCTGCTGAAGCGGCTCGACGTCACCGACTTCGCGACCCCCGTGAACCAGATCGAGGCTGCCCGCACGGGCAGCGGTGCCCGCGTGAGCATCGCCGCGCGTCTGCCCTTCGAGGAACTCGCCTACCAGTCCGACAACCAGTTCACCGTCGAGGTCTCGCCGGTGGTCAAGCAGGCGGCCGAGGCCAAGCCGACCCTGTTCAGCGCGGACCGGGAGTACGCGGGTGAGCGGCTGACCCTGTCGTTCCAGGACATCGAGACCCGCGCCGTGCTGCAGCTGCTGGCGGACGTCAGCGGCCGCAACATCATCGTCTCCGACACCGTGCAGGGCAACGTGACCCTCCGGCTCCAGAACGTACCCTGGGACCAGGCGCTGGACATCGTCCTCGCCACCAAGGGTCTCGACATGCGCGAGAACGGCGGGGTCATCATCGTCGCCCCCGCCGACGAGATCGCCGCCCGCGAGAAGGCCGACCTGGAGGCCCGCAAGGAGATCCGCGAGCTCGAGCCGCTGCTTTCCGAGTACGTGCAGGTCAACTACGCGAAGGCCAGCGACCTTGCCGAGCTGATGAAGGGCTCCAAGGGCAACTCGCTGCTGTCCGAGCGGGGCTCGGTGGGCATCGACGAGCGGACGAACACCCTGCTGGTCCAGGATGTCGCCGAGCGCATCCGCGAGATCCGCCGCCTCGTGACCACCCTCGACATCCCGGTCCGCCAGGTGCTGATCGAGTCGCGCATCGTGATCGTCCGCGACGACTTCAGCCGGGACCTGGGCGTGCGCTGGGGCGTCACGGCGGTCAAGGACACCTCCGACGGCCTGGTGGCGGTCACGGGCTCCGGCTCGGGCACCAACACCATCGTCAATTCGGGCGTTGAGAACATCAATAACTCGGGCTCGCCGTTCCCGGTGGAACTGCCGGTGCAGGACGACCGCTACAACGTGAACCTGCCGGTGGCCAACCCGGCCGGCCAGCTGGCCCTCGCCCTGCTCGACGACGACTTCCTCGTGGACCTCGAGCTGTCGGCCCTTCAGGCCGAGGGTCGTGGCGAGGTCGTGTCGTCACCCCGCGTGATCACGGCCAACCAGAAGCAGGCCTCGATCCGGCAGGGTGTCGAGATCCCCTACCAGGAAGCGGCGTCCAGCGGCGCGACCACCACCCAGTTCAAGGAGGCGGTGCTGAGCCTCACGGTGACCCCGCAGATCACGCCGGATGACCGGATCATCCTCGACCTCGAGGTGACCAAGGACAGCGTCGGTGCGGTCGTCACCAACGAGCGGGGCGGTTCCGTGCCGAGCATCGACACCCGGGCCATCGAGACCCAGGTGCTGGTGAACAACGGCCAGACCGTCGTCCTCGGCGGCATCTACGAGACCGAGGAGTCGGAGGACTACACCAAGGTGCCGTTCCTTGGGGATATCCCCGGCGTGGGTTCGCTGTTCCGTTCCACCCGCAAGGTCTCCAACAAGTCGGAGCTGCTGATCTTCGTGACGCCGAAGATCCTGCGGGAAGGCTCGAACATCTACTAGGGCATGCATCCATTTGGGGAATTCCGCGGCATACGGACTGGCCGGCGGGAACGTGGTGAGGGAGTCATCGTGTTGAAGAAACTGTTTACTGTGAGCCTGCTGGTCGCCTCGGCGATCCTGGCGTCCTGCGGCGGCAGCAGCAATACCATCACCGGGCCGGGTGGCGGGGGTGGCGGTGCCGAGGTCGCCTCCGTCCAGGTCCTGGCCGCCGCGACCACACTGGATTCGGACCTCGCCGGCCTCAACACCGTTGAGATCACCGCAATCGTGCGCGACGCCAACAACGTGGTGCTGGAGGGGGTCCCGGTCCTCTTCGGCGCCAACGCCAGCGGCTCCGTGTCGGTGATCCAGCTCAATTCCGATGCCAACGGCCAGTCGATCGCCCGGGTCTCCAACGGCACCGATCCCTCGAACCGCGCGATTACCGTGACGGCCTCCGCCGGCGAGGCCTCCGGGTCCGTCACCGTGAACGTGATCAAGACCGAGGTCACCATCGACTGCCCTGACACCGCCGTCCTGGGCGGAACCGTTGATTGCGCCATCAGCCTCAGGGATTCCAAGGCCGCCGGCATTCCCGGCCGCGCCGTTACCGTGACGTCGAGCCTCGGCAATACCCTCTCGGCGGCCTCCGTCACCACCAACGGGTCCGGCGCCGCCACCGTCTCCCTGACTGCCGTCAACTCGGGCGCCGACACCCTGACGGTCAGCGCCCTCGGTGATTCCGGCACGGATACCGTCACGATCCCGGCCGTCTCCGGCGACAGCTTCGCCATCACCACCCCGGCCGCGGACGGCCTCGAGATCCCGCTGAACACGAACCAGACGGTGACCGTCACCTGGTCCGTCTCCGGCGCGCCGCAGAATGGCCAGACCATGCAGTTCGCGGCCAGCCGAGGCAGCTTCTTCCAGCCGGGCACCCTGAACCCGGCCGTGCCCCCCCAGGCCGTGACGGCCGGCGCGGGCACCGCGACCCTGGACATCCGCTCGAGCACGGCCGGCACGTCCACCATCGCCGTGAGCCGCCCGGGAGGTGGCATCGCCACCCGCACCGTGGAGTTCGTGGCCACGGTGGCCGCCAGCATCGACGTGCAGGCCGAGCCCTCCAGCGTCCGCACGGGCAACCAGTCCCAGATCACGGCCATCGTCCGCGATGGCGCCGGCAACCTGGTGAAGAACAAGCTCGTCAGCTTCTCGTTGTTCGACAACACGGGCGGCGGCCTGTCGTCGCCGGTGGCGACCACCGGCAGCGACGGCCGGGCCACGATCGTCTATACGGCGGGGACTTCCCAGAGCTCCGTAAACGGGGTGACTATCACTGCCTCCGTGCAGGAGGGCGGCACCATCTCGGACACCGTGGCGCTCACCGTCACCGGCCAGGCCCTCGCCATCTCGCTGGGTACGGGCAACGACCTGTTCGAACTGGGCACCGCCACCTTCGCCAAGGAGTGGGTGATCTTCGTCACTGACGCCGATGGCAACGCGGTTCCGGGCAAGACCGTGACGGTCAGCATCCGGTCGGTGAACTTCAAGAAGGGCAACATGTGGCTTGGCGAGGATGGCCAGGACGATGCATGGTCGAAGCAGCCCTACGACGCCTTCGAGCCCCTGAGCTGCCCCGACGAGGACATCAACTTCAACGGCATCCTGGACCCGGGTGAGGATGGCAACACCAGCGGCCTGCTGGAGGCCGGCAACATCGCCCTGGTCGCGCCGGTGGCAGCCGGCGCACCCGCCGGCGCGCCCTGCTCCAACCTCTCTGCCACGCCGTCCAACCAGACGCCCATCGTGACCGGAAACGATGGCCGGGCACGCGTCTGCGTCATCTACCCGCAGAACTACAACTGGTGGCTCGACGCCCGCATCCAGGCGCGCGCTACCGTGCAGGGCACCGAGTTCAGCAAGTCCACGACCTTCCAGCTCGAGGCGAGCGCCGACGACATCAACGACACCGACGTGGACCCGCCCGGCGTCGTGAGCCCGTTTGGCACGGTGGACACGAGCCTTGGTGCCCCGACGGCCTGCGCCCAGCCGCCGCCTCCGTAAGCGGCCACGTCGTCAGTAACGAGCCCCGACAGGCCGGCGAAAGCCGGCCTGTCCTTTTCCGGGCCGCGCAACGCCCCGCGGTTGACCCTGCGGCCCCCATCGCCAACACTCCGCGCCATGTCAGCGGGCAGCATCTTCCTCGTCGGGCCCATGGGGTCCGGCAAGACGGCCGTGGGGCGGTGCCTCGCGGAAGAGCTGGGGCGCGAGTTCATCGACAGCGACGAGGCCATCGAATCCCGCAGCGGGGTCGACATCCCCTTCATCTTCGAGCGGGAAGGGGAGGCGGGCTTCCGGCAGCGGGAGGCGAAGGTCATCGACGACCTCACGCAGATGCCCGGCATCATCCTGGCGACCGGCGGTGGCACGGCCCAGGACCCGGAGAACCGGCGGCACCTCCGGGAACGGGGCTACGTCGTTTACCTGCACACGTCCGTGGACCAGCAGCTGAAGCGCACCCGGCGGGGCCGGGAGCGACCCCTGCTGAAGACCGGGGACCCCCGCGAGGTGCTGGCCCGGCTGATGGAGATCCGCGAGCCCCAGTACCGGGAGATCGCCCACCTCGTCGTGGACACCGATGGCCGCAAGGTGTCGTCGGTCGTGCGGGAAATCCGGCGTAACATGCCCTGATGTTCATCACGCTCAACGTGGCGCTCGGCGAGCGCAGCTACCCCATCCTGATCGGCAGCGGCCTGCTCTCCCGGCGGGACCTCATCGAGCCGCACCTGCGCCGGCGGGACGTGATGGTGGTCACCAACGAGACGGTCGGCCCCATCTACCTGGAGCCCGTGCGCGCCCTGCTCGCCGGATCCCGCGTCGCCACCTGCGTGCTGCCCGACGGGGAGCAGCACAAGACCCTGGCGACGGTCGGCCGGGTGCTGGACGCCCTCGTCGAGGCCCGCTTCGGCCGGGACTGCGTGGTGCTGGCGCTCGGCGGAGGTGTGGTGGGCGACATCGCCGGGTTCGCCGCCGCCGTGTACCAGCGCGGCGTCGACTTCATCCAGGTGCCAACCACGCTGCTCGCCCAGGTCGACTCGGCGGTCGGTGGCAAGACCGGCGTGAATCACCCCGGCGGCAAGAACCTGCTGGGTGCGTTCCACCAGCCCATCTGCGTGCTGGCGGACACCGACACCCTCCGCACCCTGCCTGACCGGGAACTCGGCGCCGGCTGCGCGGAGGTCGTCAAATACGGTCTCATCGCGGATGCCGGCCTCTTCGACTGGCTCGAGGGCCAGGCCGAGGCACTGCTCCGCCGGGATCCCGCCGCGCTTGGCCATGTCATCCGCCGGTCCTGCGAGTTGAAGGCGGAGATCGTCGGCCAGGACGAGCGGGAGCACGGGCGCCGGGCGCTGCTCAACCTGGGCCACACCTTCGGCCACGCCATCGAACTGCACGCGGGCTACGGCGAGTGGCTGCACGGCGAGGCCGTGGCCGCCGGCACCTGCATGGCCGCCGAATTCTCGGCCCGCCTCGGGCTCCTCGAGGGTTCCGCCGTGGACCGGGTCCGGCGGCTGTTTACCCGCCTCAACCTGCCAGTAGCCCCGCCGCCGGTGGACCCGGGACGCTTCCTGGCCGCCATGGGCATGGACAAGAAGGTGGTCGCGGGCCAGATCCGCCTGGTGCTGCTCGAGCGCATCGGTGCCGCGCGCATCACGGGTGACTACCCGGCCCACGAGCTCGCGGATTACCTGCGGGAGCAGTTCGTCCGGTGACCCCCGCCGAGCCGCGGCTCGTACCCTGGGCCGCCCGGGAGCCGTCGAGCCGGGGCCGCCTGCATCCCGAACCGGCCCATCCCTACCGGGGTGAGTACCAGCGGGACCGGGATCGCATCGTCCATTCCAGCGCCTTCCGGCGGCTGGTCTACAAGACCCAGGTCTTCGTGAACCACGAGGGGGACCTGTATCGCACCCGCCTCACGCACTCCCTCGAGGTCGCCCAGATCGGGCGCACCGTGGCCCGCTGCCTCGGCCTCAACGCCGAACTGATCGAAGCCATCGCGCTGGCCCACGACTTGGGTCACACGCCTTTCGGTCACGCGGGCGAGGACGCCTTGCACGAGTGCATGAAGCCCTGGGGCGGTTTCGAGCACAACCTCCAGTCTCTGCGGGTGGTCGACGAGCTCGAGCAGCGTTACCTGGGTTTCCCCGGCCTCAACCTCTGCTACGAGACCCGGGAGGGGATCCTCAAGCACTGCTCGAAGCGCAATGCCCGCCGGCTCGGCGAACTCGGCGAGCGCTTCCTCACCCGGGCCCAGCCCGGCCTGGAAGCCCAGGTGGCGAACCTGGCCGACGAGATCGCCTACAACAACCATGACGTGGACGATGGCCTGCGGTCCGGGCTGCTCACGGAGGCCGGCCTGTGCAGCGTCCCCCTGTTCCGGCGGCACTACGAGCCGGTGGCGCGGGCGGGCGCCGGGTCCCCCCGGCGGGTGGTCATCCACGAGACCATCCGCGCCATGATCAACGAGGTGGTCACGGACCTCGTCGAGACCAGCAGGCGGAACATCCGCGTCCGGCGCCTGCGCACCGCCGACGATGCCCGCCGGCCGGGCAAGCCCCTGATTGCCCTGAGCCCCGGCGTCCTGGCCGAGCACCTGGCCCTGAAGCGCTACCTGCGCCGGCACCTGTACCGGCACTCCCAGGTGCTGGATGTCACCTCCCGTGCCCAGGTGATGCTGAAGGCCGTCTTCGGGCGTTTCCTGGCCGACCTCAAGGCCATGCCGAAGGAGCATGCCGAACGGGCCCGGGCAGGGGAGGCGCGGGACGGCGATGCGGGCCGGGCCCGGGCCGTGGCCGACTACGTGGCCGGCATGACCGACCGCTACGCGTTCTCGGCCTATCGCCGGCTGGTGGACCGGCGCGCCCGCCTGCCGGGAGAAACGTGACGAAGTCCCCGGAAATCCGGCTGGCACCATCGGGACGGGCGGCCTAGAATGAGTATTACCGCTCCTTTCCAAAGGTAATACCTCCATGTCCGGCACGGTCACCACCAAGGGCCAGGTCACGATCCCCAAGCCGTTTCGCGACCATCTGGGCATTCGGCCGGGCTCGGCGGTGACCTTCGAGCTCACAGCGCAGGGGGACGTCGTCGTGCGCCGGGTCGACGCCGCCCGCCCCGGGACTGCACGGCACGCCGCCGGCAGCCCCTTCGCCCGGCTCCGGGGCCGGGCCCCGGTCCCCATGACCACCGACGAGATCCTCGCGCTGACCCGCGGCCCCCTGGCTTGATCCTGGTTGATACCAACGTCCTGCTCGACGTGCTGCGCGACGACCCGGTCTGGGCCGACTGGTCCCAGCGGCAGCTGGAGCTGGCGGCCGTGCGGTCCCCCCTGTGCATCAACGCCATCATCTACGCCGAGGTCTCGATCGCCTACCGAACCATCGAGGACCTGGACAGCGACCTGGCGACCGGCGGATTCGTGCAGGACGCCCTGCCGCCGGCCGCGCTCTTCCTGGCGGGCAAGGTCTACCTGAATTACCGGCGCGCCCGGGGCGCGATCCGGACCAGCATCCTGCCGGACTTCTTCATCGGGGCGCATGCCGCGGTCAACCGCCTGCCGCTCCTCACCCGCGACGCCCGTCGCTACCGCACCTACTTTCCCACCGTGGAGCTGATCTGCCCGGCCTGATCCCGGCGTAAACTGTCCCCATGCCAGTCACCCGCAATCCCGCGGCGCCCCGCGACCGCCTGATCTTCGCGCTCGACGTTCCCGACGCCGCCGAGGCCCGGCAGGTCGTGGAGCAGCTCGGCGACACCGTCACCTTCTACAAGCTGGGCCTCGAGCTCATGGCCGCGGGCGGCTACTTCGAGCTGGTGGACTGGCTGCTCGCCCGGGACAAGCGCGTGTTCGCGGACCTCAAGCTGTTCGACGTCCCCGCGACCGTGAGCCGGGCCATCTCGCTGCTGGCGAAGCGCGGGGTCACCTTCGCCACCATCCACGGCAACCAGGGGATCATGGAGGCGGCCGCGGCCGCCAAGGGTGACCTGAAGATCCTGGCCGTGACGGCCCTGACCAGTCTCGACCGGGGCGACCTCGACGACCTCGGCTTCCAGTGCGACGTGGAGGCGCTGGTGCTGTCCCGGGCCCGCCGGGCCCTTCAGGCCGGCTGCGACGGGGTCGTGGCGTCCGGCCTCGAACTGCCGGCCCTGCGCCGGGCCATCGATGGCCGCCTGCTGGTGGTCACCCCGGGCATCCGCCCCGTGGAAAACCGCCCCGCCGACGACCAGAAGCGGGTCGTCACGGTGGAGCAGGCCTTCGGCGACGGGGCGGACTACATCGTGGTGGGCCGGCCGATCCGGGACGCCCGGGACCCGCGGGCGGCCGCGGCGTCGATCCAGGCCACTATCGCGGGGCTGTTCCCGGGCTAGCCACCGGCTGGAGGCCTGGCGGGATCGCCTTCAGCTCCTTCTCGAGCACGGGCCACACGTTGTCCAGCAGCAGCTGCTGGGCCTCGGCCGTGGGGTGGATCCCGTCGGCCTGGAACAGGCTGATGTCGAGGGCGATGCCATCGAGGATGAAAGGCACGAGGCCGATCCCGTATTGCTGCGCGAGCTCGGGGTAGACCGCCGCGAAGGCCCGGGTGTAGGGGCCCCCGTAGTTCGTCGGGATCTGCATGCCTGCCAGCACCACCCGCGCGCCGGCGGCCCGGGACAGCTCGATCATCCGGGCCAGGTTGGCCCGCATGACGGCGATCGGCGTGCCCCGCAGGCCGTCGTTACCGCCGAGCTCGATGACCACGACCGCAGGCTGGTGGACCTCGAGGGCCCGGGGCAGGCGCTTCACCCCGCCCGTCGTCGTGTCACCCGTGATGCTGGCATTCACCACCCGGTAGCCGTAACCTTTGGCCCGCAGCCTTTCGCCGAGCAGCGCCACCCAGGACTCCTCCTGGGCGATGCCGAAGGCGGCGCTCAGGCTGTCACCCACCACGAGCACGGTCTGGCCCCGCTCGGCCGCCTCCAGTCGTGGCGATCCGACGAACAACAAGAGCAGCAATGCCGCGACACTGACCAGGCGCCGGGCAGGGGTCCGGCGGAGCCGGACTGTCACTGACTGAAAGTTGAGATGCATGGATGCCGTGCTGCGTGCCACTGGCCTGTCGAAGCAGGTTAGCAGTCCCGAAGGGACGCTGACCATCCTGGACGACGTCAGCCTCGAGATCGCGCGGGGCGAGTCGGTCGCGCTCGTCGGGCCGTCCGGCGCCGGCAAGACCACCCTGCTCGCGATCCTGGCCGGCCTCGACCAGCCCACCCGGGGCCGCGTGTGGCTGTGCGGCGAAGAGCTCACCGGCCTCGACGAGGATGGCCGCGCCCTGCTGCGCGCACGCCGGGTGGGCTTCGTGTTCCAGTCCTTCCACCTGGTGCAGTCCCTCACCGCCCTCGAGAACGTCATGCTGCCCCTCGAACTGGCCGGCGAGCCCCGGGCCGCGGCGCTGGCCCGGGAGACGCTGGCCAACGTGGGTCTCGGTTCCCGCACCGGCCACTACCCGAAGCAGCTGTCGGGTGGCGAGCAGCAGCGCGTGGCCATCGCCCGGGCCTTCGTCCTGCGGCCGGAAGTGCTGTTCGCGGACGAGCCGACCGGTAACCTGGACAGCGCGACGGGGGAGCGCATCGGCCGCCTGCTCTTCGACCTCAATGCCGAGGCACGGACCACGCTGGTGCTGGTGACCCACGAGCGGAGCCTCGCCGCGCGCTGCGACCGCACCATCCGCATCGAGGCAGGCCGGGTTGCCACCGGCGAGCCCGCCGCCGCGGTCGCCGGATGAGGACCGCCCGGTGAAGTTCCTGGGCTTCGCCTTCCGGACCTTCCGCCGGGACCTCCGGGCCGGAGAGTTGTCGATCCTGGTGGCCGCGATCGTCGTCGCGGTCACGGCCATGACGGCCGTGGGCTTCTTCACCGACCGGGTTGCCGGCGCCATGAAGGCACAGGCGAGCCAGGTGCTGGCTGCCGATCTGGTGCTGCGCTCGGCCGGACCCTTGAGCCCCGGTTACCTGGTCGAGGCCCGGGGACTCGGACTCGAGATCGCGGAGACCCTGGCCTTCCCCACCGTGGTCGTGGCCGGTGAGCAGACCACGCTGGCCGCCATCGACGCGGTAAGCGCGGGCTACCCGCTGCGCGGTGAATTGCGGGTGGCGGACACCCTGTTCGGCAACGGGCGTCCCGCCACCGGAATCCCGGGCCGGGGCGAGGCCTGGGCGGAACCCGGGCTGCTGGGCCGCCTGGGACTCGACGTGGGAGCCAGCGTCACGGTGGGTGAGCGAACCCTGCGCGTCACGCGCGTCCTGCAGTACAAGCCTGACCAGAACATCGGCTTCGTGAACCTGGCCCCCGGCCTCATGGTGAACCTCGAGGACGTGCCGGGCTTCGGCGTGGTGAAGCCGGGCAGCCGGGTGACCTACAACCAGATGTTTGCCGGCGAGGAGGCCCGCATCGCGGAGTTTCGCCGGAGCATCACGCCCCGCCTGCGGCCCGACGAGGCCCTGCGGGGCCGGGAGGACGCGGGCGAGCAGATCAATGCGGCCATCGACCGCGCCCAGCGCTTCCTGACGCTGGCGTCGCTCGTCACGGTGATCCTCGCCGCCGTGGCCACCGGCATGGCCGCCCGGCGCTACGCCCTGCGCCACCTGGACAACGTGGCGCTCCTGAAGACCCTGGGCGCCACCCAGGGTTTCGTGATCGCCGTGACCGTCACCGAGCTCGCGCTGGTGATCGCCATGACCGCGGCGCTCGGCGTGCTGCTCGGCTATGGTGCCCAGTACGGGCTGGCTTTCATCGCCGCCGAATTCGTCGGCTTCGTGCTGCCGCCGGCGTCGGGTCAGCCCTTCCTGCTCGGCGTGCTGACGGCCGCGACGATCGTCATGGGCTTCGCGCTGCCCCACCTGCTCAGCGTCGGCACCACCCCGCCGCTGCGCGTCCTGCGCCGGGACCTGCCACCGCCGCAACTCGGCGCGGCCGTCACGTACGGCGTGGCCCTCGCCGCCATCGGGGCGCTCGTGCTCGTGATCGTCCGGGATCCCCTGCTGCTCGGCCTGATCGCCGGCGGCGTGGTGGCGTTGGCCCTTGTTGCCACCGGCCTCGGCTGGCTGCTGGTCCGGTCGCTGGCCCGGTTCCGGGGCGCCGCCGGCATCGCCTGGCGCTACGGCCTTGCCAACATCGCTCGCCGGGGTGGCGAGAGCGTCGTGCAGGTGGTGGCGTTCGGCTTGAGCCTCATGGTGCTGCTGCTGCTCGGGGTGGTGCGCAACGACATCCTGCGCACCTGGGAGCAGACCCTGCCGGCCAATGCGCCGAACCAGTTCATGATCAACATCGAGCCGGACCAGCTGGCCGGCCTCAAGCAGTTCTTCCAGGACGAGGTGGGCCAGGAGCCGTTCTCGCTGCCCCTCATCCGTGGCCGCCTCACCGGGGTGAACGGCACCCCGGTCAAGGACTTCACGGTCGCGAATGCGCAGGGCGCCACGTTCCTGCAGCGGGAGGCGAACCTCACCTGGATGGGTGCCCTGCCGGAGAGCAACCAGGTGACCGCCGGGACCTGGTGGGGCGAGGACTACGCCGGGCCCCTGCAGCTGTCCCTGGACGCGGAGCTGGCGACGAACCTCGGGGTGACGGTCGGTGACACCCTGACCTTCAACGTGGCGGGGGAAGATATCGAAGCGCCGGTCACCAGCCTGCGGACCATCGAGTGGGATTCCTTCCAGCCGAACTTCTTCGTCGTGCTGTCGCCCGGCCTCGCGGCGGACCTGCCCCAGACCTACCTCGCCAGCGTGTACGTGCCCCGGGACCGGGTCGAAATCCTGAGCACCCTGGTACGCCAGTTTCCCGGCGTGACCGTGCTCGACCTCGAGGTGATCCTGTCCCAGGTCCGGGAAGTGATCGACAAGGCCTCGATGGCCGTGCAGTACGTGTTCCTCTTCACGCTGCTCGCCGGGGTGGTGGTACTGCTCGCTGCGATCCAGCTTACCCGGGACGAGCGGCGCTTCGAGAGCGCCATCCTGCACACGCTCGGGGCGGCGCGCCGCAAGATCCTGCAGGGCGTCGCGATCGAGTTCCTGACCCTCGGCAGCCTCGCGGGCGTGCTGGCCGCCGTCGGCGCCACCATCCTCGGCTGGGGCCTCGCCACCTACGCCTTCAAGCTCGACTACACGGTCAGCGCGCTCCTCTGGCCGCTCGGCCTCGTCGCCGGGGCGCTGATCGTGGGGATCGCCGGCACCCTCGCCACCCGCAAGGCCGTCAACGAGCCGCCCGTGGCCGTGCTCCGTGACCGGTGAACGAGCCGCAACCACGCAAGACGCCGAAGCTGATGTCCTGCGGGGCGGTGATCCTGCGGGAGACGCCGGATGGCACGCGGGTCCTCATGCTGAGGGTGTTCCGGCACTGGGACTTTCCGAAGGGCCTGATGGAAGCCGGGGAATCCCCGCGCGAGACGGCCCTGCGTGAGGTCCGGGAGGAATCCGGCATCACCACGCTCGAGTTTCCGTGGGGCGATGTCTGCCTGGATACCGGGCCCTACAGCCGGGGCAAGGTTGCCCGGTACTACCTGGCACGCACCACCGAGTCCCGGGTGCAGCTGCTGCCGAGTCCGGATACGGGCCGGCCTGAGCACTCGGAATTCCGCTGGGTCAGCTTTGCCGAGGGGCGCCGGCTGGCCGCCCCCCGGGTCGCCGCGGTGCTGGACTGGGCCGAGAAATTCACTTCAGGCCACGCGATTGCGCGACTCACCTGACAGAAACGCCCGGATGTTGGCGACAACCTCGTCCAGCGCCCGTTGCCGGGACTCCCGCGCGGCCCAGGCGACATGCGGGGTGACGACGAGGTTCGGGAGGCGGGCCTCGAGCAGCGGACTGCCGTGCACCGGCGGCTCCTCGGCCAGCACGTCGATGCCCGCGCCGCCCAGCCTGCCGCGCTCCAGCGCCTCGCGGAGGGCCACGGGATCGACCAGCCCGCCCCGCGCCGTGTTGATCAGCAGCGCGTCGGGGCGCATGCGGGCGAGCGCCTTCGCATCAACCAGGTGCCGGGTTAGGGGCGTCAGGGGGCAGTGCAGGGATAACACGTCGACCGCGGCGAGCAGCTCCGGAAGCGCCAGTCGCTCCACCGGGCTTTCCCCTCCCGCGCGCTGGCTGCGGGCCGCCAGCACGCGCATGCCGAAAGCCTCGCCGACCCGCGCCACGGCCTGCCCCAGCTTGCCGTAGCCGACGATCCCGAGGGTGCGGCCGGCGAGTTCCCGGGTCGGGTAGTCCAGCAGGCAGAAGTGGGGGCTTGCCTGCCAGGCGCCCCGCTCGAGGAGTTGCCGGTACTCCCCGAGCCGCAGCGTGAGCGCCAGTATCAGGCCGAAGACGTGCTGGACCACGGACGGTGTCGCGTAGTCCCGGATGTTGCACACGCCGATACCGAGCTCCCGGGCGGCAGCGAGGTCCACGTTGTCGGTGCCGGTGGCCGCGAGGGCCACGAGGCGCAGCGACGGCGCCGATGACAGCAGGCGACGGTCCAGGTCCACCTTGTTGACGAGCAGGATCTCGCAGTCCCGGATCCGGGTGGCGACCTCGGCGGGGGCTGTCACCGGATGCAGGACGATGCCGGGCAGGGTGGCCGTGAGGGCCGAGGTGTCGATATCGGCGGGGCCGAGCGAGTCGAAGTCCAGGAATGCAGCCCGCATGGCGCCCTGCCAGTCAGCCCGAATCCTGCAGGCCGCGGGCGATGCCATTGACGCTGGCGATCAGCGCATCGAACAGCGCTTCGTCGCCGGTCTCCCGCCACCGGCGGAGCAGGTCGACCTGCAGTACGCTCATCGGGTCCACGTAGGGATTGCGCAGGCGGATCGACCGCCGCAGCGTGTTGTCCCGTTCGAGCAGCACGGCCTGCCGCTTCACCTGCAGTACGGCGGCCGAGCAGCGGTCGAACTCTTCCCGGATCCGGTGGAAGAACCGGTCGTGGAGTTCACCGCCCAGCCGGGAGTAGCGTATGGCGATGCTGAGGTCGCTCTTGGCGAGCGCGGTCTCCACGTCGCTCACCAGTGTGCCGAAGAAGTACCAGCCGTCGTGCATGGCCTGCAGCGTGTCCGCCCCGAAGCGGTCGAGCGCCGCCTCGAGTCCCGTACCGAAGCCGAACCAGCCGGGCAGGATGTTGCGGCTCTGGGTCCAGGCAAACACCCAGGGAGCGGTGCCGGCTGCGGCCAGCAGGCCCCCGGAGAGGCTGGCTTCGGCGCCCGTACCCCGGCGCATCCGCTCGATCACGTCGGCCGGCGTGGCCAGCCGGTAGTACTCGGCGAAGCCCGGCGACTCCAGCACCAGGCCCTGGTAGTGGGCGCGGGACGTATCCGCCAGCAGCTGCATGGCTGCCTCCCAGTCGGGATGGCCCTCGGCCGCCGGGGGCCGGCCGGGCCGCAGCAGGCTGCGCAGGCCGGCAGCGAGCGCCTGGTCGATCGTCCGGGAGGCGATGGCGCGCACGCCGTACTTGTTGGCCACCAGCTCTCCCTGCTCGATCACTCTGACGCCGCCCGCCACTGCCCCGGCCGGTGCGCAGCGGATGTCCACGTGGGCCTTGCCCCCACCCGCCCCGATGGCGCCGCCGCGCCCGTGGAAGAGGGTGAGCGCGACGCCGCTTGCCGCGGCCACGTCGAGCAGCTGCCGCTGGGTCTTGAGCAGCACCCACCGGGCCGAGGTCAGGTCGCTCTCCACGTTGTTGTCGGCGATCCCGGGCATGGCGGTCTGCCGGCCACCCCGGGCCGCCAGGTGCTCCCGGTACACGGGCTCGGCGTGGAGCTCACGCATGAAGTCGGCGGCACCGCGCAGCCCGTCGATGGTCTCGAAGGCGGGCGCGATGTCGAGCGGCACGGCCCCGCTGCGCTTGCGGAGCTCGCCCCACTGGGCGAGCAGGAGCACCGAGAGCACGTCGTCCACGCCCTCGGCCATGCTGATGATGTACGGGCCGATGGACTGCTTGCCATGCCGGCGGCGGCAGAAGGCGATGGCCTCGAAGACGCCGATGGCCCGCCGCGCCTCGTTGTCCAGCTCGCCGGCCGGCGACTCGTTGGCCGCCAGGGCCTGGCGCAGGCGCCCGAGCCGGTAGTCTGGGGTCTGGTCGAGCCACCCGGGCTCGTTGAGCGCCTTGCCGACGACCCGCCGGTTGACCAGCGCCTCCTGGCGGATGTCGAGGGCCATGAGGTGGAAGCCGAAGGTCTCTACGCGCCGCTTGAGTCGTCGCACGGCGAACAGACCCGCATGCTGGCCCCGGTTCATCTCGAGGCTGGTAGCCACGAGTCCCAGGTCGGCGGCCAGCTCGTCCGCCGATTCGTAGGGATAGAGGCCGGCCGTGTGGGTAGCCTCCAGCCGGGCCATGACCAGCCGCAGGAAAACCCGGTATCGCATCGCCCGGTGCCGGAGCGGCGTGATGCCGAGGGCGTTGGGGAAGTGGCCCGAGTAGAGCCGGATGCGTTCCTCGAGCGCAGGCGTGACAGCCACCCGGGACGCGCTCTGGCTGAGCTTCTCCGCGAGCACCCGGCACTCCCGGTGGTAGAGATCGAGCGCGAGGGCGCGCTGCCGGGCCAGGGAGTCCCGGATGGTCCGGGCCGTGACCTCCGGGCGGCCGACCATGTCGCCGCCGATCCAGGAGGCCATGCGGACCATCAGCGGCAGGTCCGTGGCCTGGCCAGCCGGGCCCCACACCGCCTCGAGGGCGGCCTCGACCCCTTCGTAGACCACGGGGATCACCCGGTAGATGCAGTCGGTCAGGAAGAAGAGCACGTGTTCGTGCTCGGCGGCGACCGTGCGGGCCTCCGCCGGGTGCTCTTCCGTCTGCCAGATCGTCGTGATGTCGTCCCGGATGTTGTCGAGGTCGGCGGCCAGCTCCCGGGGCGAGAGGGCCTCGTTCTGCATGTCGATGAGGCGGCGGAAGATGTCCTGCTGGCGCCGCAGGATCGTCCGTCGAGTCGGCTCGGTGGGGTGGGCCGTCAGGACGGGCTCGACGAGGAGCCGGGACAGCGCGTCCCGGGCCTCCTGCAGGGACACCCCGGCGTCCCGCAGCGCGAAGAGGGTGTCCTCGAGTCCGCCTGGCTGCCGGTGCTTGCCCTCCCGCAGGTAGGCGCGCCGGCGCCGGATCCGGTGCACCGTCTCGGCCAGGTTCACCGCGAGGAAGTAGGTGGAGAATGCCCTGATCAGGTCGAGGGAGCGGGCGGGCGCCAGGCCCGCGGCCAAGGCCTCGAGCCGCTCCTCGCCACCTTCATCGCCCTCCCGTGCCGCGATGGCGGCCCGGCGGGACTGCTCGACCAGGTCGAAGAGGGTCTGGCCGCCCTGCTCGGCCACCAGCCTGCCCACGATGACGCCGAGGTCGTGCACGTCCTTGCGCAGCCCCGCGTCCTTGGCCGCGAAGTGGATGTCGCCGCGCTTCTCGGCGGGGATCGTGGACGGTGGTGCGGAGGGGAGGGGCATGGGGTGCGCTTATCTTAGTCCCGTGGCCTGACCTGCGGTAAGGTGCGGGCACCATGAGCCATCCCAAACCACCTCCGTACGACGCCCTCGTCATTGGCGCCGGCCACAACGGCCTGACCTGCGCCTGCTACCTGGCGCGGGCCGGGCTGAAGGTGGCCGTCTTCGAGCGGCGGGCGGTCGTCGGCGGGGCGGCGGTGACGGAGGAGTTCCACCCCGGCTTCCGCAACTCCACGGCGAGCTACACGGTCAGCCTGCTGAATCCCCGGGTGGCGGCGGATCTCCGGCTCGCGGAGCACGGCCTGAAGGTCCTGGAGCGGCCCTGGCAGAACTACCTGGTGCTGCCGGACGGGGACGGCCTGCTGGCCGGGCCGGGCCTCGCCAGGACGGTGCCCGCCGTCGCCCGCTTTTCGGCGCGGGATGCCGCCCGGCTCCCGGACTACTACGCCATGCTGGACCGGGCCGTGGGCCTGCTGCGCGGGACGTTGCTGAAGACGCCTCCCACGGACCTGCGCCGGCTGCGGGACCTGTGGGGCGCGATCTCCTTCGGGCGGGAGTTCAGGGCGCTGCCGCTCGCCACCCAGCGGGACATCCATGCGATCTTCACCCGCAGCGCCGGCGAGATCCTCGACAACTGGTTCGAGAGCGACCCCATCAAGGCCCTCTACGGCTTCGATGCTGTGGTCGGCAACTATGCGAGTCCCTACACCCCGGGCAGTGCCTACGTGCTGCTGCATCACGCCTTCGGCGAGGTCAACGGCAAACCGGGCGTCTGGGGCCACGCGGTGGGTGGCATGGGGGCGATCACGCAGGCCATGGCCCGGGAGGCGGAGCGCCTCGGCGTGCACATCGAGCTCGAGGCGCCTGTCCGCCGGGTCATCACGGGCGACGGCCGCGCCCTCGGGCTCGAGCTCGAGGATGGGCGCGTGTTCGAGTCGCTGCGGGTGGTCGCGAACGTGGGCCCGAAGCTGCTGTTCCTGAAAATGGTGGCGCCGGACGCCCTGCCGGCGGACTTCCGGGCCCACATGGAGGGCTGGCGGTGCGGTTCGGCCGTATTCCGCATGAATGTGGCCCTGTCGGAGCTGCCGCGTTTCGGGGGGCGCCCGGACGGTGAGCACCTGGCGTCCGGCATCATCATCGGGCCGTCACTGGCCTACATGGACCGGGCCCATGCCGAGGCCCGGCTTACCGGCATGTCCCGGGAGCCCGTCATCGAGATGCTGATCCCGTCACTGCTGGATGACAGCCTCGCGCCGCGAGGCGGCCACGTGGCGAGCCTCTTCTGCCAGCACTTCGACTACGACCTCCGGGACGGTCGCAGCTGGCACGACGCGCGGGACGTCGCCGCGGACCTCATCATCGACACGGTCACGAAGCACGCCCCGAACTTCCGCGCCAGCATCGTCGGGCGCCTCGCCCTCTCGCCGCTGGACCTGGAAGAACGCTTCGGGCTCACGGGTGGTGACATCTTCCACGGCGCGCTTGGCCTCGACCAGCTCTGGGCGGCACGGCCTGCCCTCGGCTACGCGGACTACCGGACGCCAATCCGGGGGCTCTACCTTTGTGGCTCAGGCGCCCACCCCGGCGGCGGGGTGACCGGGGCGCCAGGGCACAACGCGGCCCGGGAGATCCTGCGGGACTGAGGCCGGCCGCGGCCCCGTGTGGCCTGCCGGTCTCAGCGCGGCCGCGCGGGACAGGGCCCCGTGGACTCCCGGATCTGCAATGAGGACGGTATGACGGGTCCCGCCATGCTGCCGCCGTTGCCGCGCAACTGGCTGAGCAAAAGCTCGGTGGCCGCCGACGCCATCGACCGGACGGGCTGCCTGATCGTCGTCAGCGACGGGTAGATCTGCTCGGCGATGGGGGCATCGTCGAATCCTGCCACCGAGAGCTCGCCCGGCACATCCAGGCCGCGCAGCCGCGCAACCCGCATGGCGCCCACCGCCATCTCGTCGTTGGCCGCGAAGATCGCCGTTGGCCGGTCCGGCAGCGCGAGGAGGTCCTCGGCGCAGCGGATCCCGGAGTCGAAAGTGTTGTAACCCTGGCTGACGAGCCGCGCGTCCACGGCGAGCCCCGCCTCGCGCATGCCCTGCACGAAGCCGTGGTAACGCTCGGCCTGCGCGAGATGACCCGGCTGGCCCTGGATGAAGGCGATCCGCCGGTGGCCCAGCGAGGCCAGGTACCGGGTCATCTCCACCGAGACGTCGAAGTCGTTGGTCAGCACGATCCCGTGGGGATCGCTGCGATCGCCGGGGGCGACACGCACATGCGGAATCCCGGCTGCATTCAGCGTCGCGACGATCGCCTCGCTGTCCGAGATGGGCGGGGTGAGCAGGAACCCGTCCACCTTGGACGTGCGTACCAGCTGGCTCAGCGCATCGGCCAACCCCGGATCGTCGCTGTTGCAGGGGTGGATCAGCAGGTCGTAGTGATGGACGTCGCAGACCCGCAGTGCGCCGAGCTGGACGTTGATGACGTAGCTCGAACTGGGGTTATCGTAGAGCAGGCCAACCACGAACGAACGGCTGCCCGCAAGCCCGCGCGCGAAGGGGTTCGGCTTGTAATTGAGGGTCCGGATCGCGTCGCGAACCCGCTCGATGGTGTCCGAGCGCACATGGGATTCGTTGTTCAAGACCCGGGAGACGGTCTTGATGGAGACCCTCGCCAGCTCGGCAACGTCTTCGATGGTTACCTTGGCCACGCCGATGCTGTTGTTCTTGTCCAGGGAAGCTATCGGCGGTCATTGTCGCACGTTACCGCGGTTTCGCAATTGTCGACAGGCGCGCACGGCGTCGACGCTGGCCCGTGCCCGTCCCTGCTGGCAGACTGCGAGAAGAAACGCCCCATGGCACGGCGCGAGGCCGATCCTGCGATGACGAGGCTGGCTGCATTTCCCCTATGCCTGTTCCTGGTGCTCTCCGGCTGTGCGCTGTCGGACACCGGCCGACCCCTGTCTACCGAGGTCCTGTCCGGAGAGACGTTCGGGGTCGCCTACTCGGGCTTCCGGGCGGGACAGCATCCGGATCGCGGCAGTGGTGCCGTGGATCCCAAGCCCGAGCAGGTGCTCGAGGACCTGCGGCTGCTCGTCCGGTACGACTTCCGCCTCATTCGCATCTACGACTCCGGCAGGAATGCCCGGACCGTCCTCGAGCTGATTCGCCGCCACGATCTCCCCATCAAGGTGCTGCTCGGCATCTGGCTCGACGCGGAGTTCAGCAACCACGACGGGTGCCCCTGGCTGACGGAACCGATTCCACCGGCCACCCTGGCCGCCAACCAGGCAAGGAACGCGGCGGAGATCGCCCGCGGCATCGCCCTCGCCCGCGAGTTCGAGGACATCGTCGTCGCCGTCAATGTCGGCAACGAGATCCTCGTCTCCTGGACTGACCACATGGTGCCGCTGGACCGCGCGGTTGCGTACGTTCGCGAAGTGAAGGCGGCCATCCGGCAGCCGGTGACCGTGGCCGACAACTACGACTGGTGGGCCCGGCACGGGGCAGCCCTCGCTGCCGAACTCGACTTCGTGGGCGTCCACACCTATCCCGTGTGGGAGGGCAAGGATATCGACGAGGGGCTGTCCTTCACGCGCGAAAACCTCGCGCGGGTACGCGAGGCGCTGCCCCGCGCCCGGATCATGGTCCTCGAGGCGGGCTGGGCGACGGTGGCCAGCGAATTCGGTGACCGGGCGAGCGAGGGCAGGCAGCGCCGCTACTACCAGGAGATGCGGGCGTGGGCCGCGGCCAATCGCACCACGGTGTTCTTCTTCTCGGCCTTCGATGAGCCGTGGAAGGGCAATCCCGACGACCCTCTCGGGGCCGAGAAGCACTGGGGCCTGTTCGACGTCGAGCGCCGGCCCAAGGCCGCCCTCGAGTAGCCCCGCGTCTCCGGGCACTCCGGTGCCCGGTCACCGCGGCGCCGTGGTTCCATGCCGAGCGGCCAGGTCCTGCTCCATCCTCGCAATCGTCCGCCGGTCGATCCGGTACGGGATGATCACGAGAACACTGAGTATCCCCAGGGCAGCCGGCAGCAGGCTGAACGTCACCCGTATGCCTTCCAGGGTTCCCGGTGCCTGCGCCTCGTTCGCCACGAAGCCCACCCAGCCCAGGATGAGCCCGACCAGGCCGGAGCCGACGGCAAGGCCAACCTTCTGGCCGAACTGCAGGGTGGAAAAGACGAGCGCGGTACTCCGGCGCCCGGTCCGCCACTCCCCATAGTCGGCGCAATCGGCATACATCGACCAGACGAGCGCCGGGGTGGGCCCCATGAAGGCTGTGCCCAGGCAGTTGACCGCCACCATGAGCCAGAAGGCATCCGGCGGGATCACGTAGAAGACCGCCATGGCCGCCGCGTTCAGCACGGTCAGTGTGAACAGCAGGTTGCGCTTCTCGAAGCGCTCCACCAGCAACCTCGTCATGCTCATGCCCGCGAGCATCGCCAGGAGCCCCAGGGACATGAAGACCGCCGTCCGGTCGAAGATCAGCCAGATACGCGCGCCGTCGTCGCCGACGTAGTACTTGAAGTAGTAGAGAAGAGAACCACTGCGGATCACGCCGCTCATCAGCGTTAGCACGGCAGAAGCGAACAGCAGCCGCCAGGGCCCATTGGCGGTGAGTCCGATGAGGTCGCTTCGTACGTCCTGGTCCTCGACCTCGACCCGGACCCGCTCACGAGTGCTTGCGAACGCCACCCAGAACAGGATCACCGACGCCACCGAGAAGATGGCCATCGTCAACCGGAATCCCGCGACTTCGTCGCCAGCACCCAGCAGGTTCTTGAGCGGGGTGACGAAGGTGCCGATGATCCACGCCGCCACGAACGCGCAAATGAACCGGTAGGTCGCGACCTCGGTGCGCTGCATGGAAGATGGCGAGATCACCCCCATGAGCGCCGAGTAGGGCACGTTGATGGCGGTGTAGGCGACCATCATGGCGGTGTAGGTGACGTAGGCGTAGGCAAGCTTCCACGACGTCGGGAGATCGGGAGCCGCGAACATCGCGTAGCCGCACACCGCGTAGGGCACGGCCGCCCACAGGAGGTAGGGCCGGAAGCTGCCCCAACGCGACCGCGTGCGGTCGGCGACCAGCCCCATCGCCGGGTCGGTCACGGCATCGATGATCCGCGTCACGATCATCATCGTGCCGATCGCCGCGGCTTCCAGCCCGAATACGTCCGTGTAGTAGTAGATCAGGAAGATGTTGAAGAACTGGAAGAAGAAGTTCGACGCCGCGTCACCCAGCCCGTAGCCGAGCTTCTCCCTGAATCCGAGGTGACCACCGTCAGGCACCGCGTCGAGCCTCGAGGGCCGCGCGCACTTCGCGGGCGCTCTCCTCGGTGATGGGGTAGCTCGCGACCGTCCAGATGGCCACTCCGGATGCGACGAACGGTACCCCGATGTCGAAGATGCGCATCAGCAGGATCGTCCGCGCCGCCTGCCCCCCCTCGAGCGCCACGTCGAAACCCGTGGCATTGAGCAGGAATCCACCGGCGGCCAGGGCTGCCGCGAGACCCAACTTGACCACCCACCAGAAGATCGAACCGAACATACCCTCACGCCGTTGCCGGGTGTGGAGTTCGTCCAGGTCGACGACGTCGCAGATCATCGACGGCATCAGCGTGAAGAGGGCGCCGAGTCCGAACGCCATGAGTGGTGCGGGCACGAGCATGAGCCAGGGCGCTGCCGGATCGAAGCAGATCCACTTCAGGGCATAGCCGGCCATCGACAGGCCGGTGGCCAGGAAGAACGTCCTGCGCTTGCCGATATGGGTGCCAAGCCACGTCGTCAGCATGATCACGACGAAGGTGGAGACAGTCCCGACGGTGCCCACGTAGCCGGCGAACTCCGCCCCCCGAACCAGGTCGCCTCCGAACACGTAGTAGATGATCACGTAGGACTGGAACGATGAGATCATCATGAAGCCGTTGAAGACGAGGAAGGTGGCCACGCACAGCTGGACGAAGGGACGGACCTTCAGCGAGGTCACGAATCCCGTCGTGAAGTCGCGCATGTCGTCGAAGAACGTATGCTGCCGCGGGGTCCCCGTGGCCGGGTCGGTGCCGAATCGCTCCCGCAGGAAGATGGCGGGGAGCACCCCGATGGCCGCTACCACCAGGGCGATGGCGAGTGCCAGCCAGCCGGCACCATCGACCATGTCGTCGAACAGGGTCCTGTTCTGCATCACCAGCAGGAACCAGGGTGCCACCAGGTAGGCCAGCTGCCCCACGAAGTTCTGCACGCCCATGAGCCTCGTGCGTTCGTGGTAGTCGGGCGTCAGCTCGTAGCCGAGCGCTACCCAGGGTGTCGCATACACCGTGTAGGCGAGGTAGAACACCAGTGAGCCGCCCAGGAAATACCAGAAGTAGAAGCCCTCGCTCCGGTCGGCGGGTAGTTGCCACAGCAGGGCATAGGTGATGGCGACCGTGATGGCGCCAACGAAGATGTACGGCCGGCGTCGCCCCCAGCGCGAGCGCGTGTTGTCCGAGACATAGCCCATGATCGGGTCGGTGAGCGCGTCGAATAGGCGCGGGATTGCGCCGAGCAGCCCGACGAGCGCCGGGTTCATGCCGAGGCCCAGGTTCAGGACTATCGTCATGCCGCCAATGGCTGCGGCCAGCAGGTTGTTGACGAAGGCACCGAGCCCGTAGATCAGCTTGTGGGCGAACGGGATCCGGTCCCCTGCCGCGACCGTGTGTCGGGTCGTCTGGCCCATCGCGACGTCTCCGGTGCGGGATGCGGCGTTGTTGGATTTGTTGTGGCCCGGTATCCTGACTACAGGTGACAACGCTGTCAAACATGGCCGCCGTCCCATGACCCCGCCGACCGCCAGCACCCTGACTTCCGCCGCCATCGAGCAGCGCATCACGGCACTCCTGGAGGCGATGACACCGGCCGAGAAGGTCGGCCAGATGTGCCTCGTCGATGCCAGCATCGAAGAGCCCTCCGCGCACCTCGGCGCGGACCTGCGGGCCGGCCGCATCGGAGCGGTCCTCAACGTCGTGGATGCCGCGCAAGTTGGTGAGTTGCAGCGCATTGCCACCACCGAGAGCCGGCTGGGCATCCCGCTCCTGGTGGGCAGGGATGTCATCCACGGTTTCCGGATGGTCATGCCCATCCCGCTCGGACTCGCGGCAACTTGGAACTGCGATCTCGTCCAGGACTGCGCCAGGGCCGCCGCACGGGAAGCGGCGGCGGCGGGCATCAACTGGACGTTCGCCCCCATGATCGACGTCAGCCGCGATGCCCGCTGGGGCCGGATCGCCGAGAGCCTCGGCGAGGACCCGCACCTCGCCAGCCTGATGGGCGTTGCCCTCGTCCGCGGCTTCCAGGGCCCTGACCTCGCTGCCGGGGATGCCATCGCGGCCTGTGCCAAGCATTTCGCAGGCTATGGTGCCGTCGAGAGCGGCCGCGACTATGCAGCCACCAACATTCCCGAGAATGAACTGCGCAACGTCTACCTGCGGCCGTTCCAGGCGGTCGTCGAGGCTGGTGTTGCCAGCCTCATGACATCCTTCAGCGAGATCGACGGCGTACCAGCCACCGCCAGCACCTTCCTGCTGCGGGACGTGCTGCGCGGGGAGTGGCACTTCGGCGGCTGCGTGGTGAGCGACTGGGATTCCGTTCGGCAGCTGCAGGAACACGGCCTCACGGAGAACGACCGGGAGTCCGCGTCCGTGGCCGTCAATGCCGGTGTCGACATGGAGATGTTCGGTGATGCCTTCCGGCGCCACCTGGCGGACCTGGTGGCCAGCGGCGCCGTTCCCCGCGCAGCACTCGACGCCGCCGTGCGCCACATCCTCCGGGTCAAGTTTGCCCTCGGCCTGCCCGACCGGCGCCGCACCACGGTCGCCCTGGACCCTGACGCTGGCCGCGCGCACGCAGCCGCAATCGCCCGGCAGGCAGCGCTGGAAAGCATCGTCCTGCTCCGGAACGAAGGCCGTGCGCTGCCGCTCGCGGCCCCAGCCTCGATCGCCGTCATCGGGCCCCTGGCCGACGAGCCCGCCGAGCAGCTCGGCACCTGGGTCTTCGACGGCGATCCGGCCCTCAGCATCACTCCCCTGGCTGCCCTCAGGGAACGGGCGGGGCGCGGCACGGTGGTTCTCTACGAGCGTGCGCTCGCGAC
>CALGMY010000258.1 GCA_937958785.1 uncultured Gammaproteobacteria bacterium | reverse complement strand
GCGGAGCACTGGATGCGGCGCATGGCATTGAGCTGGGCCTGGGGCGTGGCAAGGTCCGGGGTCGCGGCCACCGCGCCGGCGGCGGCCAGGGTCAACAGGACGGCGGAAAGCAACCGGACGGCCATGGCGATTCTCCTGATGGAATCCCGCCACTCTAGCGCCGCCACCGCCAAAGGCCAATCGCTCCCGGTGCGTCACCGGGGCGCAGGGTCAGTCGACGAGACGGTCCACCTTCGCGGCGCAGATGAAGTCGTTCTCGGTGAGGCCATCCACCGCGTGGGTGGACCAGCGAACGACGCACCGCCCATAGCCCACCTCCAGGTCCGGGTGATGGCCCTCGGACTCGGCGATCCAGGCGACGGCGTTCACGAAGCCCATGGTGCGGTTGAAGCCGGGAAACTCGAAGCGCCGGCTGAGCCACTTGCCGTCGGCGGAGAGTTCCCAGTCCGGATGCAGGGCCGGGCGCAGTTCGGCGACGGCGGCCGGCGTGAGTGGCGGCACGCCGCCCTCGCAGGGCTTGCACCGCCGGGTGGTGAGATCAGTCATGGTCTGCTCCCTCGTGACGCACCGGTCAGTCCGCAGCCCCGGCGGGGCGCGGCAGGCCGGCGTAGATGCGGTCGGCCGCCGAGCCGGCGACCAGCTGGAACGACACGGGCTTCTCGGTGACGGACTCGTAGGCGTAGTTGACCTCCCCGCCCCCTTCCCAGGCGACCGCGCCCGTCCGGCTGTCCCAGATCTGCAGGAAGACCCGGATGTTGGCCTGCTTCGTGTCGACGAAACGCAGGCCAATGAGGCTGAAGCGGCTCCGGGACTGCTGCTCGAAGCTCGCGAGGTTGAGCTGGGCGAGGTAACGGACCTCGCCGATCTCGCCGATGCGCCGGAGCAGCGCCCCGTCGAGGATGCCGGTCTCCAGGTAGTCCCGGTACATCTGCTTGTAGTCCTGGTCCAGCTCGTGGCTGTTCACCGCCGACAGCACGGTCGGCAGCGGCACGACCCGGAGGTCGGTCCGGTCAGCCTCCAGCCGGGTGGCGAAACTCAGCGCCAGCGCCTGCTTGTCGGCCTCCCGGCCGGTGGCCGCCGACGGCGTGAGGAAGCCGATGCCGCCGGCCGCGAGGTCGGCGGCGTCGAGGGCGATCTCCTTGTGGGTGATCTTGGCATCCACCTGGGGCAGCATCGAGCCGCAGCCCGCGAGGGCAGCCGCCACCAGCAGCAGGGCCGGGGCAGTGACCCGCGGCCCGGGAGTGCAGTCCGTCATGCGCGAAATCCGCCGGGAAGGTGGGCTGATTCTGCCAGAGCGAAGCCACTCTGCTAGCATCTGGCGGGCCCATCGCGACGCAGCGAGGCGTCCCAGCAATCCACGGAGCACGAACCATGGCCCTCACCGAGGCCCTCAAGTCCCTGCAGTCCCGCGTGGGCCAGGAGATCCACACCAGCGACTGGCTCACCGTCGACCAGGCCATGATCGACGGCTTCGCCAATGCCACCCGGGACCGGCAGTGGATCCACGTGGACCCGCAGCGGGCCGCCGCCGAATCGCCCTACGGCAAGACCATCGCCCACGGCTACCTCACGCTGTCGCTCTACCCCGCCCTGCGCGGGCTCGTGGATGCGGGCAAGCCGCTCGCCCCCGGGGTCCAGCGCGTCATCAACTACGGCATCAACAAGCTGCGCTTCCCGAACGCGGTGGTCGTCGGCAGCCGCATCCGGGCCCGCTGCAAGCTGCTCGGCGCCACCGAGGCCAAGGGCAGCATCGAGCTGGTCGAGGAGTACACGGTGGAGATCGAGGGCCAGGACCGGCCGGCCTGCGTCGCCGAGTGCGTGATGCGGCTGTACTTCTGACCAGCATGCTGCTCGTCGACCGGCAGGACGACCGCCTCCTCGTCACCATCAACCGCCCCGAACAGCGCAATGCGCTCTGCCTCGCGCTGCTCGACCAGATTGGGGCCACCTTCCGTGAGCACGCCGGCGACGCGTCGCTGAAGTGCGCGGTCCTGACCGCCGCCGGTGACCGGTGCTTCGCTGCCGGCGGTGACCTCAAGGAGCTGGCCGCCGTGCGCAATGACGCCGACACGCTGGCCATGTCGCGCCGGGCCCGGGCCGCGCTGGACGCCGTGCGCCACTTCCCGGTGCCCGTCATCGCCGCGCTCAACGGCCACGCGCTCGGCGGCGGCGCCGAGCTCGCCCTGGCCTGCGACCTGCGGGTCGCCACCGCCACCGCGGAACTCGGCTTCCTGCAGGCCCAGCTGAACGTGACCACCGCCTGGGGCGGGGGCATCGACCTCCTCGCGCTGCTCGGCCCGGCCCGCGGTCTCGCCCTGCTCCTGGAGGCCCGCCGGCTGCCCCCGGCCGAGGCGCTCACGCTCGGCCTGCTGCAGCGGGTCTGCGGCCCGGGGGAATCCCTGGCGGCGTGCACCGGGGCCGTGCTGGAGCCGCTGCTGCGACGGCCGGTGCAGGTGCTGCGGGCCTACAAGGCGCTGGCGCTGGAAAGCCGTCTCGCCCTCCACGAGCGCCTCACGGCCGCCGAGGAACGGGGCTTCACGGCGACCTGGGTGCACGCGGACCACTGGGCGGCGGCGGAGCAGGCGCTGGCGCCGCGCGACCGCGCGCAGGGCCGGTCGTAGGAGCGGCTTCAGCCGCGACCACCGGGTATCCCCGCGGGGAGCGTGTTCATCTAGCGACCGAAGGGAATACCCGGTGCTCGCGGCTGAAGCCGCTCCTACCCTTCCCGCAGCTCGCGGCGGAGGATCTTGCCGACGTTGGATTTCGGCAGGGTGTCCCGGAATTCCACGTGGCGGGGGATCTTGTAGGGCGCCAGGCGTCCCCGCAGGTAATCGCGGATGGCGTCGGAGGCGAGCGTCTCCCCGGGCCGCACCACGACGAACAGCTTGACCGCCTCCCCCGTGCGCTCGTCCGGCACGCCGATGCAGGCGGCCTCGATCACGGCCGGGTGGTGGGTGATCGCGGCCTCCACTTCATTGGGATACACCTTGAGTCCGGACACGTCGATCATGTCCTTCATCCGGTCGACGATGCGGAAGTAGCCCTGCTCGTCCATCACGGCCACGTCGCCAGTGCGCAGGAACCCGTCCTCCGTCATGGCGCTGGCGGTCGCGGCGGAATCGTTCCAGTAACCGGACATCACCTGGGGGCCCTGCACGCAGATCTCGCCGGCCTCGCCAGGCGGGACGTCGGTGACACCTTCCGCCCGAAGCACGACCACCGTGTTGGGCACGGGCAGGCCGATGCTGCCGTTCCACTCCTTCAGCGTGAGGGGATTGATCGTCACCACCGGCGAGGTCTCGGAGAGGCCATAGCCCTCGAGGATCATGTGCCCGGTGATCTCCATCCAGCGCCTGGCGGTGGCGGGCATGACCGCCATGCCGCCCGCCGAGGCGATCTTCAGCGTCGAGAAGTCCACGCCGGGCAGGTCCGGGCTCGACGTGGATCTTCGCCTCGACCAGCGCCTGGTAGAGGGTGTTGACGCCCGTGATGGCGGTGAAGGGCCAGCGCTTAAGCTCGGCAATGAGGGCCTTGATGTTGCGCGGGTCCGTGATGAGCACGTTGTGCCCGCCGGTGGCCACGTAGCACAGGCAGTTACACATGAGCGCGTACACGTGGTACAGCGGCAGCGGGGTGACCATGATCTCCTGGCCATCGACGCGCTCGGCGGCGAACCAGGAATTGATCTGCCGGATGTTGGCCACGAGGTTCGCGTGGGTCAGCATCGCCCCGCGGGAACGGCCCGTGGTGCCCCCGGTGTACTGGAGGCAGGCCAGGTCGGAGCCAGTGGGTGGCGCGGGCTGGCGGAAGTCGTCGGGATCGCACCCGGCCACCGCCGGCCAGCGGGCGGCGCCCGGCACGTGGTGCACGGGCATCCGGCGCCCGTAGCGCATCACCCCGTTGACGAGGAGGCCGCGGGGAAAGCCCAGGAGGTCGCCCACCTCGGTGACGAGGACGTGGCGCACGCCCACCCGCTCGCGGATCCCGGCGTAGACCCCGGCGCGCTGGCCCAGCACCACGAGTACCGTCGCGCCGCTGTCGTTGAGCTGGTGTTCCAGCTCGGGCGCGGTGTACATCGGATTCACGTTGACCACCACCATGCCGGCCCGCCAGGTGCCGAACAGGGCCACCGGGTACTGGAGCAGGTTCGGCAGCATGATGGCGACCCGGTCCCCGGGCCCCACCCCGGGCAGGCCCTGCAGCCAGGTCGCGAAGCGGCGCTGCAGTACGTCGAACTCCCGGTAGGTGAGGGTGCGGCCGAGGTTGCTGAAGGCCGGCCGGTCGCCGTGGCGGGCGACGGCCTGGTCCAGGATGTCCAGCACCGACTCGGTGGGATCCAGGTCCAGGACCGCGGGCACGCCGGGCGGATACGCGCTCAACCAGGGCTTTTCCATGGCCCTAGAATGGCATAAACCCGGCCCGCGGGGCGTGGCGAGCAGTCCCCAATCCTGCTACGGTTTGCGCGCCGCAAACCAGGGTGGCCCATGACCCGATCCCGGATCCCGCACTTCTACAAGATGTCCGTCGCCGAACGCGTGCGCGCCGTGCGCGACCGCGGCCTGCTCAGCGACACCGATTTCGACCTGCTGTCCGCCGGCCAGGCGACCCTGGACCTCTCGGCCGCGGACAAGATGATCGAGAATGTCATCGGCGTGCTGGGCATGCCGGTGGGGCTCGGGCTGAACTTCCTCATCAACGGCAAGGACTACGTGGTGCCGATGGCGGTGGAGGAGCCGTCCATCGTCGCGGCCATCAGCGCCACCGCGAAGCTGGCCCGGGAGTCCGGCGGCTTCGCCACCAGTTCCACCCCACCCGTGCTCATCGGCCAGATCCAGGTGCTGGAGCTGCCCGACCTGCCCCGCGCCCGGGCCGCCATCCTCGAGCACCGGCAGGAGATCCTCGACCTCGCCAACAGCTTCCACCCCCGCATGGTGGCAAGGGGTGGCGGCGCGGTGGACCTCGAGGTGCACTCCTATCCGCTGCGCTCCATGCCCGGCGAGATGATGCTGGTGGTGCACCTGCTCGTCGACACGCGGGACGCCATGGGCGCGAACCTCGTCAATGGCATGTGCGAGGGCGTGGCTTCGCTCATCGAGCAGCTCACCGACGGCAAGGTGTTCCTGCGGATCCTCTCCAACCTCGCGGACCGGGCGCTGGCCCGGGCGTCGGTCACCCTGCCCATCGCGCACCTGGCGGGCAAGGGCTACGCCGGCGAGCGGGTGCGGGACGGCATCATCATCGCCGCCGACTTCGCCCATGCGGACCCCTACCGGGCCGCCACCCACAACAAGGGCGTCATGAATGGCGTCGACGCCGTGGCGCTGGCCACCGGCAACGACTGGCGGGCCATCGAGGCCGGCGCCCATGCCTACGCCGCCCGCCACGGGCGCTACACGTCGCTCACCGAGTGGTGGAAGGACGATGCCGGCAACCTCAGGGGGAGCATCGAGCTGCCCATGAAGGTGGGCATCGTCGGTGGTCCCCTCGAGTCGAACCCCGGGGTCGCGATGAACCTGCGGCTGCTCGGCGTGGAGTCCGCCACCGAGCTCGCGGAGGTGATGGCGGCGGTCGGCCTCGCCCAGAACTTCGCGGCGCTGCGCGCCCTCGCCACCGACGGCATCCAGGCGGGCCACATGACACTGCACGCCCGGAGCGTGGTGAAGGCCGCCGGTGCGCCCGCGGAGTTCTTCAACGAGGTGCTCGAGCGGGTCCTGCAGAGCGGGGAGATCAAGGTCTGGAAGGCCCAGGAGATCCTCGACGAGGTGCGCCAGCAGGCCGCCCCCGCGAGCCGCAAGGCCACGCCACGCCGGGCGCCGGAAGCCGGTGTCGGGGTGGGCCACGGCAAGATCATCCTGCTCGGCGAACACGCGGTGGTCCACGGGCGCCACGCCATCGGCTGCCCGATCCCGCTCACCATCCGGGCCGTCGTGGAGGACGGCGACCGGGGTGTCGAGCTGCTGATCCCCCGCTGGGGCGTCGAATACCAGCTGGCGAAGCCGCCCGAGCAGCGGCGGTCCTTCGAGCAGGCGGCAGGCGCGATCCTCGACAAGCTGGGGCTGTCGGACCGCAAGCTCCGCATCGAGGTCTTCCCCGACGTCCCGCGCAGCATGGGCCTGGGGGGTTCGGCCGCGCTGGCGGTTGCCATCGTCCGCGCCCTCGACCTGCACTTCCGCCTGGGCCTCTCCGACGCGGAGGTGAACGAGCTCGCCTTCCTTTCCGAGCAGACGGCCCACGGCCAGCCCAGCGGCCTCGACAACACCCTGGCCACCTACGGCCGGCCCCTCGTCTATCGCCGCGGCGCGCCGCCGCTGGTGGAACTGCTCAACATCCCGCGGCCACTCCACATCGTGGTGGGCATGACCCGGAGCGAAGGCCTCACGGCCCGGACCGTGGCCAACGTCTCCGAGGCCCGTCGCCGCAATCCGCGCCTCTACGAGAAGATCTTCGACGACATCGACAGCCTGGTGCTGCAGGCCGTGTCCGCCATCCAGGACGACGACGTCACGACCCTGGGTGACCTCATGAACGTCAACCAGGGGCTGCTCAACGCCCTGCAGGTCTCCACTCCCGCGCTCGAGCGGCTCATCGACGTGGCCCGGGACGCCGGCGCGGCCGGCGCCAAGCTCACGGGCGGCGGTGGTGGCGGCGCGATGCTCGCGCTCTGCACGGCGGACACGCGGCCGGCCGTGCAGGAAGCCATCGAGCGGCAGGGCTGCAGCACGCTGCTCGTCACGCCGGGGGCCATCCCATGAACCGGGCGGTTTCCGCGCGCCCGCCCGCCCCGGCCGGGGAGGACCTCCTCGTGCTGGTCGACGAGGACGACCGGGAGACCGGCACCCTGGCCAAGACCGCGGGCCACCTCGGCGCCGGGGTACTGCACCGGGCATTCTCGGTGTTCCTGTTCGACCGGCAGGGGCGTGTCCTCATC
>CALGMY010000257.1 GCA_937958785.1 uncultured Gammaproteobacteria bacterium | reverse complement strand
TCGTCGGCGACAACCTGCCCGGCATCTCCGGTCCCCAGCGGCTGACCACCGACGGCAAGGGCTTCCGGACCACCAAGCCCGTCGACTACGGCGATGACGGCAGCTACAGGATCTTCTTCGTCGGCGCCTCCACCGTGGCGCAGGACTTCATCGACGATCGCCGCACGTTTCCACACCTGCTGCAGGAGAGCCTCTCCGCAGCCCTCGGCCTCAATGTGGAGCAGGTGAACACGGCGGCCGTGCTCCACCCCTGCCTTGCCCGGGTGATCCGTGGCGTACCGGCCGGTCCGGTGGCAGACTGAGCACACCAACGGCCTGCGAGGCTGCATCCATGTTCATCAACTTCTGGTATCCCGCCGGCCGCAGCGCCGACCTCACCACGGCCCCGGTGCGCCGCCGCATGCTGGGCCAGGATTTCGTGCTCTGGCGCGACGACGCCGGCCAGGCCCATTGCCTGGCCAACACCTGCATCCACCGGGGCGCGTCCCTGGCCGATGGCAAGGTGCGGGACGGGGAGGTGCAGTGCCCCTACCACGGCTGGCGTTTCGCCGGGGACGGCCGCTGCACCGCCATCCCGTCCCTCGGCAAGGCGGCGAGGATCCCCGGCCGGGCCCGTGTGGATGCCTATCCGGTGCAGGAAAAGTATGGCCTGGTGTTCGCCTTCCTTGGCGACCTGCCGGAGGGCGAGCGCTGCCCGATCATGGCCATCGAGGAATACCGGGGTGATGCGCCCGACCCGGGCTGGCGCGCCACGATCCAGTACTTCGAGTGGGACATCGATTACCAGCGCTCGATCGAGAATGGCCTGGACGGTGCGCACAACGAATTCGTCCACCCGACTCACGGCTACTCGGGCAACCGGGACGACATCCGCATCGCCGTCGAGGACTACGAGATCGTCAACACCGAATGGATCAGCGGCCACTTCAGCAGCCGCCGGGCGCCGCCGCTCGCCGACCCCAAGATGCGGGAGGCCTCGGGCCGGACGGTCGATGCGGTGATCCGCGGTGGCACGGGCCACCACGGGGTCGCCCAGGTGTGGACGCTCATCCATCCGACCGACAAGATCAGCATCCACCAGTACCTGTTCGAGACGCCCATCGACGAGGGCCGGACGAGCCTGTACCTCGTCAACCTGCGCAATTTCCTGCTCGACCCGTCCGAGGACGAGCGGATGATGGGCCGCAACCAGGTCGTGGCCTTCCAGGACCGGGACGTGCTGCTCGACGTGCGTCCGGAGATGACGCCCCTCAGCCGCACGAAGGAATTCTTCACGCCAGCCGACATCACCATCGGCAGCTACCGGGACAAGCTCAAGGCCTGGGAAGACCGGGGCTGGCGCATCGATACCGCCGAGGTGAACCGTCGCCGGGGCCGCACCGCCTTCGCCATCCCGAGCCCGGCCCGCCGCGAGCAGGGCGGCTGGGTGCTGGACAGCGTGCCGCTGGTGGTGGGCAATCCCGGCGCTGCCGCGTCAGTGCCAGGCGCGGTGCGGGACAGCGCCTGACGCCTCGACGAGTTCAGGCACCACCCCCGGTCACCGCATTCGCCCGCACTTCGATCTGCTCGTTACCGGCGACGCGGGCGTCCAGCCAGCGATTCAGCGCCGCCACCCGTCCACCGACCTCGCCCACGGCCTCCGGTGACTGGGCCGGGGCCACGTGCCCCAGTGCCACCAGTGTGAACACCGTGTCGGTGATGGGCCCGAGGTCGTCGGCTGCGGGCGCCAGGTGCTGTTCGAGTTCCGCAATAGTCCGGGGTGCCATTCCGTCGAGCAGGGTGGTCACGGCCTTGAACGCCGGACCGTCCAGCCGCAGCTCGCCCGCCGGGCCGCTCACCCGGTCCGGCAGCCGGGCGACGGGCGTCAGCAGCACCACACGCTGGTCGCGCCAGGCGGCGTCCTGCGCCGGCCGGTCCAGCCGCCGCGGCTCCCGCACCCAGTAGTCCCGGCGGAATGGCGCGCCGGTGAGGAAGTCCCGCAGGGTCTCCCGCAGCGGCACGTCGCCGGTGTCGGCGAGCAGCTGGCGCTGGGCGGCGGTCAGCCCGAGTTCCGGCAGGTAGTCGGCCAGGGTGGCGGAGCAGGCGGGCACGAGGCCGGCGCCCGCCATGAGTTCCGCGACCTCCGTGAAGGCCAGCGGCTGCCAGTCCCGGTTGAAGTATTCGTGGGCCAGGTAGCGGCGGTCTTCCCGACGGAGCCGGGCGAACCGGGCCGCCACCTCCGGACGGGTGGCCGATCCGGCCTCGAGCGCCCGCGCCGCGAAGTCCAGCGCGGTCTCCATGCGGTCCGTGGTCGGGCCGCTGCCGGCCCGTGCCGCGTGGGCGACCAGCAGCTGGCGCAGGGGCACCAGGTCGTTCCAGCCCGGCAGGGCGTTGTAGCCCGTGTAGACCACGCCACCCGGGGCCAGGTGGTCCCGCAGGAAGCCTGCGATCACCCGGCGGTTCTCCGCCGAGACCCAGGACAGGACGCCGTGGACGGCGATGAAGTCGAAGGCCGGCAGGCCCGGCGCGCGGGCGTACTCGGCGAAGGTGGCTTCCGCGAGCGTCGCGGGACCGCCGGCCGCGGCGTTCAGGGAGGCCGCGAAGCGCAGGTGCTCGGGCAAGAGGTCGTTCCCCCACCAGCGCACCGGGCTCGCCGCCGCATGGACCACGAGGCTTACGCCCTGCCCGAAACCCAGCTCGCAGGCTGTCGCGACGGGCGGCGGCGGGGCGAGGCCCGCCCGCAGGAAGGCGAAGCCGGCGCGCAGGGGGTTCAGCTCCGGGTGGTACCGGGCGGTGTAGCCGAGGTCGGTGACGTAGCCGCTGCTGCGCTCGTCCATGGGCGGCCTGCCGGCAGCGGTCAGGCTGCGCTCGACGTCCGCTCGCCGTCTACCACCACGGGGGCCGCGAGGCGTTCCCCGTCGAGCCAGGTGGCGCCGTCCCGGAGCATCACGCGGCCGGCGGCCAGCCAGGCGATGGCCCGGGGGTAGATGAGGTGCTCGCCGGCCTGGACGCGTTCGCGCAGGCTGTCCTCCGTGTCGGCCGGTCGCACCGGCACCCGGAACTGGATGATGCCCGGGCCCGCGTCCAGTTCCGGGATCACGAAGTGGACCGTCGAGCCATGTTCCTGCTCGCCGGCCGCGAGGGCGCGGCGGTAGGTGTGCAGGCCCGGGTATTTCGGCAGCAGTGACGGGTGCACGTTCAGCATGTGGCCCGCGTAGGCGGCCACGAGGGTATCCGGCAGGATGCGCATGAAGCCGGCGAGGATGACGATGTCGGGGCAGAGACCATCGATGCGGGCCGCGAGGCGGGCGGCGAACGTGGCCCGGTCCGGCGCAGTGGCGTAGTCGATGGCCTCGGCGGGAATCCCGGCGAGCCGGGCCCGCTCGAGGGCGCGCGCGCCCGGCCGGTCGCTCAGTACGCCGGCGATCACGAGATCGAGGGCGCCGTGGCGGTTCGCGTCGATGATCGCCTGGAGGTTGCTGCCGTCCCCGGAGACCAGGACGACGGCGCGGGGCCGCTGGGTCACCCGCGCAGTTCCACCTGGCCCGTGCCGGCGGTGATCTCGCCGAGCTCGGTGACCACCTCGCCCGCCTGCACGAGGCTGGCGCGGGCCCGCTCCGCATCCGCCCGTCGCACGATGACCGTCATGCCGATGCCGCAGTTGAAGGTGCGCAGCAGGTCGTCCTCGGGGATGTTGCCGGTCGCCTGCAGCCAGTCGAAGAGCGCGGGGCGCTGCCAGGCTGGCCGCCGGATGATGGCGTTCACGTCGCCCGGCAGGACCCGCACCAGGTTGTCGGCGAGCCCGCCGCCAGTGATGTGGGCGAGGCCCCGCACGGGAACCTCGGCCATGAGGGCGAGGAGCGGCCGGACGTAGATGCGGGTGGGGGCGAGCAGGGCGGCGCCGAGCGTGGTGCCCTCCCAGGGCGTGTCGAGCGGGGTGCGGCTCACTGCCAGCACCCGCCGGATCAGGGAGTAGCCATTGGAATGCGGGCCCGAGGAACCGAGCCCCAGCACGACGTCGCCCGGGCGGATGGTCGTGCCGTCGATCAGCTGGTCCCGGTTCACGATGCCGACGCAGAATCCGGCCAGGTCGAAGTCGTCGCCCGTGTAGAGGCCGGGCAGTTCGGCCGTCTCGCCGCCGAGGAGCGCGGCGCCAGCCTGCTGGCAGCCCGTGGCGATCCCGCGGATCACGGCGGCCGCCGTCTCCACCGAGAGCCGGCCGGAGGCGTAGTAGTCGAGGAAGAACAGGGGCTCGGCGCCCTGGACCACCACGTCGTTGGCGCACATGGCCACGAGATCGATGCCGATGGTGTCGTAGCGGCCGAGCTCGATGGCCAGCTTCAGCTTGGTGCCGACGCCGTCGGTGCCGGACACGAGCACCGGCCGGGGCCAGCGCGCAAGGTCGATCTCGAACAGCCCGCCGAAGCCGCCGATGCCGCCGAGCACGCCGGGGCGCTCTGTGGCCCGGGCGAGCGGCTTGATGCGCTCGACGAGCTCGTCGCCGGCATCGATATCGACGCCGGCATCCTTGTAGGTGAGGGACTGTTTCGCGGTCATGAGCTCGGCCCGGGGCGGGGTGGCTATAATAAGGAAATGACCCGCGCGGCGTCCAAGGCAACCCTGCTTCCGCTTCTCGCATGGCTGCTGGCCTGGCAGCCGCTCCCGGCCGCCGTCGTCCCCGACCTTTATGTCGCCCAGGTGCCGGCGGCGGGCCTGAGCGGCCCGGCACTCGATGGCGCGTTTGCGCTCGCCCTGGACCAGGTGCTCGTCAAGGTCACGGGTCGCCGCGATGCCGGTGCCGATCCAGCGCGGCGGCGGGCCGTCGGTGCTCCCGCCACACTGGTCCGGCAGTACCAGCCGGCGCCCGGCGGCCAGTTGCGGGTGAGCTTCGAGCCGGCGGCCCTGCTGCGCGGACTCGATGCGGCCCGGCTGCCGGTCTGGGCGGACGACCGGCCCCTCACCCTCGTGGTCCTGCCCCCGGAACCCGCCCCCGCGGACCCGGCAGCGCCCACGGCCGGGGCCGTCTCCCTGCGCCAGGCCTTCGAGACCGTGGCCGCGATCCGGGGCCTGCCCGTCGCCTTCGGTCCGCCGGCCCAGGCCGCCGATGCCACGCTGGAAGGCCGGCCCGCCCCCACGGGCGGGGCCGGCCTGTGGCAGTGGACCCTGACGCGGGGCGATGAGCGGCAGCAATGGACCGGTGACCTCGCCGAGGGCGCCCACGGGCTCGCCGACCGCCTGGCCGAC
This sequence comes from uncultured Gammaproteobacteria bacterium, assembly GCA_937958785.1. GTDB lineage: Bacteria > Pseudomonadota > Gammaproteobacteria > Steroidobacterales > SHZI01. Next base: position 5,261 of record CALGMY010000257.1, on the reverse strand, counting down.
CGCCTCGCCGGCATCGCCGCCGAAGGCGGGCCCCTCCTGGTCCGCATCACCGGGGTCACCGACTTCGAGACCTACGGGAGACTGCAGGCGTACCTGCGCAGCGTGGGCCTGATCCGCTCCGCCGAGTTGCGCGGGATCGAGGACGGCGCGCTGGTCTACGGCCTCGAGGTGCGCGGCGACGTCGCGCGGCTCAATGCAGCGTTCGCGCTCCGGCGCCTGCTCGAACCGGTCGGTGCCGGCGGCGCCGGCGAACTCCTGTACCGGGTCGTTCCGGACACCGGCCCGGTCGCTGCCCGGGAGCCGTGACCGCGGTGCCCGAGGCACGCTCACCCCAGCCGCTCCTCCGGGTGGCACAGATCCCGAATCTCATCTGCGTGCTACGCATCCTGCTGGTGTGGCCGATCGTCACGGCTCTCGTTGGCGGCCGCTTCGCGGTCGCGTTGCTGCTCGTGGCGGTGGCCGGGGCGTCCGATGGCCTCGATGGCTACCTCGCCAAGCGATTCAACTGGCGCAGCCGGCTGGGCGGCCTGCTGGACCCCCTCGCGGACAAGCTGCTGCTCGTGTCCACGTTCCTCACGCTCGCCTGGCTCGGGCTCGTCCCCGCGTGGCTGGCGGCAGTGGTCATCATCCGGGATGTGGTCATCGTCACTGGCGGCCTCAGCTACCAGCTGCTGGTGGCCCCGGTGGAACCCTCGCCGAGTCGCGTCAGCAAGCTCAACACGGGTGCCCAGCTCGTCTACCTCTGCGGCGTGATCGCGAGCCAGGCCTTCGGGCTGCCACCGGGGGCGTTCCTGACCGTCGCCGGGGCGGCGGTGCTCGTGACGTCGATCGTGAGCGGCCTCGACTATGTCGTCCGCTGGTCGGGCAAGGCCGCGCAGGGCGGCCGCGCGCCGTGATGCGCCAGCTGCCCCTCGAGGTCCGCCTCGCCGACCACGCGCTGTTCAGCAACTTCGTCCCGGACGGCAACGAGTTCGTGGTGCACGAGCTGCGCGCGGCCGCGGACCGTGTCCCGGGTCCACCCGTGTGGCTCTGGGGTGCCGGTGAATCGGGCCGGACCCACCTGCTGCAGGCCGCCGTCGCCGCCGCGGGTGACGGGGCAGGGCGCCCGGCGTACCTGCCGCTCGCCGGGCTCCTCGCCGCCGGCACGGCCCCCCCCGCAGCCCTGCTGGAAGGCCTGGGTGACCTGGACCTCGTGGCGCTCGACGACATCGAGCGGATGGCGGGGAACGCGGACGCCGAGCGGGCCCTGTTCGGCCTCTACGAGCAATTGCGGGCAGTGGGGGGCCGGCTCATCATCGCCGCGGCGGGGCCCCCTGCGGACACGGGCTTCGGGCTGGCGGATCTGCGGTCCCGGCTCGCCTCGGGCAGTGTCCATCGCCTGCGCCCGCTGGACGACGGTGGGCGTCTCGCCGCACTCACCCTCCGGGCGCGTTTCCGGGGCCTGGAGCTGCCGGAGGACACGGCCCGCTACCTGCTGCACCGGGCGCCCCGCGGGGCAGCCAGCCTCTTCGCCCTGCTGGACACGCTGGATCGCGAATCCCTCGCGGCCCGCCGGCCCCTCACGATTCCCTTCGTGCGCGCCGTGCTCGGACTGTGAGGCAGCCGGCCTAGCCGCGGGCGCGGCCTGTTGCGATGCCTGCGAACAGGACGACGGCCACCAGGGTGGCGAAGGCCGCCCCCTCGAACCGCGTCGCCGGTGCCACGAGCATGGCCCCGGTGCTGAGGGCGAAGTAGGGCACCAGGACGATGGCCACCCAGGCGCCCCACTGGCGGACCCGCCGGAGTCCCGCGGCCACCAGCAACAGCAGCGGCAGGGCGCAGGCCAGTCCGATGGCGAGGCGCGCGCCCGTGCCCGCGGCCGCGCCGGCGGGTGGCGCGACGACGAGCCAGGTGCTCAGCACCAGCAGGCCGGCCTGGGTGAGCTGCCGGGCGTTCAACGGTTCCAGCCGGCGAGCCGGAGCGCCACTTCGGCGACCCGACGCCCCAGGTGCTGGGCGATGCGTGCCTCGTCGGCGCTCGGTTCGGTGGCCTCCGGCGACGGCGCGAAGTGGGACGCGCCGTAGGGCGAGCCGCCGCCCCGGGTGTCGGACAGTGCCTGCTCCCGGTAGGGCACCCCGACGAGCACCATCCCGTGGTGGAGCAGTGGCAGGGCCATGGAGAGCAGGGTGCTCTCCTGGCCGCCGTGCAGGGAACTGGTCGACGTGAACACCCCGGCCGGCTTGCCGGTGAGCGTGCCGGCCAGCCAGTCGGTGCCGGTCCCGTCGAGGAAGTGCTTGAGGGGAGCCGCCATGTTGCCAAAACGCGTCGGACTGCCGAGCACGAGTCCGGTGCACTCGCCGAGGTCCGCCGTGGTGGCGTAGGGTGGCCCATCGGCGGGCACGTCCGGCAGGCGGGGCCCGGTCGCTGCGGTCACTGGTGGTACGGTGCGCAACCGGGCGCTGGCGCCGGGCACCGTGTTGATGCCCCGGCAGACCTGCGCCGCCAGGTTGGCCACGGAGCCGTGGCGGGAGTAATACAGCACGAGGATGTCGCTCATTGGCCTGGCCGGTCCCGGGAAGGCGCCCATCTTACCTGCCGCCGCGGGCGGTGCTTGACCGTCGGCAGCCCGCTGGCTAGCGTGGCGCGCATGAGCGTTGCGAGTTCCCTGCCCCGGACCCTCCTGGCAGTCCTTCTGCTGGCCGGCTGTGCCACCGCACCTCCCGTGCAGGAGATGAGCGATGCCCGCCAGGCCATTGCCGCCGCCCGGGAAGCCGGTGCCGCGACCTTCGATGCCGCGGGTCTCGCTTCCGCCGAGCAGCAGCTGGCCGAGGCCGAGGGTCAGCTGCAGCAGCGGGTCTACTGGGACGCTCGCCGCCTGGCGCTGGACGCGAAGGAGACGGCCATTGCCGCCCTGCTGCGCAGCCGGTCACTGCGGGAGCAGGCCACGCAGTGACCGCGGGTGCCCGCCGCTGGTTCGTGAGCGGCAAGGTCCAGGGCGTGTTCTTCCGGGCGAGCACCGCGCGGCAGGCCGAGCAGCTCGGCCTGCGCGGCTACGCCCGCAACCTGCCGGACGGCCGGGTGGAAGTACTCGCCACTGGTGAAGAGGCCGCCCTCGCGACCCTCGCGGACTGGCTGCGGCAGGGGCCGCCGCGCGCCCGGGTGGATGAACTCGTCGAGCTGGCGGAGGACGCTGCCAGCCACGCGGGCATCCATGACTTCCGGACGGCCTGAGGCTACTGGCGGAACCAGCGGGTTCGCAGGCGCTCGAACACCTTGTCCGGGTAGGCCCGGCTGCCGAGGCTGCCGTTGTAGCGGGCGAGCGCCCGTGTCCAGTTGCCCCGCTCCTTGTCGTAGTAGTAGCGCAGGATCGTGCAGCCCATCCGCACGTTGGCCTGGATGTCGAGCAGCGCGTAGCCTGGCATGTCCAGCTCCGCGAGCCAGAAACGCATGACCTGCATCAGTCCCTGGGCATTCGCCCGCGACACCGCGTAGCGCTGGAAGCCGCTCTCCACGTCGATCACGGCGAGGACCATCTCCGGTGGCAGGCCCGCGCGGGTGGCCTCCCGGTGCACCGTCGTCAGGATTTCCAGCCGCTCTGCGGGGTCCGGTACCCGAGATCCGAGCCGCCCGGCCATGTCCGTGAGCCAGACCTCGGCCTCGAACCGGTCGGCAAAGGTGAGCGGTTCGTCGAGGGCGGCCTTGAGCAGCCGTCGCAGCTCCGGATCGGGCCGGGCGCTGGCGGCTGGCGCCGGAGCCGGCAGGACCGCGAGCGCCGTGAGCACGGCCAGGCAGGCAACGCGGGCGAAGCGGCTAACCCTGCCGGGGGAACTCGCGCCGTGCGCGGAGGAAGTCGGGCACATCGGTGAGGCTCACCTGTTCCTCGTTGCCGTCCCTGCGGTGCCGGTATTCGGCCTTGCCATCCCGGACACCGCGCTCGCCCACCACCAGCCGGTGGGGAATACCGATGAGGTCGGCGTCGGCGAACTTCACGCCGGGACGCGCATCCCGGTCGTCGAAGAGCACCTCGAAGCCGGCCGCGGTGAGATCCTGGTACAGCACCCGGGTTGCCGCCGTGACGGCGTCGGCCTTTTTCGGGTTGATCTCCACCAGGATCACGTCGAAGGGGCTCATGGGCTCCGGCCACAGGATGCCGGCGGCGTCGTGGTTCTGCTCGATGGCGGCGCCGACGATGCGCGACACGCCGATGCCATAGCAACCCATGGTCATGATGCGTTCCTTGCCCTCCTGGTCCAGGACGACGGCACCCATCGACCGGCTGTACTTGTCGCCGAGCTGGAAGATGTGACCCACCTCGATGCCGCGGGCGAGGGTGAGCGGGCCACCGCCGCCCGGGCTCGGGTCGCCATTCTCGACGTTGCGCAGGTCGAAGGCCGCCGGCACGGGCAGGTCGCGCCCGAAGTTCACGCCCGTCAGGTGCGTTTCTGCCGCATTCGCGCCACAGACGAAGTCCGCAAGCACCAGCACGGCATGGTCCGCCACCACGGTCAGTGGCAGGCCGACGGGCCCGATCGCGCCAACCGGGGCGCCGGCCGCCGCCAGCACCCGCTCCGGGGTCGCGAGCTTGAGCGGGCGGGCGACGCCGGGGACGCGCTCGGCCTTCACGGGATTCAGTTCGTGATCGCCACGCAGGAGGAGTGCGACGAGGCCGCCGTCCGCGCCGTCCACGACCAGGGTCTTGACGCAGTCCCGGGCATCCACCTTGAGGAAGCCTGCGACCTCGTCGATGGTCCGGGCGCCCGGGGTCGCGACGCGCTGGAGTTCGCGGGCAGGCGCCGGTCGCGGCGTGGCAGGCGGCGCGGCGGGGGCCATCTCCACGTTGGCCGCGAAGCTGTCGCCCTCGCACCAGGCGATGCAGTCCTCGCCCGACTCCGCGAGCACGTGGAACTCCTGGGACTTCGAGCCGCCGATCTCGCCGCCATGGGCGTCGACCTTGCGGAAGCGGAGGCCGAGCCGGGTGAAGATCCTGGAATAGGCCTCGGCCATCGCGGCATAGGTCTCGTCCAGCGAGGCCTGGTCGAGGTGGAAGGAATAGGCGTCCTTCATGATGAATTCACGGGCCCGCATGACGCCGAAGCGCGGCCGGATCTCGTCGCGGAACTTGGTGTTGATCTGGTAGTAGTTCACCGGCAGCTGGCGGTAGCTGCGGAGCTCGCGCCGGGCGACCTCGGTGACGACCTCCTCGGCAGTCGGCGCGAAGCAGTAGTCCCGCTTGTGGCGGTCCCGGATCCGGAGCAGGAGGTGGCCGTAGATGTCCCAGCGGC
>CALGMY010000256.1 GCA_937958785.1 uncultured Gammaproteobacteria bacterium | reverse complement strand
TGGTGCCGGGGAGAGGAGTCGAACCTCCGACCCCCGCATTACGAATGCGGTGCTCTGCCAACTGAGCTACCCCGGCGAAGCGGCGCAGTATAGGAAATCGGCCCCGGGCCGGCAAACCGGCGGCGTCAGCGGCGGCGGACCCGGATCAGCACCTCGACGCCGGTGGCCTCCACGCCCTCCGGCAGGGCCGGGAGGCAGGCCAGGGCGAGGTCCGCCGGGTCGATGTCCGTGAGTTCCCCGCTGTCTTCGTCGAGGAAGTGGTGGTGGGGCGTGGTGGTGGAGTCGTAAACGAGCCGGCTGGGGTCCACGGCGACCTCCCGCACGATCCCGGCCCGGGAAAAGACCTTGAGGGTGTTGTAGACCGTGGCCTTGGAGACCCGGCTGCCGGCCCGGCGCAGGGTCTGCAGGATCTGGTCCGCCGACAGGTGGCAGGGCCTCGCGAGCAGCAGCAGCCCGACCTCCACGCGCTGGGGCGTGGGCTGCACACGGCGGGCGCGCAGCAGCGCTTCGACGTCGGCCCGGGAGGTCATGGGCCGAGTCTAGCGCAAGTCCGTAATCTCCACGGAGCCGCTGGATAGTCGGCTGGCACCCGGGCACGCCGCTCGTCTACCGTGCAGGCCCTCCCCCGGTTGCCCGTCATCCATGCCCCGCAATGCCGGCTACAGTCTCACCGAACTGCTGGTCGTCCTGGCCCTGGCGGCCCTGCTGCTCGGCCTCGCGGTCCCCGCCTTCACGAACCTCGTGCTGGACGCCCGGCTGGTCGCGGCGGTGAACCGCCTGGTGCACGGCATCCACGTCGCGCGCCACGAGGCCCTGAAGACCGGGGCCGACGTGGTCCTCTGCCGCAGCCGCACGGGTCGCCAGTGCACGGAAACCGGCGACTTCACCCAGGGCCTCATCGTCTTCGTGAACCGGGACCGGGACGACCCGCCCCGGGTGGATGCGGGCGAGACCGTCCTGCAGGCGGAGCCCGCCTTCGGTCTCGCGATGCTCAGCGCCAACCGGCGGACGTTCGTGTTCCGCCCTTTCAGCCGGTCGGTCAATGGCACGTTCACCGCCTGCGACCGGCGCGGTGACCGGGCCGCGCGAGCCGTCGTCGTGAGCTACACCGGCAGGCCCCGCGCGGTTCCCGTGGCGGAAGCTGATGGCGCCCGGAGCTGTCCGGGCTAAGCGGCTGAATGAACGACAGAACCACGATTCATCCTCCCGTAGCGTCCGGTTGTCGGCCGTTGCCCCGGCCCGGGCCGGCGCGGTGCAGGATAGCGGGCGTTGACGTCACGACTGGCCGGCGGCCGTGCGGTACCCGACCCCAAGAACACAACAACAGCGGGGGCTCAGCCTCATCGAACTCCTGGTGGTGCTCGCCGTGGTGGCGGTCATCCTCGGTGTCGGCGTGCCCGGCTTCGGCAACCTGGTGGCCAACAGCCGCATGAGCAGCGCCACCAACGACCTCGTCACCAGCGTGCACCGGGCCCGCAGCGAGGCCCTGACCCGCCGGGTTCCGGTGGTCGTCTGCCCGACCCCGGACGGCGCGGGCGCCTGCCAGGAGGGCGCCAGCCTCGCGAGCGGCTGGACGGTCTTCGTGGACCGGGACGATGACGCCGCCCTCGACGCGGAGGATGTGGTCCTCGAGCGCCACGGCCCGATGGCGGCAACCCTGCAGCCCGGTGTCAGCCGGACCACTGCCGCCCTGGCCTTCACGGCCGCAGGTACCCTGCGCCCCGACCCGGGCCGGGGCGATGCGGAATACCTCATCCAGCTCTGCGACCCCCGTGGCGACGTGGACACGGGGGGCGGCATCGCGGCGGGACGGCTCATCCAGGTGTCCCCGCTCGGCCGCCAGCAGCTGGTCCGGGACCGGGCCAGCCTGCAATCCGACCGGAATCCCCTCCGTGGCTGCTAGCGCCCCCCGCCAGTCCGGCTTCACCCTCGTCGAGGTGCTGGTGGCGCTGGTCATCATGTCGGTCGGCATGCTCGGCATCGCCGCGCTCTACCTCGAGGGCCTGCGGGCTGGCCGGACGGCCCAGTACCGGACGACGGCCGTCACCCTCGCCGCCGACATGGCGGACCGCATCCGGGCGAATGTGGACGCGGGCGCGGCCTATGCCGGGACGGGGCCGGGCGCCGCCGGCGGTTGCGTCAACGGCCCGGACGACTGCAGCGCCGCCGACCTCGCCGCCGATGACTGGGCCGACTGGAGCAACCGGCTGGCTGGCCAGCTGCCCCAGGGCGCCACCGGCGAGGTGACCGTCGCCGGCGCGCCGCGGCCGGTCTTCACCATCACCGTGGCCTGGCCCGAGATCGGCCAGGAGGAGCCCGCCAGCTACTCCCTGCAGGTGCAGCCATGATGCGGCAGCGGGGCATGACGCTGGTCGAGCTGTCGGTGGCCATGGCCATCGGCCTTTTCCTGATCGGTGGCGCGCTCTACGTCTACAACCAGAGCCGCAACACCTACCGGGCCAGCGACAGCCTGGCCCGCCTGCAGGAGACGGCGCGCTTCGCGCTCGACACCCTCGAGCCGGACATCCGCCTCGCGCGTTACTGGGGCTTCAATGCCCAGCCGGCCCGGATCCGCAATCCGGGCGCGATCGAGGCGACCTGCGACGGCGTCGCGGCGCCGGAGGCCCTCGCCGACCTGTCGGCCGCGGCCGACACCCGGGATGACGCCTGGGACCTGCCCTGCGGCACGTTCAATGACGCGGCCCGGGACGGCAGCGACGTGCTCATGCTCCGGCACGCGGAGCCCTGGGCCGGCAACGTCCAGCCCGCCGCCGAGGCCGGCCGCCTGCAGGTACAGACGACACTCGCCGAAGGCATCCTGTTCAACGATGGCACGGCGCCCCTGGGGGCCGACGCCAGCATCAACAACGTCACGGTCAACTATTACTACGTCAGCGACGAGTCCAGCTTCGACCCCGCCCTGCCCTCGCTCCGCCGGCTCACACTGGGCCCGGACGCCGAGTTCGACGACCAGGAAATCATCCCCGGCGTCGAGAACCTGCAGGTCCAGCTGGGCATCGACACCGACCGGGACGGCAACGTGGATCGGTACGTCGACGGGGACCATCCGCTCGTCACCCCCGGCGCCGCCGGCTTCGACCCGGACGGCCGGGTGGTGGCAGTCCGCCTGTGGCTGCTGGTGGGCACCCCGGCCGATGACCCCGCGTGGGTGGACCAGCGGGCTTATGCCACCCCCGACGCCGACCGGGGCGACATCGAGGCCGGCAGCGATGGCTACCCGGCCAATTTCCGGCGCCTCGAGATCTCCAAGACCATCTACCTCAACAACCAGGGTGTCTAGATGAAGAAGCGCGGGACATGCACCGGACCAGCCGCCACCCAGTCGGGTGCCGCGCTGATCGTGAGCCTCATCCTGCTCATGGTGCTGACGGTGCTCGCGGTGTCGACCCTCGGCACGGCCCGGCAGGGCCTGCTCATGGCCGGCAACACCCAGTTCCGGGAGAACGCCTTCCGGCTCGCCCAGGACGGCATCGATGCCGTGGTGAACGTGCCCGCGCCGGCCGCGGTGCCCGACTGCCCGGCTGCCGTGGCAGACCCCGCGGTGGCCGTGCCGGCACTTGGCGGCAGCTACGTCACGGAACTCTGCTACCGGGACGAATCGCCCTGCGAGGGCTACAGCGCCTCGTTCCGGTGTCTCAACTACGAGGTGGCCGCCACGGGCCTTACGGACGCCCGGGAGGCCCGGGCCACCCTGGTCCAGGGCTTCGCCCTCATCGGGGTGCCCGGCGAATGAACGGTGGACCGGGCATCCGGACGCTGGCCCTGGCGGGCCTGCTCGCCGTGCTGGCCGCGTTGCCGGCGGGCGCTGCGCTCCGCACCATCGAGCAGGCCTATGAGCTGCGACGGGACCAGGTCCAGCTCCCCGCCGGTCCCGCGGGTACCCTGACCGTCCGTCCCTGCGACGGCTGCCGGCCGGTGGCCCTCCGGGTCACGGCCGCCACCCGCTGGTACGAGCGGCCTCACGGCGGCGAACCGTCGGGGCAGGCCGCGGTCCTCGCCGCCTTCCGGGCGGCCGCGGCGAAGCCGGGCATGCTGGTGTACATCTACTATGAGCCCGGCTCCCGGCGGGTCCGGCGCGTGGTGCTCGACACCCCGGCACCGGGGGTGCGCCGGTGAGCCGCCTGACCGGCCAGCCGCTGGCCATCCTGCGGGCCGCTTGCCTGTTGGCCGCTTGCCTGTTGGCCGTGGCTGCGCGGGCCGATGACGCCGAGCTGTTCCTGAGCGACCCCGACGCGATCACGAGCCGGGCCAACGTGCTGTTCATCATCGACACCTCCGGCAGCATGGACACCCTCGTCGCCACCCAGGCCCCCTTCGCCACCGGCACCAACTACGCGGGCTGCTACGACGGGGCGAAGCTCTACTTCTCGGAGAACGGCACGATTCCGGCCTGCGACAACCCCGTCGTGCTCCCGAAATCGGCCAACCGTTGCGCCGCGTCGGGACCGCCCCTGGCGAACCTCGGCTACTACGCCGATTTCCTCCTCGCCTGGACGGCTGCGGAGCAGCGCTGGAGCGAGATCGTCGCCGACAGCACCGCCAGCGAACTCGAGTGCGAGAGCGACCGGGGCGTTGATGGCGACGGTGCCGCCGGCGGCCGCTATGCCGCCAACGGCGGCGACGGTCCCTGGGCGGCAACAGCCGCCAGCGAGCCCGCCTGGACCACCCAGTACACCGTCTACGACGGCAACTGGCTCAACTGGCGCAGCAATCCGCCCACCGTCGAGAAGTCCCGGCTCGCCGTCGTGCAGGACGCGGTCACGGAGCTCCTGGCGGGGCTGCAGGACGTCAACGTGGGGGTCATGCGCTTCAACGGCAGCAATGGCGGCGCCATGGTGGGCCCGATCGAGGACATCGCCACGTCCCGGGAATCCCTCACGAGCATCGTGCAGGGGCTGACCACGGGCGGCCAGACGCCCCTGTCCGAGGCGCTCTACGAGGCGGCACAGGTCTTCCGGGGCGCCAACGTGGACTTCGGCAACTTCACGCCGAACCTCAGCGTGGCCGCGTCCCGCACGGGCAACTCGGCCTCGTCGGATCTCTACCGTTCGCCCATCACCGAGGCCTGCAGCCGGAACTTCATCATCCTGCTCACGGATGGCGAGCCCTCGAACGACGCCGGTGCCGTCACCAAGATCCAGGGCCTGCCCGGCTTCGCTGACCTCGTCGGCGCGGCCTGCGACGGCAGCGGCGAGGGGCGCTGCCTGGACGACCTGGCGGCCTGGCTGGTCCGCCAGGACCTCAGCGACGGGATCCCCGGCGTGCAGAACGTGGTGACCCACACCATCGGCTTCGAGGCGGACTTTCCCCTGCTCGTCGCCACGGCGACGCGGGGTGGCGGCGAATATCACCTGGCCGACGACACGGCCACCCTCTCCACGGCCCTGAGCGGCATCGTGCTGTCGATCTTCGACAATGCGGGAACGTTCGCGGCGCCTGCCGTGCCGGTGAACGCCTTCAACCGCACCCAGAACCTGGATGAGGTCTTCCTCTCCGTCTTCCAGCCCAGCGACACGGCGCGCTGGCTCGGCAACCTGAAGAAGTACCGGCTGACCGGCGATGGCCTCGTGGGCCAGGACGGCGAGCCGGCGATCGACCCGGACACGGGCCTGTTCGCCCGGGACGCCTTCAGCTTCTGGTCCGCCGAACCGGATGGCGACAGGGTGGGTGCCGGCGGCGCCGCCAGCCGCCTGCCCCTGCCCTCGGCCCGCACCGTGCTCACCAACCTCGGCGGCACGGACCTCGTGCCCCTCGACCCGGACGAGGCCTCGATCCAGGCCGCCCTCGGCACGGTGCCGGTGGACGAGCGGGTGCCGGTGCTGAACTGGGCCCTTGGCCGGGACGTGCGGGACACCGACGGGGATGGCGACGTGACGGAGGCCCGCCAGGACCTGGGCGATGCCCTGCACGTCCAGCCGCTGACACTGCTCTACTCGGGCACGGCCGCGAGTCCCGTCGCCTCGGTCTTCCTCGCAACCAATGACGGCTTCCTGCACGCCTTCGACGCCGGCACCGGCCGGGAACTGTGGGCTTTCGTCCCGGGGCGGCTACTCGAGAATCTTTACCGCCTCTATCGCAACGAGGCGGCCGCCACCAAGTCCTATGGCCTCGACGGCGAGCTCAGCCTGGTGATCCGGAACGACGACGGCCGGCCGGGCGTCTCGGGCAGTGAGCGGGCGATCCTCCTCTTCGGCATGGGCCGCGGCGGCTCGGCGCTCTTTGCCGTGGACGTCACCGACCGGGATGCACCGGAACTGCTCTGGGAGATCGACCAGGCCACGGGTGGCGGCGACTTTGCGGACCTCGGCCAGACCTGGTCCCCGCCCCTGCCGGCGCGGGTCCGCGTCGGGGGCACCACTACCGACGTGGTGGTGTTTGGCGCTGGCTATGACCCGGTGCAGGACAACCGGGAATTCCGCGAGGACACGGTGGGGAATGCCATCTACATGGTGCGCCTGGCCGATGGCGCCCGGGTCTGGAGCGCGGGCGGTGAGGATGCCGCCGGCGACCACGACCTGACGCTGCCGGCAATGCGGTTCTCGATCCCGGCCCCGGTGAAACCCCTCGACCTCAACGCGGACGGCCTGGCCGAGCGCCTCTACGTGGGCGACATGGGTGGCCAGCTCTGGCGCTTCGACATCGTCAACGGCGAGAGCGGCAGCGGGCTGGTGGAAGGAGGCGTGCTCGCCTCCCTGGGCGGCGCGGCCGAGGCCAGCCCGGCAGGCGCAGACCTGCGCCGGTTCTACGAGGCCCCGGACGTGGTGCCCACGGTCCTCGACAACCGGCTCGTCATCAGCATCAACCTGGGCTCGGGCTACCGGGGTCATCCCCTGGACACCGGTATCGAGGAGGCGTTCTTCTCGATCCGGGACTTCGACGTCTTCGGCGTGATCCCCCGGGACACCTACCCGGCGCCCGTCACCATCGGCCAGCTGGTGGACGTCACCAGCGACGCGGAGGCGGAGCTGCCGTTCGCCTCGGCCGGCTGGCTGCTGCGGCTGGTGCAGGGCGCCGGCGAAAAGGTGCTCGGCGAAGCACTGACCATTGCCAACACCACCTTCTTCACCACCTTCACGCCGGGCGAGACCGCGAGCGCCTGCACCAGTGGCGCCGGGCTCAACCGGCTGTACGCCGTGAGCGTGTTCGATGGCCGGCCCCGGACCAACTTCGACAGTCCGGTGGGCGAACCGCTGACCATCGCCGACCGCTCCCGCATCCTGCGTGCGGCGAGTCCGGTCACCGACGTGAGCTTCTTCCGCACCGGTGACGGGCCCCAGGTTTGCGTCACGACCGAGTGCCTGACCGCGGAGGAAATGGAGCGGCTCGGCATGCCGGGCGCCGAGGTCACCCGGCGCACCTACTGGTTCCAGCGCGAGGGCCAGGCCAATTAGCCGGGTGCACCGCGGCCAGGGCGGCTTCACCCTGATCGAACTCATGATCGTCGTGGTGATCATGGGCATCCTCGCCACCGCCAGTGTCGCCGGCTACCGGCAGTACGTGCAGCGGGCCAACCGGGTGGACGCCACCGGGGCCCTGCTTCGCCTGGCGAGCGCCCAGGAACGCTTCTACCTGCAGAACAGCCGCTATGCGACCACCGCTGACGAGCTGGCCAATCCGCCGCCCGGGGGGCTCGGCATCGCCGGCACGGAAAACGGCTGGTACGAACTCGAGGTGGAGGCGGCCGACGATGGCGCGGCCGCGGGCTACCGGGCCACGGCCACGGCCGCGAGCGACGGGCCCCAGCGCGACGACGACGACTGCGCGAGCTTCAGCATCGACCAGGGCGGCCTCCGGGGCGCCCGGGACGCCGGCGGGGCCGAGGGCGCGGAAATTACCGCGCGCTGCTGGCGCTGACCGGGTCCGGCCCGTCGGGCGGGCGGCGGCCCTCCAGGAAGAAGCCGTCGAAGAGCAGCAGGGCAACGCCCACGGTGATGCCCGCGTCGGCGACATTGAACGCGGGAAATGACCACCGGTCGTAGTAGAAGAGGAAGAAGTCCACCACGTAGCCATGCTGGACCCGGTCGATCAGGTTGCCGATCGCGCCGCCGAGGACCAGCACGAGGCCCAGCGGGACGACGATGCGCCCGGCGGGCTGGCGGAAGAACCACCAAAGGATCAGCCCGCTCACGACCACCGCCACCCCGGTGAAGAACCAGTTCTGCCACCCGGACGCGTTGGCGAGGAAACTGAACGCGGCACCGGTGTTGTGCAGGCGGATGAGGTCGAAGAACGGCAGCACCGGCACCCGGTCGAAGAGCTCGAAATTCGCGGTGATGAGTCGCTTCGTGTACTGGTCGACGGCGACGACCACCACCGATACCAGCAGCCACCAGGCGCCCGGCCTGCCGGTCATACGTAACGGCGGCTCTCGCCGCCCCCGTCCAGGTTGGTGATGCAGCGGTCGCAGAGTTCCGGGTGGGCGGGTGACGTGCCAATGCCCGGCCGCCGGTGCCAGCAGCGCACGCACTTGGGGTCGGTAACCGGGGCCGCCTGCACCCAGAATCCGTCGCCGGCGAGCGCGCCGGCGTCCCGGTCGGCCGCGGCCCGCACCAGGGCTTCGGACGTGATGAAGAAGAACCGCAGCTCCCCGCCGAGAGCCTCGAGGCTGCGCCGCAGGTCGCCGTCCGCGTAGACCGTCACCGCCGCATCCAGGCCGGAGCCGATGGCGCCCGCCTCCCGCCGGGCCTCCAGGGCCCGCGCCGCGATCTCCCGCACCGCGAGCAGGGCCGGCCAGTCGATGCCGGTGGCCCGCACGTCGGGCAGTCCGTGCCAGGTGGCGAGCTGCACCGAGGCCGGGCGTACCCCGGGCAGGTGGCGCCAGATCTCGTCGGCGGTGAAGGAGAGGATGGGCGCGAACCAGCGCACCATGGCCTCCGCCATGTGCCACATCACCGTCTGGGCCGAGCGCCGCGGCGCACCCTCCCGGGGCGTGGTGTAGAGGCGGTCCTTGATGACATCGAGGTAGAAGGCACCGAGGTCCACGACGCAGAAGTTGTGCAGCTGCTGGTACACCCGGTGGAACTCGTAGTTCGCGTAGGCGGCGGTGATCTCCTCCTGGAGCGCGGCGGTGCGGGCCAGCGCCCAGGCATCCACCGCCACCAGCTCGCCAACGGGCACCGAGTGCCGGGCCGGGTCGAAGCCGTCCAGGTTGCCGAGCAGGTAACGCGCCGTGTTGCGCATCCGCCGGTAGGAATCGGCCATGCGCTTCAGGATTTCCTGGGAGACGTTCATCTCGCCGCTGTAGTCGCTGGACGCGACCCACAGGCGGAGGATGTCGGCGCCGAGGGTACTCATCACCGACTGGGGCGCGACCACGTTGCCCAGGGACTTGGACATCTTGCGGCCCTTCTCGTCCACGGTGAATCCGTGGGTGAGCACGGCCCGGTAGGGGGCGGCCCCGTCGGTGGCGACGGCCGTCAGCAGCGAACTCTGGAACCAGCCACGATGCTGGTCCGAGCCCTCCAGGTACAGGTCGGCCGGGAACCCGACTTCCGGCCGGCTGCGGGCGAGACAGTGGTGCACCATGCCCGAATCCATCCAGACGTCCATGGTGTCCGCGACCTTTTCATAGTCGGCGGCGGCGGGCCCGAGCAGTTCGGCCGGATCGAGCTCGAACCAGCCGTCGATGCCCTGCTGGTCCATGCGGCGCGCGACGGCCTCGAGCAGCGCCGGCGTGTCGGGGTGCAGCTCGCCAGTCTCCCGGTGCAGGAACAGCGGGATCGGCACGCCCCAGGTGCGCTGCCGGGAGATGCACCAGTCGGGCCGGCCGGCCACCATGCCCTCGATGCGCTCCTCGCCCCAGGCGGGGATCCAGCGCACGCCGGCAATGGCCGCGAGGCTGGCCTCACGCAGGTTGTTCTGGTCCAGGCTGATGAACCACTGGGGCGTCGCCCGGAAGATGAGCGGCGTCTTGTGGCGCCAGCAGTGGGGATAGCTGTGCTGGAACTCCGCGGTGTGCAGCAGCAGGCCCGCCTCGCGGAGCAGGCCGACGATGCGGCCATTGGCCTCGTTCACATGCACGCCGGCGAGCAGCGGCGTGTCCGCCACGTACACGCCGCGGCCGTCCACCGGGTTGTCCATCGGCAGCCGGTAGCGCAGGCCGGACTGGTAGTCGTCCTGGCCGTGGGCCGGGGCCGTGTGCACGGCGCCGGTGCCGGCGTCGAGCGTGACGTAATCGGCGAGGATGACGGGAACCTCCCGATCGAGGAACGGGTGCCGCAGGCGGACGCCCTCCAGCAGCCGGCCCGGGAACCGGGCCAGCACCGCGGACTGGCGCGCCCCGTAGCGGGCGAGCGCGGGCTCGAGCAGCCCCTCGGCGAGCACGAGCCGGGCAGTCCCGGCATCGAGCTGGACCTCGACGAGCACGTAGGTCAGCTCGGGCCCCAGGGCAACGGCCTGGTTGGCGGGCAGCGTCCAGGGCGTGGTGGTCCAGATCGGGATCGAAACGTCACCCCCGGCCCGGACCTCCGGCCGGAGCTCCAGCCGGCCGCAGAATCCGGCCTCGTCCACCACCACGAAGCGGGCGTCCAGGGCCGTGGAGGTCTTGTCCAGGTACTCGACCTCCGCCTCGGCGAGCGCCGAGCGGCAGTCGAGGCACCAGTGCACGGGCTTGTAGCCGCGCAGCAGGTGGCCGTTCTCGATGATGCGGGCGAAGCCACGGATCTGCTCGGCCTCGAAGCGCGGGTCCAGCGTGAGGTACGGCCGGTCCCAGTCGCCGAGCACGCCGAGGCGGCGGAAGTCGCGGCGCTGGCTGTCCACCTGCTTCAGGGCGTACTCGCGGCACGCCCTGCGGAACTCGGCGGCGGTGAGCTTGCCACCGACCTTGCCCAGCTTCTTCTCGACCTGGTGCTCGATCGGCAGGCCGTGGCAGTCCCAGCCCGGGATATAGGGCGCGTCGAATCCGGCGAGCGACTTCGACTTGACGATGATGTCCTTCAGGACCTTGTTGACCGCGTGGCCAATGTGGATGTCGCCGTTGGCGTAGGGCGGCCCGTCCACCAGCAGGAAGCGGGGCCGGCCCGCGGCCGCCTTGCGAATCTGCCCGTACAGGTCCGTGGCATCCCACGCCGCGAGCATCTCCGGCTCGCGCTTCGCGAGGTCGCCCTTCATCGGAAACTCCGTGCGGGGCAGGTTCACCGTGTCCTTGTAATCCGTCACTGCAATGGTCCTTTGCCAGTCGTGGCGGCCGCGGCGGACCGGGCGGCGAGCAGCCGGCGCGCCTGGGCGGCGTCTTCCTCCATCTGCCGGCGCAACGCCCCGAGGTCCTCGAAGCGGACCTCGTCGCGCAGGCGGGCGATGAAATCCACCGCGAGGTGCCGGCCGTACAGGTCGCCCGTGAAATCGAAGACGTGCACCTCGAGCAGCGGTTCCGTGCCCGCGACCGTGGGCCGCGTGCCGACGCTCGCGACGCCGTCCACCGCACCGTCGGCCACGCCGTGCACCCGCACCGCGAAGATACCGTGTACCGGGCTTTGCCGCCGGTGCAGTCGCAGGTTGGCGGTCGGGAACCCGAGTTCCCGGCCCAGCTGCCGGCCCGGACCGACGCGGCCAACCATGCGGTAGGAACGCCCGAGCATGCCCGTCGCTGCGGCCAGGTCGCCGGACGCGAGGGCCGCGCGGATGGCGGTGCTCGACACGCGCTCCCCGCCGGTCATCACGCTGCCCACCTGCTCGGTGCCGAAGCCGTGCTCGCGCCCGCCGGCTTCCAGGTCAGCGAAGCCGCCCGCCCGGTCGCGGCCGAAGCGGAAATCATCGCCCACCACCAGGTGCCGCACGCCGAGGGTGCGGACCAGGAACCGGTCGACGAAATCCGCCGGCGCCAGCTGCTGGATCCCGGGTTCGAAGGGCGGGCAATAGAGGCAGTCCATGCCCAGCTCCCGGAGCATGAGCACCTTCTCCCTCAGGCGCATGAGGCGGGCGGGGGCGCGGGCAGGACTCATGACCTCCTGGGGAGTGGGCTCGAAGCTGAAGACGAGCGCGGGCAGCCCGAGCCGGCCCGCCGACTGGCGGACGAGACCGAGGATCCGCTGGTGGCCCCGGTGGATGCCATCGAACACGCCGATGGTCGCCACGCACCCGGAGGGCAGCGGTTGAATTCCCGGCCTCGGCCGGCGGAAGACCTGCATGGGACACGGCGCGCCAAAAGGCCGGATTATACGGGCTGCCCGCCGCCGGTGGTCCCGGGACGCAGGTCCCGGGGACGGATGCCGACCGCGAGCAGCGCGGCCGCGTAGGCCAGCCCGCCCCCGCACACCGCGGCGCCGAGCCACAGGCAGCGGGTCCAGAGTCCGGCCTCCAGCCAGGCGGCCGTCGGCGGCGAGAAAGCCCCCACCAGCACGGCCATGGTGCCGGTGGCAGCGGCCACCTGGAGCAGGAAGCGGCCCCACCCGCTCCCGGGGCAGAGCACCCCATCCCGGCGCAACCCGCGGTACAGGAGACCCGCGTTGATCACGGAACCCAGCGAGGTGGTGACGGCGAGGCCGGCGTGAGGTGCAGCACCCCCGAACCAGGCCCAGGGCACGACGAAGAGCAGGTTCATGGTCATGGTCGAGCCGAGGGCGATGAGGCCGACACGCACCGGCGTCGCCGTATCCTGCCGGGCGAAGTACCCCGGCGCGAGCACCTTCACCAGGGTGAAGCCCGCGAGTCCCGCTGAATAGGCGACGAGGCTGTAGGAGGCCTGCTCCACGTCCCGGGCGGTGAACTCGCCGCCGTAGAACAGGGTCGCGAGCATCGGTCCCGCGAGAAGGACAAGGCCGAACGTGGCGGGCGCCACCACCAGGATGACCAGGCGCAGTGCCCACTCGAGCGTGCGGCCGAATTCGCCGGGCGCGCCAGCAGCATGCTGCCGGGAGAGGTTGGGGAGCAGGACTGTGGCGAGGGCGATGCCGAACACGCCGAGCGGGAACTCCATGATCCGGTCCGAGTAGTAGAGCCAGCTGATGCTGCCCGTGACCAGGAAGGAGGCGATGAGGGTGTCGAGCAGGATACTGACCTGGGCCACCGAGGAACCGAACAGGCCCGGCACCATGAGCTTCAGTATGCGGCGCACGCCCGGGTGCCCCGGCCCCCAGGCCGGCAGGGGCAGCAGCCGGATGCGCGCCAGGGACGGCAGCATGCAGATGAGCTGCACGAGACCCGCCGCGAAGACGCCGGCGGCGAGGGCCATCCCCGGCCGGGTATAGAGCGGCGTGACCCACACGGCGAACACGATCAGCACCACGTTCAGCAGCACCGGCGAGAAGGCCGCGGCGACGTACCGGTGGTAGCTGTTCAGGACGCCGCCGGCCAGGGCCGCCAGGGAGATGAAGAGCAGGTACGGGAAGGTCCAGCGCAGCATGTCCACGGCCAGCGCGAACCGGTCGGCGGCGGGGCCGGCGTCGGCACCGGAACCCGAGGCGAAGCCGGGCGCGAAGAACCCGATCACCACCGGGGCGGCCAGCGCGCCCAGGGCAGCGAGCACCGTGAGGATGAGTCCGAGGGTCCCGGCTGTCCGGCGGACGAGTTCGCGGACCTCCGCATGGTCGCGGTTCTGGTCGTAATCCGCGAAGACAGGCACGAACGCCTGGGAGAAGGCTCCCTCCGCGAAGAACCGGCGGAAGATGTTCGGGATGCGGAACGCGACGAAGAAGGCGTCCATGATGAAGGAGGCGCCGAACAGCCGGGCGAAGACGATGTCCCGGACCAGGCCGAGGATCCGCGACACCAGGGTCCAGAACCCGACCGTGCCGGTCGAGCGCAGCATGCCCCGGCCGCCCCTGGTGCCGGGGGCGGGCCGGCCGGTCTCCTGTGGTGCGGGCGTCATGCGGATGCGAGTCTACCGGCCGCGGGCAGGGCCCGGGCGACCGGCCAACGGTTGACTTCCAGCGGGGGAAACCAAAGAATACGGGCCCGTCGCGCCCCGCGGCGGCGGCCCTTCGTCCGTTTCACACTGTCTGGAAGTACCCGTGGCGAATACCAAGTCTGCAGCCAAGCGCGCCAAGCAAAGCGAACGTCGTCGTCAGCATAACGTGGCCCTGCGCTCGCGGATGCGCACCGCCATCAAGAAGGTGGTGAAGGCCATCGAGGCCGGTGATCCCGCGGTGGCTGCGGCCGCCTTCCGGGCCGGCGCCGCCGAAGTCTCCAGCATGGTCAACAAGGGCCTGACCCACCGGAACAAGGCTGCCCGCCACCAGAGCCGCCTCAACAAGGCCGTGAAGTCCCTCGCGAAGAAGTAGGAGCGCCTTCAGGCGCGATCCCCTCCCTCGCCC
>CALGMY010000255.1 GCA_937958785.1 uncultured Gammaproteobacteria bacterium | reverse complement strand
GGCTTCAGCCGCGAACAGGTTTCGCGGCTGAAGCCGCTCCTACAGGTTCAGGTGCGGGGTCAGCAGCACGCGGAGCGCCTCGTGCACCTTCGGGTTGCCGGCGAGCACGTTGCCGCTCGTCAGGTGCGAGCCCTGGCCCGTGAGGCTGGTCACGAGCCCGCCTGCCTCCTGGATCATCAGCGTGCCTGCGGCGGTGTCCCAGGTCTCCAGGCCGAACTCGAAGAAGCCGTCGAGGCGGGCGGCAGCCACGTAGCAGAGGTCGAGCGCGGCGGAGCCCGGGCGGCGCACCCCGGCGGTGGTCTCCATCACGTGGCCCAGCATCGCGAGGTAGGTCTTCATCCAGCGCTGGTTGCTGCGGAAGGGGAAGCCGGTGCCAATGAGCGCGCCGTCCAGCTCCTTGTGCTGGCTCACGCGGATGCGCTTGCCGTCGAGCTGGGCACCCCGGCCGCGCATGGCGGTGAAGAGTTCCTGCCGGCAGGGGTCGTAGACCACGCCGACTTCCAGGGTGTCCTGGCGACGCAGGGCGATGGACACGGAGAAGGTCGGGAAGCCGTGCACGAAGTTGGTCGTGCCATCCAGCGGGTCGATGATCCAGGTGAACTCGTGGGAGCCGCGGCTGCCGGACTCCTCGGCGAGGAAGGCATGGTCGGGGTAGCGCTTCTGCAGCGTCTCGATGATGGCCTGCTCGGCCGCCTGGTCCACCTGGGTGACGTACTCGTTGCGGGCCTTGGCGCGAACCTCGAGCTGGTCGAGGCGGGAGAGGGCCCGGACGGCGATGTCGCCGGCGCGGCGGGCGGCCTGGACGGCGGTGTTGAGGAAGGCCTGCATGGGGCCGGCATTGTACAGAGGGCGGGCATACTATGGACAAAGGAAGCAAGACTGCGATGACCAGCGCCCCGCCCATCCGTTTCGTCCTGTTCGAGCCAACCCATCCCGGCAACATCGGGTCCGTGGCCCGGGCCATGAAGAACATGGGCTTCCACGAGCTCGTGCTGGTCAACCCGCCCGACGAGTGGTTGTGCACGGAGTCCCGGGCCATGGCCTCGGGTGCGCAGGACGTGCTGCTCGGCGTGCGGGTGGTGCCGACGCTCGAGCGGGCGCTGGAAGGCTGCGGCCTCGTGCTCGCCGCGAGTGCCAGGCACCGGCGCCTTGGCTGTCCCGAGCTGAACCCGCGGGAGTGCGCCGCCGAGGTGATGGACCAGGCCCGCTCCCGGCCGGCCGCCCTCGTGTTCGGGCCGGAGCGCTCGGGCCTCGCCAATGAGCAGCTGGACCTCTGCAACGCCATCGTCTACATCCCGGGGAATCCCGCCTACAACTCGCTGAACCTCTCCCAGGCCGTGCAGGTGATTGCCTACGAGCTGCGCCAGGCGCAGGTGCTGGAGCGGGAACTGCCCCCGCCCGAATCGCCCGTCGCTGGCCCCGAGCAGCTCGAACTGTTCTACGCGCACCTGGAACGCGTGCTGCTCGCGAGCGGCTTCCTGAACCCGGCGAACCCCCGGCACCTGATGCGCCGCCTGCGCCGGCTGTTCAACCGCACGCGCCTCGACGAGAACGAGCTCAACATCCTGCGCGGGATCCTGAGCAGCCTCGCGCCCGGCTCCGGCGACAACCCGCGCCAGGAATGAGCGAGCTGCCGGTGGCCACGCCCCTCTACCTGGACTACGCCGCCAGCACCCCGGTGGACCCGGTGGTGGCGAGCGTCATGGCCGATGCACTGCGGGACCCGGGTCTCGCGGCGAACCCGGCCGCCGGCACCCATGGCCCCGGCCGGGAGGCCGCCGCACGCGTCGAAGCCGCTCGCGCTGAAGTCGCGGCGCTGATCGGGGCGGACCCTGGCGAGATCATCTTCACCTCCGGGGCCACCGAGGCCGACAACCTGGCGATCATCGGTGCCGCCCGCTTCCTGGCGGGACGGGGCCGGCACCTCGTCACCGCGCTCACGGAGCACAAGGCGGTACTCGAGAGCTGCCGGCACCTCGCCCGCGAGGGCTGGCGCGTGACCTGGCTGCGGCCGGATGCCCACGGCCGCATCGAACCCTCCGCCGTCGCTGCCGCCCTCGAGCCAGGCACCGTGCTGGTGTCCCTCATGCACGCCAACAACGAGACCGGCATGGTCACCGACGTCGCCGCGATCGGGGCCCTGTGCCGCGCCCGGGGGGTGCTGCTGCACGTGGACGCCGCCCAGAGCGCCGGGCTGCTGCCCGTCGATGTCCGCGCGATGGCGGTCGATCTCCTGTCGCTGTCGGCCCACAAGCTCTACGGTCCCAAGGGCGTGGGCGCCCTGTTCATCGACCGGGAGCGGGTGCGGCGGGTGGAGCCGCTGCTGTTCGGCGGCGGCCAGGAGCGCGGGCTGCGCCCGGGCACGCTGGCGACCCATCAGGTCCTCGGCATGGGGGCCGCCTGCCGCATCGCCGGTGCCCGCCGGGAGGCGGACCGCCGGCACGTGACTGCCCTGCGGGACCGGCTCTGGGCCCGCCTCTCCGGGCTGCCCGGGGTGCTGCCGAACGGGGACCCGGCCGCTGGCACGGGGCACATCCTCAACGTCAGCGTGGCCGGCGTGGAGGGTGAGAGCCTGCACGCCCAGCTGGCGGAGACCCTCGCGGTGGCGAGCGGCGCCGCCTGCACCAGCCTCACCGACGAGCCGTCCGCCGTGGTGCGGGCCCTCGGGCGGTCGCCGGCACTGGCGCGGAGTTCGGTCCGCTTCTCCTTCGGCCGGGAAACCACCGGGGCGGATGTCGACCGGGCCGCAGCCTGCTTCGAGGTGGCGGTGGGGGCGCTCCGGGCCCAGGGGCCGGACGGCCCGCCACCGGACCCGCCCGGGCCCCGGGCGGGCAGCGTGCTGGCGCGCGGCGAGGCGGGCACCGAGGAGGCGGGCACCCGTGTGCTGGTGGTGGCGCGGATCCGGGCCGGGCGGATCGCGGGCCTCGAGGCCCGGGTCTTCGGCTGCCCGGGAACGCGGGCCGCCGGCGACCGGGCGGTCGCCCGGCTCACCGGTGCCCCCGCCACCGACCTGGCGGCGCTGACCCTGGCGGACCTGGAAGGACCTGCCGACGGCCCCCGGGCCCCCGCCGGGCGGCTGCTGATCGTTCAAGATGCCTTGCGCAACTGCTTGGCGGATTGGGAGAATGGCGGACTGAAGTCAGCCCCCTGACGCGCTTCAACGAGAGGAGATGCCGGTGGCGGTCACCCTGACCGAGAACGCCCTGAAGCGGGTGCGCGCCTTTGGCGCCGGCGCCCGGCCCGGCCTGCGCATCGGCGTGAAGCGGACCGGCTGCTCGGGCCTCGCCTACGTGGTGAACCACGTGGAGCAGGTGACCGACGAGGACGCCGTGTTCGACCAGGACGGCGTGCAGGTCGTGGTCGACCGGGCGGCCCTGGCCATGATCGATGGCACCGTGGTCGACTTCGTCCGCGAGGGCCTGAACGAGGCTTTCCGCTTCCGCAATCCCAACGCCAAGGGCGAGTGTGGCTGCGGCGAGAGCTTCACCGTCTAGAAACGAAGTCCCAACCCCAGGAGTCACCGTGGCTACCGAACGTACCCTGTCCATCATCAAGCCCGACGGCGTGCAGAAGAACCTGATCGGCGAGGTCTACCGCCGCTTCGAGCAGGGCGGCCTGCGCGTCATCGCGGCCCGCATGCTGCACCTCACGAGGGCCCAGGCCGAGGCCTTCTACGCCGTGCACCGGGAGCGCCCGTTCTACAAGGACCTGGTGGCCTACATGACGACGGGCCCGGTGATGGTGCAGGTCCTGGAAGGTGAGAACGCGATCGACGCCCACCGCAGGATCATGGGCGCCACCGACCCGAAGAAGGCGGAGGCGGGCACGATCCGGCGCGACTTTGCGGCGAGCATCGAGGAGAACGTGGTCCACGGCTCCGACGGCCCCGACACCGCCCGCCAGGAAATCGGCTTCTTCTTCGCCCAGGCCGACGTCTGCCCGCGGACCCGCTAGCCACCCCATGACCCACACCCTGCCAGCCGCTGACCTGGGGCCGGCCATCCGGCCCATCGGTCTGCCACGGCAGGAACTCGAGCAGGCCTTCGCGGCCCTCGGGGAGAAGCCGTTCCGGGCCCGCCAGGTCATGCGCTGGATCTACGGGCGCGGTGTCCTCGATCCCGCGGCGATGACCGATCTTTCTGCGGGCCTTCGGGACACACTGAGCCGGCGGGCAGACTTCAGCCTGCCGGTGGCGGATGCCGTGCAGGAGTCGGCCGACGGCACCACCAAGTGGCGGCTCGCTGCCGGTGCGGGGCAGCTCGTCGAGACGGTCTTCATCCCGGAAGAGGGGCGGGGCACGCTCTGCGTGTCCTCCCAGGTGGGCTGTGCCCTCGACTGCGCGTTCTGTGCCACCGGTCGCCAGGGGTTCAACCGCAACCTCACGGCGGCCGAGATCGTCGGGCAGGTGGTGTTCGCCAACCGGGAACTCGGTACCGTGGCCGGGCGTTCGCGCAGATCCTTGCCGCCGCCCGCGATCCGATGCCG
>CALGMY010000254.1 GCA_937958785.1 uncultured Gammaproteobacteria bacterium | reverse complement strand
GCCGTGCTCCGGACCCAGCTCGGCACTCTGCCGCCACCACCCGCCGGGGCGGGGGCCGTGACACTCGTGCTGTCCCTGCTCGCCGACAAGTCCGTGACGGGGTTTGTCCGTGAACTCCGCGGCGCGGCCTCGCGCTTCATCGTGGCCGGGGTGGCGGACCCGAGGGCCAGCACGGAGGAGCGGCTGCGGGAAGCCCTGCGGGAGGCCGGCGTCGACCAGTGCGACTGGGCCGCGACGCCGGCCGGGGCCTGCGCCGAAGCACGGCGCCAGACCCCGCCCGGGGGCCGGATCGTCGTCTGCGGATCGTTCCGGCTGGTCGGGCCCGCCCTCGAGTGGCTTGGTTTATACTGACGACCATTCCCGGACACTGATCGCCATGGACCGCCAGCTCGCAGAACGAATGGTCGGGGCCGCCTGCCTGCTTGCGGTGATGGTCCTCGTCGTGCCGGCGATCCTGGACGGCAACCCGGACTCCGGTTCCACGATCACCCACCCGCCGGTTGACGACGACATCGACCTGCGCACCCACACCATCCGGCTGGATGGCACCGGTGCCGAGCCGCCGGTGCCGACGCCCGTCCAGTCCGAGCCGGCCCCGCCGCCGGCGGCAGCGTCCGGAACGGGGCCCGAGGGCGAGCCAGACACCGGGCCAGACGCCGACCCGGCGCCCCTGCCGATTCCCGCGGTGCCGGCGGCAGCCGCGCCGGAACCGGAACCGGCAGCGACGCCGGAGCCCCCCGCCAGGGAACCCACCAAGGCGCCCGGTCCGGCGGCAGCGTCCACGGCCGGCGACTGGGTCGTGCAGCTCGGCAGTTTCTCGAGCAGGGCCAATGCGGACCGGCTCGCTGCCGACGTGCGCAGCCGGGGCTTTGCCGTATCGGTCGAGGCCGGCGGGGGCACCAGCGGCACGCTATACCGGGTCCGGGTGGGTCCAGAGGCCGAACGGGCGGGGGCGGAGGCCCTCGCGGCCCGGCTGGCCGACGCCGGGTTCAAGGGCGGGCGCGTCGGCCGCCGATGACGACCCTCGACTACATCCTCCTTGGCATGCTCCTGGTCTCCGGCCTCGCCGGCATCCTTCGGGGTCTCATCCGGGAGGCCCTGTCCCTCGTCATCTGGGTGACGGCACTCTGGTGTGCCGCCCGATTCGGGGACCAGGCAGGGCGGCTCTTCGCCGGCATGCTGGACGAGCCCGTCTGGCAGCTTTGGGCCGGTCGCCTGGCCCTTTTCGTCGGGATCCTTTTCGCGGGCAGCATCCTCGCCTGGGTCGTCACCTACTTCGTCCGGCGCAGCGTCATCACCGGCACGGACCGGATGCTCGGCATGCTGTTTGGCGTTGCCCGGGGCGTGGTGCTGGCTGGCGTACTCGTGCTGGCCCTGGATCTCGGCGGGTTTGCCGCCGAGCCTTGGTGGCGGGAGTCCAAGCTGTTACCGTATGCCGCCGCAGTCGGAGCGGGTCTGCGGGACGTCGCGGAAGACCAGCTCGCCGGTCAACCAGGAGCCAGCCTCTAACGTGTGCGGCATCGTCGGCATCGTCGGCCACCGGCCCGTCGGCCAGGCCATCTACGACGCGCTCATCGTCCTGCAGCACCGGGGGCAGGATGCGGCCGGCATCATGACCGATGCCAACGGGACGTTCTGCACCCGCAAGAAGAACGGCCTGGTCAGCGACGTCTTCCAGCAACGGCACATGGACGAGTTGCGCGGCAACGTCGGCATTGGCCACTGCCGGTACCCTACCGCCGGTACCCTGAATTCCTCCGAGGCCCAGCCCTTCTACGTCAACTCACCCTACGGCATCGGCCTTGCCCACAATGGCAATCTCACCAACTCCGACGAACTCAAGGCGCTTCTGGTCCAGCAGGACCGGCGCCACCTGAACACTGGCTCGGACACGGAGGCGCTGCTCAACGTCTTCGCCCACGAACTCCAGGGACAGGACGGCGGGCGGGTGACGCCGGACGCCATCTTCGCGGCGGTCGCCGCCGTGCACCGCCGATGTCGCGGCGGTTACGCCGTCGTGGCTCTCGTCATTGGCTACGGCATCGTCGCGTTCCGGGACCCCCACGGCATACGGCCCCTCATCATGGGACGCCGGACGACCGCCGGTGGCGTCGAGCACATGGTCGCCTCGGAGAGCGTGGCGATGGACGCCCTGGATTTCGAGGTGATGCGGGACATCCTGCCCGGCGAAGCCGTGATCATCGAACGTGACGGCACGCTCCACAGCCAGCAGTGCGGCCCGCGTCTCAGCTACACCCCCTGCATCTTCGAGTATGTGTACTTCGCCCGGCCCGATTCCATCATCGACCGGATCTCCGTCTACAAGTCCCGCCTGCGGATGGGTGAGCGGCTTGCGGAGAAGATCCTGCGCGAGCGGCCTGACCACGACATCGACGTCGTCATCCCGATCCCCGACTCGAGCCGGACAAGCGCACTCGAGGTGGCCCACCGCCTCGGCGTGAAGTACCGGGAAGGCTTCATCAAGAACCGCTACATCGGCCGCACGTTCATCATGCCCGGCCAGGACCAGCGCCGGCAGTCGGTGCGCCGCAAGCTCAACGCCATCGAGCTCGAATTTCGCGACAAGAACGTGCTGCTGGTCGACGACTCCGTGGTCCGGGGCACGACCTCGCGGCAGATCATCGAGATGGCCCGCGAGGCGGGCGCCCGCCAGGTCTATTTCGCATCCGCATCCCCACCGGTGCGCTACCCGAATGTCTACGGCATCGACATGCCTGCCGCCAGCGAACTGGTGGCCCATGGACGCACCGAACTGGAGGTCCAGGCGTATATCGGCGCCGACTGGCTGGTCTACCAGGACCTCGACGACCTGATCAGGGCCTGCCGGTACGACAATGGCGACATCACCGAGTTCGACACGTCGTGCTTCTCCGGGCGCTACGTGACCGGTGACGTCACGCCGGATTACCTGGCTCGCCTCGAGCGCGAGCGCTCCGACCGGGCAAAGAGCCAGCGGGAAGGCAGGAAGGGTCGCGGCCCGGTCGAACCCCGCGAACCGGAGGCCGGCGAGGTGACCCCGCTGCCATCCGGACCGCGCGTTCGCGCCGGCTAGCTCCCCTGCCGAAGTTCCTCATCATCGACGATCACGCCGACTATCGTCGGCTGCTGACCCATCACGTCACCACGCGGTGGCCCGACGCGGTCATCCGTGAGTACGACCCCGTGCTGTCCGGCCGCCTGCCAGAGGCCTTTTCCGGGGCGGGCAACGACGTGGTGGTGCTTGGCCATCCCTGCGGCGGCGGCGACGTGGTGGACTGGGTGCGCCAGTTCCGCGCGCTGCCGCGGTTTCCGCCCATCGTGGTCGTGGGCAGTGGTGACGAGCGGCAGATCGTGGCGGCGGTCCGGGCAGGCGCCGACGACTACGTGGGCAAGCCGGGCCTCACCCATCCGCGCCTGGTCGAGGCCATCGAAGGCGCCCTGGGGGCGGGTGGGCGAGGGCCGGTCGCCGGTGCGCCTGCCGCGCCGGCGGACTCACCGGGCCGGGAACCCCTCCCGCGAAATTATGAAGTGGTGCGCAAGCTGGCCCATGGCGAGATCGCGACGGTATACCTGGCGCGACAGCGGCAGTCGGACCAGCAGATCGTGCTGAAGGTCCTGCACCAGGTGGCTGACGCCTCGTCCGGCAAGCTCCTGGATCGATTCCTCCGGGAGTACGAGCTGGTCGCCCGGCTGGACCATCCGAATGTCGTGCGCATCCTCGACTTCGGGGTTGCCGATGACCATGCCTACATCGCGATGGAGTATTGCGGCGGTGGCAGCCTGAAACGGCGCATCGGGGCGGGCATGGACCGCTATGAGGCCTACCGCCTGATGCGTGACATCGCCGGCGCCCTGGGGGTGCTGCATGATGCGGGCATCCTCCACCGGGACCTCAAGCCCACCAACGTGCTGTTCCGGGATGACGGTTCGCTTGCCCTCATCGACTTCGGCCTGGCGAAGCAGGCCGCCCTGAAGGCCGAGATGACCGGCGCTGGTGCGATCTTTGGCACGCCCTACTACATGAGCCCCGAGCAGGGGCACGGCGAGCCGGTCGATGCGCGGGGTGACATCTACAGCCTCGGCATCATCTTCTACGAGATGCTCACCGGGGAAAAACCGTTCGATGGCGACACCGCCATGGCGGTGATCTTCAAGCACCGTCACGCCCCGGTGCCCGGACTTCCGACGTCGCTGCGGGAGTTCCAGCCGCTCATCCAGCGGATGCTGGCCAAGGAGCCTGCCGACCGCTTCCAGGACATCCCCGAGCTTCTGGCCTGGCAGCCCGCGGTCTGACGCC
>CALGMY010000253.1 GCA_937958785.1 uncultured Gammaproteobacteria bacterium | reverse complement strand
GCGCGAACAGCGACACCCGGTTGAGCGTGAAGCCCCAGGCCCAGGACGCGAACAGCGTCGCGGCCAGGGTCACCACCACCGCGGCGCCCACGACCACGGCTTCCCGGCGGCCGATGGCCACGAGGACCAGCAGGACGACCGACAGGGTGGCGAACATCAGCTTCTGGATGAGCTGCTGCGCCTTGTCGTTGGCCGTGACGCCGTAGTTGCGCGTCTCGGTGATCTCGATGCCGTCCGGAATGTAGGTGCCCCTGAGGGAGGCCACCCGGTCCAGAACCGCCGTGGTCACGTCGATGGCGTTCTCGCCGGGCTTCTTGGCCACGGCAATCGTGACGGCCGGGCCCCCGCCCTGCCCAGCCGCACGGCTGCCGTGCCAGACGAACGCGTCGGGCGTGTCCGGCCCCCGGCTGACTGCCGCGACGTCCTGGAGGTACACCGGGCGGCCCGCGCGGAGCCCCACGACCAGGCTGGCCACGTCGTCGGCACCCGCGAGGAACGTTCCCGCCTGCACGGGAATGGTCCGGTTGTTGCCCACCAGGGATCCGGCGTGGTCGGCCTGCCCTGCCGCCGCCAGTGCGCCGAGCAGGTCGTCTGCCGAAAGGCCGTACCCGGCCAGCTTCTGCGGGTCGAGTTCGACACGCACGACGCTGTCCGGGCTGCCGATCGTGTAGACGTCCCGGGTACCGGGGACGCGCTTGATCTCGGTCTCGATGGCCCGCGCGACCTCGCCGAGCTCCCGGGCACCACGGGCGGCGTCGCGCGTCCAGAGCGTCAGGGAGAGCACGGGGACATCGTCGATGCCCATCGGCCGGATCAGTGGTGGCAGCACCCCGGATCCGGGTGGCTGCCAGTCCTGGTTGGAGTAGACGGCGTTGTACAGCCTGACGATGGCCGCCGTGCGTTCCTCGCCCACCTGGAACTGGACCGTGAGGACGGCCACTCCCGGCCGGGACACGGAATAGATGTGCTTGACGCCGGCGATCTCGCCGAGGACCTTTTCCATCGGCGAGGCGACGAGGTTCTCAACCTGCGACGCGCTCGCACCCGGAAAGCCGATGATGATGTTCGCGAAGGTGACGTTGATCTGGGGCTCTTCCTCCCGGGGCGTCACCAGGACGGCGAACACGCCCATGAGGAGCGCGGTCAGCGCCAGCAGAGGCGTTAGCTCGGAGGTGAGGAACTGGCGCGCAAGGCGGCCGCTGACGCCCAGCTGCTCAGCCATGGTCCGCGCCCGGGGTTTCCAGGGACTCGAGCGCCTCGAGGGCGTCCACGGCGACGCGCTCACCGGGCTTCAGGCCCGCCAGCACCTCCACCTCTGCACCGAACCGGGCGCCGAGCCGGACCTGCCGCATCACCGGGGCGCCCGTGTCCGGCAGCACGTAGACCGCCGTCAGTTCGCTGCGGGTGAGGACGGCGGTGCCCGGGACGAGCAGCCGGGTCGCGACCCCGGTCACGAAGCCCACCTTCACGAACATGCCGGGGTAGAGGTCGACAGCGTTGGCCGGAAGCTCGACCCGGGTGCGGAAAGTGTTGGTGGCGGCATCGGCCTCGGGGAAGATGGTCACCCCGGCGGCCTCGATCCGCCGGCCGTCCAGGTACACGGCGGCCTTGCGCTGCTCACGCACCGGCGCAACCAGCGACTGGGGAATGTCCACGGTGACTCGCAGCTTCTGCAGGGAAAGGCCACTGACCAGCGGGGTACCGGGCACCACTGCCTCTCCCACCCGCACGTGCCGGGCGGTGACCACGCCGGCGTAAGGCGCGGTGATCTCCGTGTAGGCCACCCCTTCGCGGGCGGCCTCCACGGCGGCCCTGGCCGCGGCCACCCGGGCGACGGCCGCGTCCCGCTCGGCGGCAGCCTGGTCGAACTGGGCCCGTGCCACCACCTTGCGCTCGTGCATGTCACGGATCCGGGCGAATCGGGACTGGGCCTCGGCTTCCCGGGCGATGGCCTCGCGGCTCGCCGCCTCGGCCTGCGCAAGACCTGCACGCTGCTCGGTGCCGCGCAGCCGGACCAGCACGGCACCCGCCGGCACGAAGTCGTTGACGTCATAAGGAAGCGCAGCGACCCGTCCTGCGGTCTGGGCCGAGATGGTCGCCTGCTCGACGGCCTCGACGGTACCGTCCAGCAACCGCTCCGCCGGCGCCTCGACCGGGGTGATCACCACGGCCGCGAGGCCACTCGCCGCCGGGGCACCGGAGGGCGTCGGGGGATCTCCGCCACAGGACGTGGCAACGAGCATGACCACCACGGCGGCGATGGGCAGGTTCGGGTGCGCCATGGTCAGAACGCCGGCCCGGGCCTGCAGCCGGCCCGCCGGAGCAGGAGCGCCAGCGGACAGAAGCCGGTGATGGAGGACTGCAGCAGGTTGGCCCCCACGAAGCCAGTCAGCCAGAACCAGTCCGGGCTGACGAGAAGGCCGAGTGCCAGGCTCGCAAGGATCATGCTGCCGGCAAAGGCGAGCACCAGTCTGTCGATCGTCATGTCGGTCTCCTCGGGGTTCAGGCCGAACCATCCTTCAGTCGTTCAATACCGAGCGCCTTGAGCACATAGGTCTCGTATACCGGGGTCACCGAGCCGCTGCGGACCTTATGTAGGAAGTACTTCTCGAAGGCGATCTTGCCCAGGTGGACCCACTTGCCCTTCTTGGCCCAGGTGACGTTGCGCGGAGGAAGTTCCGGCAGTGCCACGAAGGCCACGCCGGTGTCACCGAAGTCTGCCAGGCAGATGGCGTTCCACGTGGCTTTCGCGGCCGGTGGACTGCCGGCGATGGCCGCGCGGATGTTCTCGCAGATTGCGCTGACCATGGACTCGATCATGTAGCCGGTCTTGGGGGCCCCGGTGGGAACGGGCGTGGCCTCGACCGGGGGGATGGCGACGCAGACGCCGGCGGAATAGATCTCGGGATACTTCACGGAGCGCTGGTATTCGTCGATCAGCACGAAGCCCCGCGGGTTACAGAGTCCCTCGACGCCCGCCACCGCATCCACCCCCCGGAAAGCCGGCAGGATCATGGAGTATGCGAACGGCAAGTCATGGTCACGGACCGGCTGGCCGCGGTCATCGATCTCCTGGGCATGGAGGTGGCCCTGCTCCACGCACGTGATCCGGGCATTGGTGATCCACTTGATGTGGTGCTGGCGCAGTTCGCTCTCCATCATGCCCTTGCTGTCGCCGACACCACCGAGACCCATGTGGCCGATGTACGGTTCGCTGGTCACGTAGGTCATTGGGACCCGGTCCCGCAGCTTCCGCTTGCGCAGGTCGGCATCGATGATCATCGCGAACTCGTAGGCCGGCCCGAAGCAGCTGGCACCCGGCGCAGCGCCGATGACGATCGGCCCCGGGTTGGCGAGGAACTGCTCATAGGCCACCCACGCCCTCTGCGCGTGGCCGTGGGTACAGATGGACTGCGTGAATCCGTCAGGCCCGAGCCCCGGGATCTCCTCAAAGGCGAGCCTGGGCCCGGTGGTGATGACGAGGAAGTCATAGCCAAGCTCGGTGCCGCTTGCCAGGGTCACCCTCCGGCCCGCGGCATCGATGGCCCGGGCCTCCTGGGCTTCGAACCGGATGCCGTGGTCCGCCAGCGGCTTCCCGAGATCCACGCCCGTTTCCGTCGTGTTGCGCCAGCCGACGGCCACCCAGGGGTTGGACGGGGTGAACTCGAATCGTGGCGAGCTGCCGACAAGGGTGATCTCGTGGCCGTTGCCAAGGAGCTTCCGCAGCTCGTACGCGCACGGAACGCCACCCACGCCGGCACCGAGTATGACGATCCTGGCCATGACTACTCCTTTGCAGTCGCTGCGCGTCGGGATGAGGCGGATATGCCGCAATAGTGGTCATGCAGCACCTGGATGAGTTCCATGGCCACGCCACCAGCGAGGCGGTAGTAGATGGTCTGGGCCACGCGGCGCGTGGCCACGAGGCCTTCCCGGCGCAGGACGGCCAGGTGCTGGGACAGGGCCGACTGGGACAGGCGGACCCGGGCGTTCAGGTCCCCGACTGACAGCTCACCCTCGGACAGCACGCACAGCACCATCAGCCGGTGCTGGTTCGAGAGCGCACGGATGAGGCGGGCCGCGCTACCGGCGTGGCGCTTCATGGCCGCCGGATCGAGGTTGGTGGCCACCCGGCGGGCGTCAGATTGCCTGGTCACTAATTTAGACCCTGCTAAATGAGTGATTTCTAAAATACGCCTCTACCCGCCTCGTTGCAAGACCGGGCCTCCGACGGAATTCACGCCCCCAAAAAGAAACCGGCCCGGCGATTGCTCGCCGGGCCGGACTGGTCACTCAGGCTGGCTGCGGAGGCAGCCTTTACGGACTCGGCCCCGGTCCGGGCGGTGCGCCAAGCAGCGTCCGGTAGAGGGTCGTATCCTGCGCGTTCACCGCGCCGTTGCAGTTGATGTCGGACCGGTTGTAGGACGGCGCCGGGCTGGCCTGGCCGAGCGCCTGCCGGAACAAGGTCGTGTCCTGGGCATTCGTTGCGCCATTGCCGTTCATGTCGCCATCGCAGCGGTTGCCGAAGGCGTCCGCATCGCTGTTGCACTGGGCCGCAAGACCGGTGTTGTTGGCAATGTTCCGGCAGTTGTCGCAGACGTTGCCCCGGCCGTCGCCATCCTGGTCAGCCTGGCCCGCGTTCGGCTCGTCGGGGCAGTTGTCGGCGGCGTTCAGCACCCCGTCCAGGTCGCAGTCGGTGTCGCCCGTGGTGGTGGTGAGATTGACCCGGTAGATGGAGCCGTTGGCCGTCTGGGACTTCAGCACCAGCGAGCTGCCGGCCGCCGAGCACCCGATCCGCCCTTCGAGGCGATAGCGGACGGCGTCCAGCGTCAGCAGATTCAGCGTGATCAGGCCACAGGCGCCCTGCGGGGGGTTGGTATCGGTGCAGTTGTCGACGATATCGGGGAACACGGCGAAGTCCGGCGCATCCGGGTTCGGCGAGTCATTGTGATGGAAGACGGATGCAATCCCGACCACCGGCGACTGGTCGGGATCCGCGGTGCCCTGGCCAAGCAGCAGCTGGAATCCACTGCCGTCCAGGTCCCGGCCCAGGGTTCCCGTGCCCGACTCCACAAAGGCCGTGTCGTTGGCAACCGGAAGGCCATTGCCCGGGATCACCGTCACGGTCGTGACATTGTTGGGCTGGGTGATGACGAGGCTCAGGGTCGGCAGGTTGATCACCATGCTGTTGACCTGGGTGATCTCGCCCGTGACCGTGTCGTAGTTCACGTTGAGGGTGCCGCTGCCGCTACCCGTGGGCGTGATGGCGATGGCGCGGCCCGCCGGGGGCGTACCGCCGAAGAACGTGCACTCAGCAGCCGCCGGCACCGTGCAGGCCGTGAGGGCGGCGTCGAAGGTGGCGCTGTAGAGGTCGACGATGTCGGCCGTGGCGATGGTAAACGTGCGGGTCGCGATGGCCGCCGAAGCGGTACCGGCCCCCAGGCCGGCGCAGAGTCCCGCCGCCGCAGCCAGGGCCCGGAGGCGCTTGCTTGCAGTGTGTGACATATGAAGTTCCCCAGAATCCTTGGTTTGGGAGCCGGCCCCGCGGCGAACCGCGGGGCCGTGTTCCATGGACGTCAGCTCAGGCCACGGCCTTCCGGCGCGCGAGGCCCAGGAGACCGAGGGCCGAGCCCATCAGCCACACGGCGGCCGGCACCGGCACCGTGTTCAGGTTGGCATAGACCATGGCGTTGTTGCCGGTCTGGCCAATGAAGCTGGCATTGAAGTTGGTGAAGGTCGGATCCCACTGCACGAACAGCCGGTAGCGGACCATGTCGAGGCTCAGGGAGCCGAGCGCGGCGCAGGCCGGGCCCGCGCAGCTCGTCACGGCGCCACCCGCCAGGGTGCTGAAGTCGGCCGCGATCGACGGCGACAGGTTCACCAGGAACTCGGAGGTGCCATTGGGATTCACCGCCGCCACCTGGGGCGCCGCATCGAGCACCATGCCCGCGTTGGTCACGCCGATCGTGGTCGCGAAGGGCACGATGGTGATCGAGCCGTTGCCGAAGGTCACGGTACCGCCGGCCAGCGTGGACGTGATGCCGTCCGAGGTGAGGTTGAGGAACGACCCGGCACCCGCGCCGAGGATGGCAGCGGGCGTGTTGGTCGTGAGGCCCGTCGGATTGGGCGAGATGCTGACGGCCGCCAGCTGCCCGGCGGTGGGGTTGCCACCGAAGAAGGAGCAGTAGCTCGGCGACGACGGCCCGCAGGCCGGCAGCGCGCCGGCAAAGGTCGTGCTGAAGATGCCGGTGAGGCCGTTGCTCGGGCTGTTCGTAGCCAGGGCAGCTGCCATCGCCGACGATCCGAAGAGGGTCACGGCTGCAGCCAGTGCGACCCGGATACCAAGAGTCTTCATGTGCAAATCCCCCGATCCTTTTGGAAGTTGTTTTTTCCGGCATCGCCAATCCGGCGGCCGGGCATTCATTCGCGAAACTGTCCCACGTTCTTGTCGTTGTCCGAGCACTGAGACGGGGCTCGTGACAGAGAATCTGCCTGTCTATTGTGCAAATTGAAAGGGTGGCCTTACATAATGTCCGGCGGTCCCCCGCTCTTTGCACCGCAAGAGGGCGCGCGACCCGTCACGGCGTCAGACCGGACGGTCCCGGCGGGCCACCCAGGAGGGTGCGGAAGATCACGGTGTCCTGGGCGTTGACCACGCCGTTGTGGTTGAGATCCGCGGCGGCGTCGCCGCTGCCGAGGCGGCTGCGGAAGATCACCGTGTCCTGGGCATTGACCACCCCGTTGTTGTTCAGGTCCCCGTCGCAGCGGTTGCCATAACCATCCCCGTCCGCGTCGAACTGGTCGACGTTGGGCGCCAGCACGCAATTGTCGATGGCGTCGGGAGATCCGTCGCCATCGGTATCGACGGCGGGCCCATAGAGCACCTGCAGGCCTGCCAGGTCGTCGGGCTCGGGTGTCCGGTTGATCACGTAGGTGCCCGGATCGGAGTAGCTGCAGGCATGGGGATAGCCACACATCACGGCGGCCGGGTCCGCGGAATGGTCCAGCCCGAGCGCGTGACCCACCTCGTGCAGGATCAGCCCTGCCAGGTCATTCAGGAAGGGTCCGCCGCCCGCCGGGAAGGCGTCGAGGGGCGCACCCTCAGCGGCCGGCGGATTCTGGAACGAGTACGTGCTGTTCAGTATGACGTCGCCCGCCCCGGTGGCGAACTGGGAGCTGTTGGGAATGAAGCCATTGGGCGGTGCCGCGAAGCCGGCACCTGCCGGCGCGCCAAATCCCATGTCGAATACGCCGATGCGGACCTGGCCGGTGCCAGGCGGCTCGGCCGCCGGGTCGTTGATGGGCACGCCGGTGTCGGCGGGGATCTCGATGAAGGTCACGCCCGCGGTGGCCCCCCAGGAGCGCAGGGCGTCGCGGATGTAGCTGCGCCCTTCGGGGCTCGCCAGGCTCAGGCTGCGGAAGCTCTGGGTGCTCCAGTCGTAGAAATTGGGAAGGGTCAGCGTGCTGGTACCGCTGCCGGTGGTGCAACCGGGCGCGCAGTAGGACGACCCGGCGGTGCCGACCGGCATCAGGCTCCAGTACACCGTCGCCGGCGTCCCCGCCACGGGATTGCCCCACTTGTTCCAGGTGTAGCCGAGGCCGGCGAAGCCGCTGGCGTCGTAGAGCACGTAGCCCTGCAGGAGCGGCAGCGTGGCGAGCAGGACCAACAGCCGGAGAATGCTTGCGCGGGTCATGGCTAGTCCCAAAGTCTAACCCCGGCCAAAGCAGGCACAAAGGGCGGAATAAGTGCGAGCCGGCCGATAAGCCGGGTTCTGTCGTGGACAGTCATTCCTCTGGGATCGTTGTCACCAACGACCTCGAGCAACCTACCCGGAAGCCCGCGGGGCGACGGTGCCTCCCTTGCGGGACGCTGCTTCCCTATTTGGTCTTGCTCCGGATGGGGTTTACCGATGCCGCGATGTGTTACCACCCGCGCGGTGCGCTCTTACCGCACCTTTTCACCCTTGCCGTGGCGCCGGACCAGGTCCGGTGCCCTTGGGCGGTTATTTTCTGTGGCACTTTCCGTAGGCTCGCGCCTCCCAGGCGTTACCTGGCATCCTGCCCGCCGGAGCCCGGACTTTCCTCCCGTGTGCACGCACACGAGCGACTGCCTGGCCGGCTCGCACAATAATTATAGGCCCAAATGCCGCATACTTCCGGCGCGCTCAGGAAACTCACGGATGCCCGGAATACTGCCTGTCTTGCTGCTTGGCCTGGGGAGCTCCGCCCTCCCGGCCGATGACGAAGCTGCCCGGCTGGCGGCGGGTCGCGCTGCAATAGCGCCGTTCCAGGCCGCGCTGCAGGCGGCCCTGCAGTCGGGACTCGCCCGCGGGCCCCTCGCGGCACTCGAAGTCTGCCAGGTCGAAGCCCCTGCCATCGCCCGCGACACCGCCGTGCCGGCACCGGCAGGCACACGGGTGGAGGTGGGTCGTACCAGCCATCGGTTGCGCAATCCGGCCAATGCGCCCCGGGACTGGGTGCGGCCCCTCCTCGGGATTTACACCCAATCGACCGGGACGGCCCCGCGTGTCGTGGAGCTGGGTCCCGGCCACTGGGGCTACGTCGAGCCGATCAGCGTTCAACCATTGTGCCTGGGTTGCCACGGATCCGCGCTCGCAGAACCCGTGGCAAGCAGGCTGCGCGACCTGTACCCGCAGGATGCGGCGACGGGATTCTCGGTTGGCGAATTTCGCGGCCTGTTCTGGGCCGAGTTCACGGAGAGCCCATGAGAACCAGCACCCTGCTCCCCCTGATCGCCATGGCCCTTGCAGGCTGCGTGCCGGGAGTGCGCGTCGACGGAGCGTTCAATCCCGACTCGCCACACCGCGGGGGGTTCGCGAACTACCTCGTCGTCGGGGTCAGCCCGGACGTGAACCAGCGCTGTGCGTTCGAACAGGCGCTGGCGGCGAGCCTCCGCAGTCGCGGGGTAAAGGCCACCATGAGCTGTTCGGTGATGGACACCGGCGAGCGGCTGACCCGGGAGGGGGTCGAGAAGGCCGTGGCGAGCGCTGGCGCGGATGCGGTGGTGGCCACCAGCCTCGTGGCCGTCTCAGCCGGCGTCAAGGAAGGTGGCACCGCCGACACCCGCGGCGCCGGCTATTACAAGGCCACGGGCACCGGGTTCGACTATGGCTATGGCTACTGGGGCGCCTACGGGGTCCCCGTCATCTACGGGGAATTCGAGACGGCCCCCTCGGTGTTCACGATCAGCGGGACGGCCGAACTCGAGTCGCGCCTGTTCGCCACCCGTGATGCCGGACTGGTCTACAGCCTGAAGACCCGCGCCGACGGGCTCGCCTCGAGGGAAATGGCAGTGGCCGAGATCGGTATCGGCATCGCCGACCGGCTGCACGCCGACCGGTTGCTGGACCCCGCCGCGAATCACTCCTCCGCGACGGCGTCCGGGTCGCCTGAACGCTGACCACTGGCCAGCCGGTAGGCGTCCCGGCGCGACGCGCCCGTGATGCGGGCCGCGAGGCTGGCGGCCTGAGATGCGGGCAGTTCGGCGGCGAGGATCCGGACGACACGCGCGAGCTCGTCGTCCCCGGGCGTTGCCGTCGACGCCCGCCCCGCCAGCAGGAAGGTGCATTCGCCCCGACCGCTGCCCGGATCGGCAGCCAGTGCCGCACGGATCCCGGCGAGCGTGCCCCGGTACACGGTTTCGTGCAGCTTGGTGAGTTCGCGCCCCACGGCCGCTGCATGCCCGGCGCCAAACACCGCCTCGGCATCCGCCAGTGCGTCGGGCAGGCGTTGCGCCGACTCGTAGAACACGAGGGTAGCCGCCACACCCGCGAGCTCGCCAAGGCGGGCCCGCCGCGCAGCGGGGCGGACGGGCAGGAATCCCTCGAAGTAGAAGCGGTCGGTGGGGAGTCCGGCGACGGACAGCGCGGCAATCGCGGCACACGGCCCGGGGACGGGACTCGCGGCCAGCCCTTCGGCACGCAGCGCGGCGAGCAGGCGATACCCGGGGTCACTGATCAACGGCGTCCCCGCGTCACTGACGAGCGCCACGCTGTCGCCCGCCTGCAGGCGGGCAATGACCTCGGCAACCCGCGCCGACTCATTGTGCTCGTGCAATGACATGAGCCGGGCCCGGATCCCGGCGCGGGTTAGCAATTGGCCAGCGTGGCGCGTATCCTCCGCAGCAACCAGCGTCACGCCACCAAGAATTTCCCGCGCTCGCGGACTCAAGTCAGCCATGTTGCCGATGGGCGTCGCCACCACATACAGGGTCCCGGGCCGCAGTCGCGGCGTGGGCCGGGTCTCCTCCGGTTCCGCGTTCTCGCCCGGCCCGCGGGTGGTGCTCGCACTGTCGCTCATGTCGGTGATTGTCGGAGCAGCCTGCCAGCCACTGCAACCGCCAGGCACCGGGGATCCCGCAGCACCGCCCGCCAGCCCGGCGATTGCCTCCGATGCGCGCCTCGCCGACGGCGGGGATCGCGCGGCAGCCGCTCCCGATGCGCCCCTCGTGGCCCTGCTGGTCCCGCTTTCCGGCCGCCAGGAGCCGCTCGGGACAGCGGTACGCGATGGCTTCATCGCCGCGTCCCTGGAGGCGCCTCCCGGACAGCGCTTCAACGTGATGTTCATCGACGAGGCCAGGGTGAGCGGCGCCGAAGCCCACCGGCAGGCCCTC
Source organism: uncultured Gammaproteobacteria bacterium (assembly GCA_937958785.1). Lineage (GTDB taxonomy): Bacteria > Pseudomonadota > Gammaproteobacteria > Steroidobacterales > SHZI01. Next base: position 2,588 of record CALGMY010000253.1, on the reverse strand, counting down.
GAAGCCGGCGCCCGGGCGTTCGTCGGCCCGCTCCTCAAGGAAACCCTGCAGGCCCTGGCGCCCCTGGCGCAGCTTGCGGCCGAGAGCATGCCCGGCCAGATGCCTGTGCTGGCCCTGAACACCCTGGGCGACGACGAGGCCCGCGTGAATGGGCTGTGGCAGTTCGGACTCGCACCGGAAGACGAGGCCCGGCAGGTTGCCCTGCGGGCCACCGCGCTCGGCCAGCGCCGCGCCCTGGTCCTGGTGCCGGCCAGCGACTGGGGCCAGCGCTTGCTGGCGGCATTCTCGGCGGAATTCGCCCGCGGCGGCGGGGTCATCGTGGACAGCCGGACCTACCTGCCCGGGACGGCCGACTACTCCCAGCCGATCCGCAGCCTCCTGCAGACGACGGAGGCCCGACCGGTGCCGGCGAGTCCCGCAAATCCGGCCGAAAGCCTGGCTTTTGGACCGGGACGCCGCCCCGATGCCGACCTACTATTCCTGGCCAGCAACAGCAGCAATGGCCGCCAGCTCGTGCCGCAACTCAAGTTCTTCGGTGCCGCAGACCTTCCCACGTACAGCACCTCAGCGATATGGGACGACGGCTCGTCCGAGGCCGATGACCTGAATGGCGTGATCTTCCCGGACAGCCCCTGGGTCATTGCACCGGACGACCGGGCCCTCGCGGCCAAGAGCGGGCTGGTCCGCCACTGGGGCCGCCAGGCGCTCACCGCATCCCGGCTCTACGGTCTCGGCTACGATGCGCGGCAATTGCTGCCGGTTATCGTGCAGTCCACATTCCCCATCCCGCTCGACACCGGCACTTTCCGTGGCGTTACGGGAGTCCTCTACGCCGACCCGGCGGGACGCATTCACCGGCGCCTGTCCTTCGCCCAGGTCCGCGGCGGCCGGGCCGTGCCATTGCCGGACGCGACCGCGCCGGCCATCACCGCCATCGATCCCTGATCCACGCCGGCCCGGGCGGTGGCACCCGTCTCGAGCCATCTCCTGCACGGCCAGGCGGCCGAGGCGCTCGCGGCCAGGCACCTCGCGACGCAAGGCCTGCAGCCGGTGGCGCGGAATTTCCGCTGCCGCTTCGGTGAACTGGACCTCGTGATGCTCCAGGGCGGGGTTCTCGTCGTGGTGGAGGTACGCAGCCGGCGGCGGACGGCCGTGGCCACGCCCGCAGCCACCGTCGGCTGGCGCAAGCAGCGACGCCTGGTCGGCGCAACCCGGTACTTCCTGCTCCGGCACCGGCAGTACGCCGATTGGCCCGTGCGCTTCGACGTGGTGGAGGTGATCGGGGAACTGGCGGCACCGACCCTCCGCTGGAACCGGGCGGCGTTCACGCTCGACGACATGGCAGCCCGGTAAGCAACCGCCGTATCATGCAGCCTTCCGCGAACGGAGCAGCCCATGTCCCTGACGGACCGGATCAGCGACCACTTTGCCGGCAGCATTGCCGCCAAGCGGGCCGCACAGGCCGTACTGCTCCCCGCGATTGCCGAGGCGACACTGTTGCTCGCCGCGACGCTCCGGGCCGGGGGCCGCATCCTCTGCTGTGGCAACGGCGGTTCCGCGGGGGATGCCCAGCACTTCTCCTCGGAACTCCTCAACCGGTTCGAGCGGGAGCGTCCGGGCCTCGCGGCGATCGCGCTGACCACCGACTCCTCGACCCTCACCTCCATCGCCAACGACCGTGACTACGGCCAGGTGTTCTCGCGGCAGGTAGCAGGGCTCGGGCGCCCGGGTGATGCCCTGCTCGCCATCTCGACCTCGGGCAATTCACCGAACGTCGTGGCGGCGATCGACGAGGCCCACGACCGGGGAATGCGGGTGGTCGCGCTGACGGGACGGGACGGCGGCCGGCTGGCGGGCGCACTTCGGCCGGGGGACGTGGAAATCCGCGTCCCCGACGAACGTACGGCCCGGATCCAGGAGGTCCACCTCGTGATCATCCACTGCCTGTGCGACGGGATCGACCAGACCCTCTACGGCGACGGGTAGGAGCGGCGTCAGCCGCGACCGCTGCCCGGCTCCCCGACAGGAGCGTGTTCATCTAGCGACCAAGGGAAGGCGGGCAGCGGTCGCGGCTGAAGCCGCTCCTACTTGACGATCTTGAGGGCCGGCCGCCCCGGGGACGGCGGTGAGGGTGCGTCGGGAGGCGGCACATCGTCACCCGGGCTGCCGTATTCCTCGGCGGGGAACACCAGCCCCTCCCCGGTCTCGCGGGCGTAGATGCCAAGGACGGCAGCCATGGGCACCATCACGGAACGCGGGACACCACCGAAGCGCGCATCGAAACGGACGGCGTCGTTGGCGAGGTCGAGCCGGCCTGTGGCGGAGTAGCTGACGTTGAGGATGATGCGGCCGTCCTGCACGTGCTGCTCCGGCACCTGGACCCCGGGCTGGCTGGCGTCCACGACCAGATGCGGCGTCTGGCCGTTGTCGGTGATCCACTGGTGCAGGGCCCGCAGCAGGTAGGGCCGCTTGGGAGTGGTTACTGGCGCATCTCCACTTCGACGTCGGTCAGGCTTTCCTTGAAGGAGCGCCGCGCGAACATGCTGTCCATGTACCGGCGGATCGGCTGGGCGGCGTTGCCGGCCAGG
>CALGMY010000252.1 GCA_937958785.1 uncultured Gammaproteobacteria bacterium | reverse complement strand
CGGGTGCGGCGGGCGTAGCCCCCCTGGAGCTGCCGGACGGCGCGTACGCCATCGTGATGTGGCACCCCGGGCTCGGCGGCACGCCGGTCGTCCGACCCGGCACGCTGGACGTCAATGGCGACAGCCGACTCTCCGAGGTCGTCGCTGCCAGGCCGCTGCCCCCCCAGATGCCGACCGGCGATGATCCCCTGACGGCCAGGTTCCAGCGCCGCTCCGCGGGCGACCAGGAGCGCTGAGTGGTGCAGGCCATGGCCACACGCAGCTTCGGTAACCGCATCTTCCTCGTGATCGTCGGGCTCGTGGCGCTCGTACAGTCCATCACCGTCGTCGCATCCCTCGATGCGCTCCGGGAGGACGCGCTCGAGAAGGTCAATCACGAACTCGAAGTCGGCCAGCGGGTGTTCGACCGGCTGCTGGCCGAACGTGCCACGCAGCTGGCCACCGCCGTCCGGATCCTGGCGAGTGACTATGGCTTCAAGGAGGCTATCGCGACGAGCGACACGGCCACGATCGAGTCGGTGCTCGCCAATCACGGCGGCCGTGTGAAGGCGGACCTCGCGGCCTTCATCGCCCGCGACTCCACGATCGTGACCAGCACGCACGCCTTCACGGGCAGCGCACGGCCGGGGGACGTCGACGGATTCCCCTTTACCGGCATGCTGGCCGAGGCGGCGAGCGGCAAGTCGGCGACGGGCGCCATCGTGATCCCCGGCGCAGGGGCGTTCCAGATCGTCGTGACGCCGGTGCGCGCCCCGGAGCTGATTGGCTGGATCTGCATCGGCTTCGTCATCGACGATGCTCTCGCGGGAAACTTCAAGGAACTGACCAGCCTCGATGTCTCGTTCGCGCCGGCTGACGGCGGTGCGCTGCTGGCCTCCACGCTGGGCAGCGATGCCCGTGCCGACGTGCCGGCGGTGCTCGAAGCCGTCGGCATGGGCGGCGGGCGGCCCGCGGAGGTCGAGGCCGGCGACGACGTCTATCTGACGCTGTGGTCACCGCTCGCCGGAGCAGGCCAGCCCGTGGTCGCAGTACTCCAGGCGTCGCTCGATGACGCGCTGAGTGGCCTCCGCGACCTGGTGGTGAAGGTGCTCGTGATCGTCGCCATTGCGGTCGGACTTGCCGTGGCGTCCGCCCGGCTGGTGTCCAGCAGCGTCACGCGGCCGTTGCGGGAACTCGCCGGGGCGGCGCGACGCATAGCTGGCGGCTTCTACGGTGAGCGGGTGGCCATGTCCCGGGATGACGAGTTCGGGCTCGTGGCCAGCGCCTTCAACGACATGCAGGAGGGGATCGCGCACAGGGAGGCACGCATCCTGCACCAGGCCCAGCACGATGGCCTGACCGGCCTGCCCAACCGGCTGGCACTCCGTGACCGGATAGACGTGGCGCTGGCGCGCGCCGCCCGTGGCCAGTTGCCCGGCGCCGTCCTGCTGGTCGACATCGTCGATTTCAAGGCGGTCAATGACTCCCTGGGTCACCAGACCGGGGATGCCCTGCTCAAGGAAGTCAGCCGGCGCCTGCTGGGCCAGGCCCGGGCGGCGGACACCGTGGCGCGCTACGGCGGCAACGGCTTCGTGCTGCTCCTGGAGGGCCTCGTCGAGGCGCCGGTCCGGCAGGCGGCCCAGCGCATCGTGGATTCGATGGTGGATCCCCTGCGGCTCGATGATGCGCAGGTACGGGTCGAGGTCACCGTCGGGATCTGCCTCTTCCCGGTCCACGGCGACGATTCGGAGACCCTGCTCCGGCGGGCCGAGATCGCCATGTATGCCGCCCGCTCTGCGGGCCGGAGCATCGATGTGTACTCGCCTGGCCAGGACGAGAGCTACCTCCGCCGGATCAGCCTGCTCGGCGAGCTGGCGGTGGCGCTCGACAGCGACCAGATGGAGATCTACTACCAGCCCAAGATGGACCTGCGCTCCCGGCGCGTGCGGCAGGCCGAGGCCCTCGTGCGCTGGATCCACCCGACCCGGGGCCTGGTGGCGCCCGACGAGTTCATCGGCCTGGCCGAGCAGTCCGGACTCATCGGGCAGCTGACCCAGCTGGTCCTGACCAAGGCGGTACGCCAGATGCGCAGCTGGAGTTCGCTGGGCATGGATGTCGCCGTATCGGTGAATGTCTCGGCACTCGACCTTGCGGCCGAGGGCTTTGCGGGCCGGCTGATGGAGCTTCTCCGCGCCCATGGTGTCCCGCCCGCACGGCTTACGCTGGAGATGACGGAGAGCACGGTCATCCGCGACGTGCATCACACCCGAGAGGTGATGCGCCAGCTGCGGGACGCCGGGGTGCACTTCTCGATCGACGACTTCGGCACGGGCTACTCGTCCCTTGCCCAGCTCCGCAGCCTGCCGCTGCACGAGCTCAAGATCGACAAGTCCTTCGTGCTGAACCTCACGGGGAGCCAGGAGGATGCCCTGATCGTCCGGTCGACCATCGAGCTTGCACACAACATGGGGCTCGTGGTCTGTGCCGAAGGCGTCGAGTCCGAGGCTGCGATCGACCTGCTGCTGGGGATGGGCTGCGACATCGGCCAGGGGTTCTGCATCAGCCGGCCGATGCCCGCGGGCGCATTCGCCGAGTGGCTCGCCCGCCAGGATCCCGGACCAGGCCCGGCTCCCGCGCGTGCTGCCGCACCCATCGTGATCGGGGAGGGGAGTGTCCTTGCGTCCCGCGCGTAGCATCATGTGCCTGGCCGTCCTGCTGCCGGCGCTGGGGGCCGCGCCTGCCGGGGCGGGCAGCCGCCTGCTGGCCACCGGCGGGGCCATGCCCCTGGAGGGCGCCGCGGGCGGGGGGCTCGTTCCCTGGGCCGTGCTGTCCGGCTACAGCACCCCGGGCGAGGCCGGGCCTACCGTGGCCTACACCCACGTGGAGACCGACGATTACCAGCTCGACACCTACTCGGTGTCCCTCAATCTCTGGAACCGGGTGGAATTGTCCGCCGCGCGGCAGGTGTTCGACATCGGTGCGCTGACCCCGGCCCTCGGCAGCGATCCGGGCAACCTCGGGCAGGATGTCCTGGGGATCAAGGTCCGGCTGGCCGGGGATCTGGTCTACTCGCGGTGGCCACAGCTGGCGGCGGGCGCCATGTACAAGCACACGCGCGAGTTCGCGGTGCCGGCAGCCATCGGTGCGATCGACAGCCGGGACTGGGACTTCTACCTGGCGGCGACTAAGCTGTTCCTGGGCGGCGCCTTCGGCCGCAACCTGCTGCTCAATGCCACCCTCCGGGCGACCCGCGCCAACCAGCTCGGCCTCGCCGGCTTCGGCGGCGACCTCAATGACGACCATGAACTCATGGCCGAGCTGTCGGCCGCCGTGCTGCTGGACCGGAAATTCGCCGTCGGCGTCGAGTATCGCCAGAAGCCGGACAACCTCGGCTTCGCGGCCGAGGATGACTGGTACGACGCCTTCGTGGCCTGGTTCCCCGGCAAGCACGTGGCGGTAGTGGTGGCCTGGGCGGAACTGGGCTCCATCGCGACCCTCGATGACCAGAACGGCCCCTATCTATCCATCCAGGCGAGCTACTGACATGCGGGCGTGGAACATCGGCGGCCTAGTGCTGGCGGCATGTATCGCGGTTTCGGGTTGCATCCCGATGGGGAACCACGGCGCCACCCTCTACGAGGATCTCGGCGGACGGGAAGGTGTCGCGATGCTCGTCGACGAGTTCCTCCGGCGCGTCGCCGACGACGACCGCATCGTCGAGGCGTTCGCCGGCGCGAACGTGCCTCGCCTGCGGCGACTGCTCGAGGAGCAGTTCTGCCAGGTGAGCGACGGCCCCTGCGAGTACACCGGCGGTTCGATGGAGGAGACCCATCGGGGGATGGGCATCAGCGAGAAGGAGTTCAATGCGCTGGTGGAGGATCTCATCGACGCCATGGAGGCGCTGGACGTCCCCGTGGCGACCCAGAACCGGCTGCTGGCCCGCCTGGCGCCCATGCATCGGGAGATCGTCAGCGCAGCACGACCGTCTTCGCCCCGTTCACGAACACCCGGTGCTCCAGCTGGAGCTTGACCGCCCGCGCGAGCGTCAGTGATTCCACGTCCCGGCCGATGGCGGCGAGGTCATCGGGCGACATGGTGTGGTCAGCGCGCTCCACCGTCTGCTCGATGATCGGGCCCTCGTCGAGGTCCGCCGTGACGTAGTGGGCCGTGGCGCCGATCAGCTTCACGCCACGCCGGTGGGCCTCGTGGTAGGGCTTGGCGCCCTTGAAGCCCGGCAGGAACGAGTGGTGGATGTTGATGATGCGGCCCGGATACCGGGCGCAGAGCCCGGGGGAAAGGATCTGCATGTAGCGCGCCAGCACGACCAGGTCGGCCCGGCTGTCCTCCGCGATCTCCATGAGACGCGCCTCGGCGGCTGTCTTCGTCTCCGGGGTCACTGGCACGTGGAAATACGGCACCTTGTGCCAGCTCGCGAGGCCCGCGAGGTCCATGTGGTTCGAGACGATGGCGGGGACCGTCATCCGCAGGGCGCCCGTGCGGTAGCGGTACAGCAGGTCGTTCAGGCAGTGGTCGTACTTCGAGACCATGATGAGCACCCGGGGCTGGATGCGCGTGTCGTGGACCTGCCAGTCCATGCCGAAGCGCTCCGCGATGGCCCCGAACCCGGACGCGAAGGCGGCCCGTGAGTACCCCTCACGGCGCGGCACGAAGCGGGTGCGCATGAAGAAGCTGCCCGTATCCGGGTCCCCGAAGTGGGTGGATTCCTCGATGAAGTATTCCTGGGCGGTGAGGTAGCCGGCTACGGCGGCGACGATGCCCACCGCGTCCGGGCAGACCACGGTCAGGATGAAGGAATGGGTCTCGGCCATGCGGGCCGCATGGTATCAGGATCGACGCAGCGGCCGGGATTCGTCAGAATCGCCCCGGGGGTAGCCCGTGACCAGCAAACGAGCAGACGTGCCGCCGGAGGCAGCCGGTTTTCTCGCGGGGCATCCCGACCTGCGGGCCGTGGAACTGCTGCTGCCGGACCTCAATGCGATCCTGCGGGGCAAGCGCATCAGCCGCCGTGAGGTCCCGGGGCTGTTCCGGGAGGGCATCTCCTTCCCCGCCACGGGCATCCTGCTGGACAGCCGCGGATCCCTGATCGACGGCCTCGCCCACGGCAGCGACGACGGCGACCCGGACTACGTCTGCCAGCCGGTGCCGGGGTCCCTGGTCCCGGTGCCCTGGGCGCGGACGCCCCTCGGCCAGTGCCTGATCTCGATGTACGAGCGGGACGGGCGCCCCTACTTCGCGGACTGCCGCCACGTGCTGGCCGGGGTCCTCGCCCGCTTTGCCGAACTGGGCCTCACGCCAGTGGTGGCGGTCGAATACGAGTTCTACCTGCTGGAGGACTGGAGCGGCGAGGTGCCAAGGCCCCGTACCGGGCGCGCCGCCGGCAGCGAGCGCCGCCCGGCGGGCCCGCGCGCCTACAGCCTCGAGGACCTCCACGACCTGGACGGTTTCTTCACCCAGGTGGAGGCGGCTGCCGCCGTCCAGCGGGTGCCGGCGGGAGCAATGGTGTCCGAATACGGTGCCGGCCAGTTCGAGATCAACCTGCACCACGTGGACGACGCCCTCGCGGCCTGCGACCAGGCGATCCTGCTGCGCCGACTGATCCGCGGTGTCGCCCGCCAGCAGGGGCTCGCCGCGACCTTCATGGCGAAGCCCTTCCGTGACCTGGACGGCTCGGGCATGCACGTGCATTTCAGCCTGCTCGACCGGGCGGGGCGCAACGTGTTCGCCCCCGCGCCGCCAGCGACCACGCCCGAGGCCTGGCCAGAGACCCTGCGCCACGCCGTGGGCGGCATGCTCGCCGCGATCCCCGAGTCGCTGGCCATCTTCGCCCCGAACGCGAATTCCTATCGCCGGTTCCGGCCCGGTTTCTTCGTGCCGATCGCGCCCAACTGGGGTCCCAACCACCGGCAGGTGGCGCTGCGCATTCCCTCCTCGGACGACGCCAACGTCCGGCTCGAGCACCGGGTGGCGGGCGCGGACTGCAACCCCTACCTGGCGATGGCCGCGCTGCTGGCTGCCGCCCATGCGGGCATCACGGGTCGCATCGAGCCACCACCCATGGTGCGGGAAGGCGAGCCCGTGCAGCCCCCGGCCGGGCCGTCGCCCCGCTGGGAAGGCGCGCTGGCGGCCTTCGATGCCAGCGTCCTGTGGCCCGAATACCTGGGCGCGGAGTTCTGCCGGGTCTTCAGTGCTGCCCGACGCTTCGAGGCCGAGGCGTACCACGCCGAGGTCCCGGGACTCGACTACGAGTGGTACCTCGGGACCGTCTGACGTAGTCTTGGGTTCCAGTGCCCTGCTGCGGCGGGGCCGCCCCGAAACCAAGAACGACAGGGGAACCCAGTGCCCGAAGCCTTCATCTACGACCACGTACGCACCCCCCGGGGCCGCGGCAAGTCCAATGGCGCCCTCCACGAGGTGACGCCCATCGAGCTGGTGACCCAGGTGCTGCGTGCCCTCAAGGAGCGCAGCCAGCTTGATACCAGCCGGCTAGACGACGTGATCATGGGTTGCGTGTCGCCCGTGGGCGAGCAGGGGGCCGACATCGCCCGGGTGGCGGTCCTGAACGCCGGCTACGCCGAGAACGTGCCGGGCAAGCAGCTGAACCGCTTCTGCGCCTCGGGCCTCGAGGCCGTGAACACGGCGGCCGCCCAGGTCCTGTCCGGCCAGTCGGACCTCTGCATCGGCGGGGGCATCGAGTCCATGTCCCGCGTGCCCATGGGTTCGGACGGTGGCGCGATGGCGAGCGACCCCCAGGTCGCCTATCGCACCTACTTCGCGCCCCAGGGCATCGGCGCCGACCTCATCGCCACGAAGTACGGCATCAGCCGCCGGGACTGCGACGCCTATGCCCTGGAAAGCCAGAAGCGGGCGGCCCACGCCTGGCAGTCCGGCTGGTTCCGGCAGTCCGTCCTGCCCGTCACCGACGCCCTCGGCCAGGTGCTGCTCGACCGGGACGAGCACCTGCGCGCCGACACCACCCTGGAGGGCCTCGCCTCGCTCAAGCCCGCCTTCGCCACCATGGGCGAGCAGTTCGGCTTCGACTCGGTGGCCCTGCAGCGCTACCCGGAGGTCGAGCGCATCGACCACGTGCACACCGGCGGCAACTCCTCGGGGATCGTGGATGGTGCCGCCGGCGTGCTGGTGGGTTCCGGGGAGATCGGCAAGGCGCTGGGGCTCAAGCCCCGTGCCCGCATCGTCGGCTTCGCCTCGGTCGGCTCCGAGCCCACGATCATGCTCACCGGCCCCGGCCCGGCCACCGACAAGGTGCTGAAGCGCTGCGGGATGCAGGCGAAGGACATCGACCTCTTCGAGCTCAACGAGGCCTTCGCGTCCGTGGTGCTGCGCTACATGCAGATTTTCGCGATCCCCCACGACCGTATCAATGTGAACGGCGGCGCCATCGCCCTCGGTCATCCCCTCGGGGCCACCGGGGCGATGATCCTCGGCACGGTCCTCGACGAGCTGGAGCGGCGGGGCAAGGCCACGGCGCTCGTCACGCTGTGCATCGGTGCCGGGATGGGCACCGCCACCATCATCGAGCGGGTGTAGCCCATGAGTGCCGACACGAACCAGGCCATCCGCATCGACGTGGACGGCGACGGCGTCGCCACCATCACCATCGACCTGCCCGGCCGGTCGATGAACGTGATCACCCCGGCCCTGACCGCGGAGCTCGCCGCCGCCGTCGACCGCATCGCCTCGGACCCGGCCATCAAGGCCGCGATCCTCACCTCCGGCAAGCCCGCGTTCATCGCCGGCGCCGACCTCATGGACATCGTCCACCTCTACGACAGCGGCATCCCCGGCCGGGAGCTCATGCGCGAGATCAGCCGCTACTCGGCGGCGCTCCGCAAGCTCGAGACCTGCGGCAAGCCCGTCGCCGCCGCCATCAACGGCACCGCCCTCGGCGGCGGCCTGGAGCTCTGCCTCGCCTGCCACTACCGGGTGCTGGCCGACGACCCGAAGGCGGTGGTGGGCCTGCCCGAGGTCCAGGTGGGCCTCCTGCCCGGCGCCGGCGGCACCCAGCGGCTGCCGCGGCTCATCGGCATCCAGCCCGCGCTGGAGCTGATGACCCAGGGCACCCACGTGGAGCCGGCGAAGGCCAGGGCCCTCGGCATCGTCCACGCGCTGGCCCCGGCGGCCGACGTGGTCGCGGCCGCGCGCCGCTGGCTGAAGGAGTCCCCGGACCCCGTCCAGCCCTGGGACAAGAAGGGCTTCCGCTGGCCCGGCGGGGCGGGGGCCATGCACCCCGGCGCCATGCAGACCTTCATGGCGGGCAGCGCCCTCATCGCCGACAAGACCCAGCACAACTACCCGGCGCCGATCTCGATCCTGTCCAGCGTGTACGAGGGCAGCATCGTGCCCTTCGACACCGGCCTCAGGATCGAGGCGCGCTACTTCACGCGCCTGCTCCAGGATCCTGTCTACCGCAACATGACCCGCACGCTGTTCATCAGCAAGGGTGCCGCGGAAAAGCTGGTGCGGCGCCCGGCTGGCGTGCCGAAGTCGAAGGTCACGCGCCTCGGCATGCTCGGCGCCGGCATGATGGGGGCCGGCATCGCCTACGTCTCGGCCCGGGCCGGCATGGACGTGGTGCTGCTCGACACCACCCGGGAGGCCGCCGACAAGGGCAAGGACTACTCCCGCGGGCTGCTCCAGAAGCGGGTCGACCAGGGCCGGGAGACGGCGGCCGGCATGGCGGCGGTCCTCGACCGCATCCACCCGACCACCGACTATGCGGACCTCGAGGGCTGCGAGCTGGTGATCGAGGCGGTATTCGAGAGCCGGGACATCAAGGCCGGCGTCACGCGCCAGACCGAGGCGGTGGTGGGGGAGACCACCATCTTCGCGTCCAACACCTCGACGCTGCCCATCACCGGGCTCGCGGAGGCCTCGGCGCGCCCGGCCAGCTTCATCGGCCTGCACTTCTTCTCGCCCGTCGACAAGATGCCCCTCGTCGAGATCATCCTGGGCCGCCAGACCTCCAGCGAGGCGCTGGCCCGGTCGCTCGACTACGTGGCGCAGATCCGCAAGACACCCATCGTGGTCAACGACAGCCGGGGCTTCTACACGAGCCGGGTGTTCATGACCTACGCCAACGAGGGCATGGCACTGCTCGAGGAGGGCGTGCTGCCGGCGCTGATCGAGAACGCGGGCAAGCAGGCCGGCATGCCCGTCGGCCCGCTGGCCGTGCACGACGAGGTGAGCCTCGAGCTGTCGGTGAAGATCTACCAGCAGACGAAGAAGGACCTGGGAGATGCCTGGGCGGGTCCCTCGGCCATCGGCGTCGCGCTGAAGTTCGCCGGGGAGCTCGGTCGCAAGGGGAAGAAGTCGGGCCAGGGCTTCTACGAGTATCCGAAGGATGGCCGCAAGTTCCTCTGGCCCGGCATCGCGGGCGTCTACCCGCCCGCCGCCCGGCAGCCCGAAGTGGAAGAAGTGAAGAAGCGCCTGCTCTACATCCAGGCGCTGGAGTCCTTCCGCTGCCTCGACGAAGGCGTGGTCACGGAGCCCGCCGACGCGGACCTCGGCTCCATCCTCGGCTGGGGCTACCCGCCCTGGACCGGCGGCACGCTGTCCTTCATCGAGACCGTGGGGCTGCCGCAGTTCGTGGCCGAGTGCGACCGCCTCGCTGCGGCCCACGGCCCGCGCTTCCGGGTGCCCGAGTCCCTCCGGGAGCGCGCGAAGCGCAACGAGCCCTTCTACCCGCGGCCGCCCGCCGGCAAGTCCCGCAGCGCCGCCTGACCTCATGGAGCGCCGGCACTTCGAGCCCGAGCACCACATGTTCCGGGACTCGGTGCGCCGCTTCTTCCGGAAGGAAGTGGAGCCCCACCGGGACCGCTGGCACGCCGCGGGGCAGATCGACCGGGAGATCTACCGGCGGGGCGGGGAGGAAGGGCTCCTGCTCATGCAGGCCCCCGAGCAGTACGGGGGCGCGGGCATCCGGGACTTCCGTTACGAGCAGATCCTGCTCGAGGAGAACCTGCGCCACGGCGACAGCGGCCTCTACTTCACCCTGCACTCCCGGCTCGTCGCACCCTACATCGAGGGACTCGGCACCGAGGAGCAGAAGCAGCGCTTCCTGCCGGGCTGCGCCCGTGGCGAGACCATCCTCGGCATCGCCATGACCGAGCCCGGTGCCGGCAGCGACCTCGCCGGCATGAAGACCCGGGCCGAGGACCGGGGCGACCACTGGCTGCTGAACGGCGCCAAGACCTACATCTCGAATGGCATCAACGGCGACCTGTTCGTCGTGGCTGCCCGCACCGGCGGCGACCGGCAACTCGGCCTGTTCCTGGTCGAACGCGGGATGGAGGGCTTCTCCCGCGGGCGGAACCTGAAGAAGATGGGGCTGAACTCCCAGGACACGGCCGAGCTGTTCTTTGCCAACGTGCGGGTGCCGAAGGGCAACGTGCTGGGCGATCCCACCCGCGGCTTCTACTACCTGATGCAGTACCTGGTGGAGGAGCGGCTGATTTCCGCGGCCCAGTACGTGGCGGCGGCCCAGGTGGCCTTCGACCTCACGCTCGACTACATCCGGGAGCGGCGGATCTTCGGCCAGGCCGTGGCGGACTTCCAGGTGAACCGCTTCAAGATGGCGGACATGCGCACGGAGATCGACATCGCCCAGGTCTTCGTGGACCACTGCGTGATGGAGTTCAACGCCGGCCGGCTCTCCGCCGACGAGGTGGCCCGGGCCAAGCTCTTCTGCAGCGAGCTCGAGGGCCGCGTGACCGACGAGTGCGTGCAGCTCCACGGCGGCGCCGGCTACATGGACGAGTACCGCATCTCCCGCATGTACCGGGATGCCCGCGTGTCCCGGATCTACGCCGGCTCATCGGAAGTCATGCGGGAGATCATTGCCCGCGCCATCGGGCTCGACCCGCGGCGGAAACCGTCCCCGAACAACTGATGGGCCCCCTCGCCGGACTCCGCGTCCTGGAGGTTGCCGGCATCGGCCCGGGGCCGTTCTGCGGCATGTTGCTGGGCGACCTGGGCGCCGAGGTCATCCGCATCGACCGGCCCGGCGGGGCGCCCCTCGCGACCGTCGACCCGCTCCGGCGGAACCGGCGCAGCGTCGTCCTCGACCTCAAGCACGCCGATGGCCTCGCGGCGCTGCTCGCACTCGCTGGCCAGGCCGACGCGCTGATCGAGGGCTTCCGGCCCGGCGTCGCGGAGCGACTGGGATTCGGCCCGGACGTGTGCCTCGCCCGCAATCCGCGCCTCGTCTACGGCCGGGTGACCGGCTGGGGCCAGGAGGGTCCGCTTGCGGCCGCGCCCGGCCACGACCTCAACTACCTCGCCCTCACCGGCGCGCTGCACGCCATCGGCCGGGCCGGCGAGCCGCCGGTGCCGCCACTCAACCTGGTCGGCGACTTCGGCGGCGGTGGCCTGTTACTGGCCTTCGGACTCGTCTCCGCCCTGCTCGCGGCGGTGCGCTCCGGGCATGGCCAGGTCGTGGACGCCACGATGCTCGACGGCATCAACGCGCAGATGGCCATGTTCCACGGGTTCCGGGCCGCCGGGCTCTTCGACGGCGGCACGGGGACGCACTTCCTCGGCGGCGCGGCCCACTACTACGCGACCTACGAGACCGCCGATGGCCGCTACCTGGCGGTGGCGGCGCTGGAGCCCGCCTTCTATGCGGAGCTGATCCGCCTCGCGGGCCTCGACCCCGCCCGGTTCGGCGCCCACGGCCTCGGTGCCGGCCCGGTGCCCGACCCGGACTGGCCGGGCCTCAAGGCGGAGCTCGCCGCCGTGTTCCGGACCCGGAGCCGGGACGAGTGGTGTGCGTTGCTCGAGGGCACCGGCGCCTGCGTCGCGCCGGTGCTCACGCTCGACGAGGCGGCAGGTCACCCGCACCACGTGGCCCGCGGCAGCTTCGTCAGCGTGGGCGGCGTGCTGCAGGCCGCGCCGGCGCCCCGCTTCGGCGGGACGCCGCCCGGGCCACCCCGGCCTCCCGTGCTGCCAGGCACCGACACCCGCGCGGTGCTGGCCGAGGCGGGGTACACCGCCGGGGACATCGACGCCCTCATCGCGGCCGGCGCCGCGGCGGCGGCCCCGTGACCACCGACGTCGCGGTCACGGCCGGGGACGGCCAGGTCCTGAAGGCCACCGTCCATGGACCCGACGCGGCGCGCACCTGGCTGGTCATCAACTCGGCGATGGGCGTGCGCCGGCGCTTCTACCGCCACCTGGCCGGCTTTCTGGCGGACCGCGGCATCGGCACGGTGACCTATGACTACCGGGGCATGGGCGAGTCCGTCGTCGATCCGGCGCGCGCAGACTCGGTGCGGCTCGAGGACTGGGGCCGCCGCGACTTTCCCGCCGTGGTCCGGTGGCTGAGAGCGGAGCGCAGGCCGGAGCGGGTGGTCGCGCTCGGGCACTCGGTGGGGGGCCAGCTGCTCGGCATCGCGCCGGAAGTCCGCGCGCTCGACGCCGTGGTCGGGGTGGCGACCCAGTCCGGCCACTGGCGCCACTGGGACGGACTCCAGCGGGCCCGGGTGTTCGCGTTGTGGTACCTCGCCATCCCGCTGCTGGCGGGTCCGTCCGGCCGCTTCCCCGCCGCCCGGCTCGGGCTCGGCCAGGACCTCCCCGCGGGCGTCGCGCGGCAGTGGGCCGAGTGGGGCAGGGACCCGGACTACATCCGCAGCCCCCGGGTCGGACCCCAGCCCCAGTACCACGGAGACGTGCGCTGCCGTCTGCGCACCTACTGGATCGCCGGCGACGACCTGGCGCCGGAGCGGGCCGTGCGCGCCTGGCACGACTGGTTTCCCCACGCCGAACGGGACTTCATCGCAGTGCCCGCCCGCAACCCGTCCGGCGCCCCCATCGGCCACTTCGGTTTCTTCGACCCCAGGGTCGGGGGCGGGGAGTGGGCGGACCTGGCGGACTTCGTGCGAGGATGAATGGCATGCAGGGACTGATGATGGACGTGCCGCTGACGATCACGGGCATCCTGCGCCACGCGGTGCGGAACCACGGTGACCAGTCGGTGGTCTCGATCACCGCGGACCACCCGCGGCACCGCACCACCTATGCGGAGGTCGGCACCCGCGCGGCCCGCCTCGCCCGGGCGCTGGACCGTGCCGGCCTCGCGACCGGGGACCGGGTGGCCACGCTCGCCTTCAACGACTTCCGTCACCTGGAGCTCTTCTACGGCGTGGCCTGCTCCGGCCGGGTCCTGCACACCGTCAATCCCCGCCTGCTGCCGGAGCAGATCGCCTGGATCATCAATCACGGCGGTGCCCCGGTGCTGTTCGTCGCGCCGGAGTTCGCCCCGCTGCTCGCCCGGGTGACGCCACATCTCACCCACGTCCGCGCCATCGTCTGGCTGACGGGCCCGGACCACCTGCCGCCGCCCCAGCCGGCGCCGCTCCTCGACACGGCCCGGGGCTACGAGGCGATGCTGGCGGGCGAGGACGACCGCTACGCCTGGCCCGACCTGCCCGAGCACGCGGCCAGCGCGCTCTGCTACACCTCCGGCACCACGGGTGATCCGAAGGGCGTGCTCTACAGCCACCGGTCCACCGTGCTGCACGCGCTCGCCGCGCTCGGGGCGGACGTCATGGGGGTCACCGCCCGGGACACCGTGCTGCCCGTGGTGCCGATGTTCCACGTCAACGCCTGGGGCGTGCCCTTCGTCGCGCCCATGGCGGGGGCGAAGCTCGTGCTCCCCGGCCGCGGCGCCGGCGATCCCGCCACCCTGGTGGACCTCATCAACGGCGAGCAGGTCACCCTCGCGCTCGGCGTGCCGACGGTGTGGCTGGCCCTCCTGCAGCACCTGGCCGCCACCGGCGCGAAGCTGCCGAGCCTGAAGCGCACCGTGGTGGGCGGCGCTGCCTGTCCGCCCGCGGTCATCGACGAGTTCCGGGAGCGTCATGGCGTCGCGACCCACCACGCCTGGGGCATGACCGAGACCTCGCCGCTCGGGGCCTTCAACAGCCCCCGGGCCGGCGAGGACCGGCTGGACCTGGCGGCCGAGCGGGCCCTGCGGGCCAGGCAGGGGCGGGGTGTCTACGGCATCGAGCTGCGCATCGTCGATGACACGGGCCACGAGCTGCCCCGGGACGGCCGGACGTTTGGATCGCTGCAGGTCCGCGGCCCCTTCGTCGCCAGCGGCTACTACGGCGTGGCACAGAGTCCGTCCCACACGGTGGATGGCTGGTTCGACACGGGCGACGTGGCGACGATCGATCCCGCCGGGTACCTGCAGATCACCGACCGGACCAAGGACGTGATCAAGTCCGGCGGGGAGTGGATCAGTTCCATCGAGCTCGAGAACCTGGCGGCCGGCCACCCGGCCGTCGCCGAGGCGGCGGTCATCGGCGTGCCCCACCCGAAGTGGTCCGAGCGGCCACTGCTCGTCGTGGTGCGCAAGCCCGGCGAGACGGTGTCGCGTGACGATCTGCTCGCCTACCTGGCCGGCCGCGTCGCGAGCTGGTGGGTGCCGGACGACGTGGTCTTCGTCGCATCGTTGCCCCATACCGGCACCGGCAAGGTCAGCAAACGCGAGCTGCGGGAGCAGTTTCGCCACCACCTGGATCCACCCGGCTAGGAGAGCGTCATGCCCGTCCCGATTTCGGCCAGCTACGCGAGCGTGCTCGCGATCCTCTACGTCGTGCTGAGCTTCCGGGTGGCAATGCGCCGCCTGCGCTTCAAGGTCGGGCTCGGTACCGGCGAGAGCCCGGAGCTGGAACGCGCCGTGCGCATCCACGGCAATTTCGCCGAGTACGTGCCGTTCGCCCTGCTGCTGCTCGCCTTTTACGAGGCGGGTGGCGGCCCCGCCGGGGCGGTGCACACGGGGGGTGCCCTGCTGGTAGTGGCCCGGCTGCTGCACGCCGTCGGCCTCACCGGCAGCTCCGGCCGCAGCCCGGGCCGCTTCACAGGAGTGATGCTCACCTGGGGCCTGCTGATCGCCCTCGCCGCCGGCAACCTGGCCCTGTCCCTGTAGGAGCGCCTTCAGGCGCGAAGGGGCCTGGCCGGCATGAGCGTACTCGCGACCAAGGCCAGGCCCCTTCGCGCCTGAAGGCGCTCCTACAGGGCGACCCGCTCAGCTGCCGACGCGGCCCGCCCGGGCGAAGCGCATGCGCCAGTAGGCGTTGCCGAAGCTGTCCAGGGACACCTCCCGGCCCGTGCTCGGCGCGTGGATGAAGCGGCCGTCCCCGAGGTAGATCGCCACGTGGGAGGTCCGGCTGCCGTCCCGGAAGAACAGCAGGTCACCGGCCTCCGCGTTCTCGAGGGTGACCGGCGTCGAGGCATCCATCTGGGCGGCGGCCGTGCGGGGCAGGCGGAGTCCCGCATTGGAGTAGGCGTACTGCACGAGGCCGCTGCAGTCGAAGCCCGTGGGCGTCGCGCCGCCCCAGCGGTAAGGCACCCCGACCATCTGCAGGGCCGTGAACACCGCCTGGGCGCGGACCGGGTCGGCGGTTTCGGTGGGCACCGCCGGGACGCGGGCAGCCACGGGGTCTGGCACTCGGGGCGGGGTGCTGCAGCCGGCGGCCAGGGCCGCCAGGACCAGGACGATGAACGGCCGGTGACTGCGCTGCAATGCCATCTGCGGGGGATCCGTGCGGCCAGGCAGGCTGTGATGTTACACCGCCCGGGCGCCGCCCCGGCGCGGTGCCGGTCACACGGCCGTGCGCCGGGGGCCGCGCCCCTCTATAATCCGCGGCCTTCCGTCCCCCCGGCTACCCCCATGACAGACCCCACGGCTCCCGATGCTTCCCGGGCGACTTCCCGGCTCCGGAACATCGCCATCATCGCCCACGTGGACCACGGCAAGACGACACTCGTGGACCAGTTGCTGCGCCAGTCGGACACCCTCGATGCCCGGGTCCAGCTGCCCGAGCGGGCCATGGACTCGAACGCCATCGAGAAGGAGCGGGGCATCACGATCCTCGCCAAGAACACCGCCATCCTCTGGCGGGACTATCGCATCAACATCATCGACACCCCGGGCCACGCCGACTTCGGTGGCGAGGTCGAGCGCGTACTGTCCATGGCGGACAGCGTGCTCCTGCTGGTCGACGCGGTGGACGGCCCCATGCCCCAGACCCGCTTCGTGACCCAGAAGGCCTTCGCCCAGGGCTTCACGCCGATCGTCGTCATCAACAAGATCGACCGCGAGGGCGCCCGTCCCGGCTGGGTGCTGGACCAGACCTTCGAGCTGTTCGACCGGCTCGGTGCCACCGATGCCCAGCTGGACTTCCCCGTGGTCTACGCCTCCGCGCTGAACGGCTACGCCGGCCTCCAGCCCGACGTACGCTCGGGCGACATGACCCCGCTCTTCGAGGCCATCGTGCAGCACGTGCGGCCGCCCCAGGTGGACCCGGAGGGGCCGTTGCAGCTTCAGGTATCGAGCCTCGACTACGACGCCTACGTGGGGATGCTCGGCATCGGCCGCATCACCCGGGGCCGGGCGACGGCGGGCGGCAACGTCAGCATCGTCGGCGCCGACGGCAAGGTCCGCCAGGGCCGCATCGGCGAGCTGTATGGCTTCCTCGGCCTGGACCGCTACAAGGTGGCCCAGGCGAGCGCCGGCGACATCGTCGTGTTCAGCGGCATCGAGGAGTTGTACATCTCCGATACCGTCTGCGACCGGGAGCATCCCGAGGGACTGCCGCCCCTCAAGGTCGACGAGCCCACCATCACCATGACCTTCCAGGTGAACAAGTCACCCTTCGCCGGCAAGGAGGGCAAGTTCCTCACCAGCCGGCACATCAAGGAGCGCCTGGAGCGGGAGCTGAAGCACAACGTGGCGCTGCGGGTCGAGCCCACCGGCGATCCGGACAAGTTCCAGGTGTCCGGGCGCGGCGAGCTGCACCTGTCGATCCTCATCGAGAACATGCGACGCGAAGGCTACGAGCTTGCCGTGTCGCGCCCCGAGGTCATCCTGCAGGATTTCGACGGTGTCACCTGCGAGCCCTGGGAACAGCTCACGGTCGACTTCGACGAGGCCTACCAGGGTGCGGTGATGAGCCGCCTTGCCGAGCGCAAGGGCGAGCTGCTCACCATGACCCCGGACGGCAGCGGCCGGGTGCGCCTCGAGTACCGGATCCCCGCCCGGGGCCTCATCGGCTTCCGTACCGAGTACCTCACCTGCACGGCCGGCACCGGCCTCATCTACCACGTGTTCGACAAGTACGACCGCCGCGTGCCGACGGCCATCGGCCAGAGGACCAACGGCGTGCTGGTGTCCATGGTCACCGGCAAGGCACTCGCCTACGCGCTGTTCAACCTGCAGGAGCGCGGGCGGCTGTTCATCGGCCACGGCGACCAGGTGTACGAGGGCATGCTCTGCGGCATCCACAGCCGGGGCAACGACCTGGTGGTCAATCCCACCAAGGCCAAGCAGCTCACCAACATCCGGGCCGCCGGCACCGACGAGGACCTGCTGCTGACGCCGCCCATCCGCATGTCCCTCGAGCAGGCCCTCGAGTTCATCGACGACGACGAGCTCGTGGAAGTCACGCCCACCAGCATCCGCCTGCGCAAGAAGCTGCTCCTCGAGTCCGACCGCAAGCGCGAGTCCCGCCAGCAGGCCCTGTAGGAGCGCCTTCGGGCGCGATTCCACCTTGTAGGAGCGCCTTCAGGCGCGATACCTTATTCACCGGAATCGCGCCTGAAGGCGCTCCTACGTAATTAATAAAAACAACAGGTTGCAGAGATGTCTGAATACCAGGCTCCAGTCCGCGAAATGCTCTTTGCCCTCCGCGACCTCGCGGGGCTGGACCGCCTGACCGCCTTGCCGGGCTACGGGGAGGCTACGGCGGACACCGTCGAGGCGATCCTCGAGGAGGCTGCCGCGCTGGCCACCCGCGTGATCAGTCCCACCAACGCCATTGGTGACCGGCAGGGCACGCGGGTGGAGAACGGCGGGGTCCTGGTGCCCGAGGCCTTCCACGCGGCCTACCGGGAGTACCAGTCCGGCGGCTGGCCCGCGGTGACCGGACCCGAGGAATTCGGCGGGCAGGGCCTGCCCTTCCTGCTCGGTGTCGCGCTCGAGGAGATGTGGTGCTCGGCGAACCTCGCCTGGTCGCTCTGCCCCATGCTGACGGAGGGCGCGGCGAGGGCCATCGAGGCCCACGCCAGCCAGGCCCTGCGCGAGACCTACCTGCCGAAGATGACCGCCGGCGAGTGGACCGGCACCATGAACCTCACCGAGCCCCAGGCAGGCACCGACCTGGCCGCGCTGCGCACCCAGGCCGTCCCGGAGGGCGAGCATTACCGCATCAGCGGGCAGAAGATCTTCATCACCTGGGGTGACCACGACCTGACGGAGAACATCGTGCACCTGGTGCTCGCGCGCCTGCCCGACGCCCCGCCCGGCGTGCGTGGCATCTCGCTGTTCCTCGTGCCCAAGTTCCTGGTCCGGCCGGACGGTTCCCTCGGCGAGCGCAACGGCGTGCGTCCCGTGTCGGTCGAGCACAAGCTCGGCATCCACGGCAGCCCGACCTGCGTGATGGCCTTCGATGGTGCCGTGGGCTACCTGGTCGGCGAGCTCAACAACGGCCTTGCCGCCATGTTCACCATGATGAACCACGCGCGCCTCGGCGTCGGCATGGAGGGTGTCGCGGTGGCCGAGCGGGCATACCAGCGGGCCCGCGCCTACGCGCGGGAACGGGTCCAGGGCCGGGTGGCGGGCGAGGACGGCCGCGCGGCGATCATTCGCCATGCCGACGTGCGCCGCATGCTGCTCACGATGAAGGCCTGCATCGAGGCCATGCGCAGCATCGCCTACGTGACCGCCGCGGACCTGGACATTGCGCGGCGCCATCCTGACGCGGCCACCCGGGCGAAGCACCAGTCCCGGGTCGAACTGATGACGCCGGTGGTCAAGGGCTGGAGCACCGAACTCGGGCAGGTACTGACCTCCCTCGCGGTGCAGGTCCACGGCGGCATGGGCTACGTGGAGGAGACCGGTGTCGCCCAGCACCTGCGTGACATCCGCATCACGACCATCTACGAGGGCACCACCGGCATCCAGGCCAACGACCTCGTGGGCCGCAAGATCCTGCGGGATGGCGGCGAGTCCCTGCAGGCCCTGCTGGCGGAGCTGCGCCAATTCGAGGCCGAACTCGGCCGGGGCGCCGCTGCTTCCCCCGACCTTGCCCTCATTGCCCGGTCCCTCGCGGACGGCCGCAAGGCCATCGAAGCCGCGGGCGCCTGGCTCGCGGCCAACCATGCCCGGCACCCGGCGGCACCCGGGGCCGCCTCGTACCACATGCTCATGCTGCTCGGCACCGTCACCGGCGGCTGGCAGCTGGCCCGGGCGGCGCTGCTGGCCCGCGACCGGCTGGCCGCCGGCGCCAGTGGCCCGGACCGGGACTTCTACCAGGCCAAGGTGATCACGGCCCGCTTCTACGCCGAGCAGGTACTCCCCCAGGCCGTCGCCCACCTGAAGGCCCTCGAGGCGGGTCCCGACGCGCTGCTGGCCCTGCCCGACGACCAGTTCTGAACCGGTACAATCCCCGCCCCCGCAGCGAAGAGCGACGCCCATGACCACCCGCAAGCCCGGCTTCACCACCCGACAGGTCCACGCGGGCGTGGTCCCCGACCCGGTCACTGGCGCCATCCTCACGCCCATCTACCAGACCACCACCTACGTGCAGGAGTCGGTGGACCAGTACCTGGCGAAGGGCTACTCGTACTCACGTTCGGCGAACCCGACCGTGCGCGCCCTCGAGAACAAGCTCACGGACCTCGAGGGGGGCGCCGACACCATCTGCTTCGGCACCGGCATGGCGGCCATCAACGGGCTGTACCTGTCGTCCCTCAGCGCGGGGGACCATGCCGTCGTTTCCGACGTGGTGTACGGCGGCACCTACCGCCTCAGCACCAAGGTCTACGCGCGCTTCGGCGTGGAGTTCAGCTTCGTCGACACCGCCGACGCGGCCAACGTGCGCCGGGCGATCCGGAAGAACACCAAGCTGATCCTCACGGAGACGCCGGCCAACCCCACGCTGAAGCTGACCGACCTCCGGGCCGTGTCGGACATCGCCCGGGAGCACGGCATCCTTCACGCCGTGGACAACACCTTCCTCACGCCCTTCTACCAGCGCCCGCTCGAACTCGGGGCGGACCTCGTGGTGCACAGCACGACCAAGTACTTCGACGGGCACAACGCCACCGTTGGCGGCGCGATCGTCGCCCGCACGGCCGAGCAGGCGCAGGCGCTCCGCTTCATCATGAACGCCACCGGCATGATCATGTCGCCCCAGGTGGCGTTCCTCACCCTGCAGGGCTGCAAGACCCTGTCGGTGCGCATGGAGCGCCAGGCCGCGAACGCCCTGGCCATCGCCCGCTTCCTGGAGAAGCACCCGCGGGTGACCTGGGTCGCCTACCCGGGGCTACCCTCGTTCCCCCAGCATGAGCTCGCGAAGCGGCAGGCGACCGGCTTCGGCGCCATGGTCTCCTTCGAGGTGCAGGGTGGGGTGGCGGCGGGCAAGGCGCTGATGGACCGCATCAGGCTCTGGTCGCTCGCCGAGAACCTCGGTTCCGTGGAGTCGCTGATCACCCACCCGGTGACCATGACCCACGCGGATGTCGAGCCGAAGGAGCGGGCGCGCATCGGCCTCACGGATGGCCTCGTGCGTCTATCGGTCGGCCTCGAGGACGCGGACGACCTGATCGCGGCACTGAAGGACGCGCTGGACGCCTGACGTCCTCAGTCGTTCGACTGGTTCGAGCGCGTCTTCGTCTTCAGCACTTCCTGCGGCTGCTCCGGCGCCGGCGTCCCGGGCGCGGCCGGTGGCGGTGCTGCCCGGTTGTTCGAGATGTTCGACCGGGTGGTGTGCTGCCTGCCGTCCGCGGCCACGGCGGCCGGGCTCGTGCTGGCTGCAGTCGCGGCTGCCGGCGTCGTGATGGCGGTCTCGGCCGCCAGGGAGGGGGCGGTCGGCACGAGGAGGGCAGCGAGTAGCAGGGAGGCGAGGGGGGCCTTGGGGTTCATGGCAATCCTCCGGGGTGGGTTGCAGCCGCTGATCATGATCCCGGGGCCGGGCCGCCCGGCGTGCAGCCATCACGGATTCACCCACCCGTCCCCTTGAATTTCCCGGCCGCGTCCTCACATCCAGGACATGCGCGGCGCGGTAGAGCCGCGCCCCAACCGAGGAGGATGCACATGACCCTAGTCAACTGGAGCCCCCTGCGGGAGCTCGACGACCTGTTCAACCAGTACGGCCGGTTGCTCGGCCGCCAGGGCACCCCCGCCGCGTCCGGCAACGACGGCACCGTGGTCGAGTGGCGGCCCGTCGCAAACATCTCGGAGACGGCCGACGAGTACTGCATCCGGGCCGAACTGCCCGAGGTGCAGAAGAAGGACATCGACGTCTCCGTGCACGAGGGCGTCATCACCATCCGTGGGGAGCGCAAGCTCGAGAACCGCAGCGGTGACGAGAAGCACCACCGGATCGAGTCCTTCTATGGCTCGTTCGCGCGGAGCTTCACGCTGCCTGCCGACGTGGACGAGGCGAAGATCCAGGCCGAGAGCAAGGATGGCGTGCTGACCGTGCGCCTGCCCAAGACCGAGGCCCGCAAGCCCCGGCCCATCGAGGTCCAGGTCCGCTAGCCTAACCGGCGCCACCGGCGGCAGGACGGTTCTCCCCCCGCCGTCCTGCCGCCGCTTATACTCGCGCCGGCTCACGGTGCGGCGCAGGTGACGGTGCGGGCGGCTGACGGACCGATTGGTGTCTTCGATTCCGGCGTCGGCGGCCTCTCCGTCTGGCGGGAAATCCTGCGGGCGCTGCCCGCCGAGGACACCCTGTACTTCGCCGACCAGGCCCACGTGCCCTACGGGCCCCGGCCCGAAGGCGAGATCCGCGGCTACTGCGACGCCATCACCCGCTACCTGCTGGCCCGCGGCTGCAAGGCCATCGTCGTCGCCTGCAACACCGCCTCGGCGGCGGCACTCAAGCACCTGCGCGAGACCTTTCCCGGCGTGCCAACGGTGGGCATGGAGCCCGCGGTGAAGCCGGCGGCGGCGGTGACCCGCAGCGGTGTGGTGGGCATCCTGGCCACGCCGGCCACCTTCGAGGGCCGGCTCTTCCAGGCCACGGCCGGCCGCCACGCCACGGGGATCCGCCTGGTCAACCAGGTCTGCACCGGGCTCGCCGAGCACGTGGAGGCCGGCGACCTGGACGGGCCGGGCACCGAGGCCGTGCTCCGCGGTTTCCTCGCGCCGGTGCTGGCCGCGGGCGCCGACACCATCGTCCTCGCCTGCAGCCACTACCCCTTCGTCATCGAGCCCATCCGGCGGATCGCGGGCCCCGGCGTCACCGTGATCGACCCGGCGCCGGCGGTGGCCCGCCACGTCGGCACCGTGCTGGCGGAGCGGGGGCTGCTGCGGTCGGGTTCCGGCCCCGCCCACCACGCGTTCGTGACCAGCGGAACGCCTTGGGAATTCGCCCGGGCCGTCGAGCGACTCACGGGCCACCAGGTCACGGCGGCCGCCGCCCGCTGGGCACCTGGCGCACTCCCCGTCCTGGCCTGAGGCGTTGGCGCCGCTTCGCGGCGCCGGCTTGGGCGCCCCCCTGCCGGCCGGTACAATGCGGGCCCGCGCCGCTCCCCGGTGCGCCGGAAGTCCCCGCCCGCGGCATGCACAAACTCGCGCTCCTCGTCCTGCTGTTCGGCGCGGCCC
>CALGMY010000251.1 GCA_937958785.1 uncultured Gammaproteobacteria bacterium | reverse complement strand
TGGATGACCGGGACGTTCACGACACCGACGATGGCGAGCACGGCACTCGCCCGGTCGGCCTGGGCGACGGTGTCGAAGGCACTGCGCAGGCCCATGTAACCGAAGTAGAGGAAGAGCAGCATGAGTTCCGACGTGAGCCGGGGGTCCCACTCCCAGTAGGTGCCCCACATGGGCTTGCCCCATACCGCCCCGGTGACGAGCGCGGCAAAGGTGAACGATGCGCCGATGGGCGCGCAGCTCGCCGCGACGGCGTGGGCGAGCTTGATGCGCCAGATGATGCCGATCGCGCTCGCCACCGCCATGGTGACGTAGACCATCATGGACAGGTACGCGCTCGGCACGTGCACGTAGATGATGCGGAAGGCATCACCCTGCTGGTAGTCCGGCGGGGCGAGGACGAGCCCACCGTAGACGCCGATGGCCAGCAGCAGGATTGCCGGCGCGAGCAGCCATCGGGTGAGGCGCCCGGCCATGGCGTAGAAGTGCGGTGGCGAGGCCAGCTTGTAGAACCAGTTCCACATCGTCCTTGTCCCTTCGGCCCCCGCTGCCCTAGTCGACACTGATCCGGATGGCGCCGGCCGCGGCCAGCGGCACGAGGCTGGCGGCGAGCACCAGCAGCGCGGCGAGCAGGTAGAGAGGGCCTGCCGTCTCCTGCCCCGTCACCGCGAAGTCGGTGGCCCGTGCGCCGAGCATCAGCACCGGCAGCATGAGCGGTGCCACGATGAACGCCAGCAGCACGCCCGCCCCCCGCAGGCCCGCCGTCAGCGCGGCGCCGATCGAACCCAGGAGGCTCAGGGTCGGCGTCCCGAGCAGCAGGCTGCCGGTGAGGACCCCGATGGCGGAAGCGGGCAGATGGTAGGTGATTGCGAGCACCGGCGCCATGAGGACCACCGGGAGGCCGGTGATCAGCCAGTGGGCCAGCGTCTTCGCCAGCAGGATCCAGCCGAGCGGGTACGGCTGGGTGACGAACTGCTCGAGCGTGCCGTCCTCCAGGTCGGTCCGGAACAGCAGGTGCAGGGACAGGAGCGCCGCGAGCAGCGCGGCGATCCAGATCACGCCCGGCGCGATCATCCTCAGCACCTCGGCCTTCGGGCTCAGGGCGAGCGGGAACAGGGTGACGACCAGGATGAAAAAGAGGGCGGCGTTGCTGGCATCCGTCCAGCGCCGGATGCCGACCTTGAGATCCCGGAGGAAGACGGCCGTGAACAGGGCGCCGAGGCCGAGTCCGGAGTGACTGGCGCCGGTCACGTCAGCCCTCACCCAGCTTGAGGCGGCTGACCGGGGCATCACCCAGCTCCAGCGACTGGTGGGCCGCCACCACGACGGTGCCGCCCTCCCCCAGGTGCTCCCGGATCCAGCGGGCGACGACCTGGCGGCCGGCGGCATCCAGGTTGGTCTGGGGCTCATCGAGGATCCAGAGCCCGGCCTTCGCGAGCAGGACCCGGGCGAGCGCCGCGCGGCGCTTCTGGCCGGCGGACAGCAGGCGCACCTCCAGCTCCGCACAGGCACCCAGCCCGGCGCGCTCGATGACGGACGGTACCGCGGTGCCCGTGCCCGCGAGCCGGGCGAAGAATTCCAGGTTGGCCCGGGTGGTGAGCTCGGCCTTGAGCGCGAGGGCGTGGCCGGCGAAGGCGAGGCGCAGCCGCCCCGCGCGCACCTGCTGCCGGCAGTCGTCCCCGTCCCAGGTGACCGTGCCCGACTCGGGCTGGGTGAGGCCGGCGAGCACCCGGAGCAGGGAGGTCTTGCCGGCGCCATTCGGGCCCTCGACCACGAGGCAGCTGCCCGGGGCCACGGCGAGGGACAGGTCCTCGAAGAGGCAGGTCGTTCCCCGCCACAGCGTCAGCCCCGTCGCCGCCAGCACGTAGGCGCCGGAGCAGACGCTCGCCCATCCCTCGCGCCCGGCGGCATCGTCCCCGACTTCCGTATCCGAAACAAGCCACTACGGTGCATTACTGCGAGCGTTTCCCGGTGCGCTACAGGCCCGTCCCGGCGCTACGCCGCGGACCTTTACATAACCGGACCCGGTACTTAGACTCGATTTCGAAGCCCCTTCAACCGGCCGGCCTGGCCCGGACCCACGTCCCCGCCAGGCACAGCATAAGCCGGATCGCCTGCCCGACCGAGGGAGTGAGACCAATGGCCGCACGGGTCGATCCCGCCAGCGAACCCGCCGCCCGTGCCGAACGCGCCGGGGCGGTGCGCCCGGATGCCCCGGGCATCACGGCGAGCCTCGCCTACGTGGACCGCTGCCTGCGGGGCCACCGTCCGTTCGCAATCGCCACCGGCGCCGCCCCGGCCGTGGCCCAGGTCACCGGGCGGGTGACGGCGCTCCTCACGGCGCGGCCCGAGCTGCACGTGGTGCATCTGTCGGCACCCGTCGAGACGGCCTACGGCTTCCTCAAGGCCTGCCTCGACCAGGTGGGCTTCGAGCTGGGGCCGGCCGGGCTCGACGACCTGCACAACCTGTTCGTGCTCTTCCTGCGCCACGAAGCGGCCCGGGGCCGGCGCACCGTGGTGCTGGTCGAAGGCACCGAGCACTGCGGTCCGCGCGTGCTCGAACTGATGCAGGCCCTGGCCAAAGTGCGGGCCGGCGCCACCGTGCCCGTGACCTTCGTCCTCACGGGCTCCCGGGAGCTGCACCGGGTGCTGGACTCGCCGGGCATGGCCGGCCTGCGCGCCTTCACGCGCGAACGCTTCGACCTGGACAAGGCCCTGGCCTGGGTCCCCGCCAGCGGCGGCACCCGTCCCGATCCGTCGGCAGCGGTGCTGCCCGCGAACGAGCGCGCCGTCGCCGCGCCGGGACGCGTCGTCGTGATGCGCGACGGGATCATCCTCGCACGCGTCCCGCTGGAACCCGGGCGCCTCGTGATCGGCCGCAGCCAGCGCTGCGGTCTGCCGCTGGACAGCCGCTTCGTCAGCCGCCAGCACGCGATGCTCGTCGTGGCAAAGGAAGACGTCTCGGTGGTGGACCTGCAGAGCACGAACGGCACGCTGGTCAACGGCCAGCCGGTGACGAGCCGCGTGCTCGAGCACGGCGACCTCATCGGCATCGGTAATTTCCGGCTTCGCTACGACTGCCGCCTGCCGGAACCGGAAGATGCGACGGCTGGTACCCAGGGCCGGATTTGAGGCCAATCGAAACTAGCTTGCGCTCCGTCGAGCTGATCATTTCTCTTGTTTAGCAGCACCTGCCCAAGGCAACGCGTCGGGAGGAAAATCTGGCACACGTGACAAGGTTACGGCCTTGCTGTCGGGCCCCACTTCCAGTACGAACCACGACTTTCCATTGGTAATCCCACTTTTCCTGACAACCTCAATCACTTGGTCTAGTGGATTCGGGCCACGAATTTCAAGATAGCTCTGCGGCAGGCATATTCTCATTAGCTGGTTGGCCAACTCATTCGCCGCCCTGCTGCTCGCCTCTGACATTACCGAGTTTTCAACTTTCGAGATTCTGGCTACCCCGGTGACGAATGGATAGTGGCTGGG
>CALGMY010000250.1 GCA_937958785.1 uncultured Gammaproteobacteria bacterium | reverse complement strand
AGCGGCATCATCGGCGGTCTGCTCGCGGTGCCGTTTATCGCCTTCCTCAACACCGCCGTGCGCCACGTGGCCAGCACACGACCCTCGACGCCCGGTGCCGGGACGAACGCCCCCCTGCCGGGCGGGCGCCGCAATGCGACGCCAACAGCTGGAACTGTCGCACGCCGCCGTCGCCCTAGCGTCCGCAGGGCCGGGGCCTTGGTATGCTCCCCGCGCCACTTGTCATCCCATCCCTGCCAATGCCTCGGAGGTTGATCCCATGCGTCCGCGCCTGCTGCCCGCCCTGGTTGCCATCACCGCCCTCGCCCTTCCCGCCCTGGCCACCAGCGCCACGGCGCCGGCCGATGCGATCAAGTACCGCAAGGCCGTCATGTCGGCCATGTCCGACCACGTGAGTGCATTCATGCTCATCAATTTCGGCAAGGTGGAGCATCAGGCGCACCTGCTGCCCCACGCCCGTGCGCTGGCGGACCTCGGCGCCCAGTCCAAGGTACTTTTCCCCGCGGGCACGGACAGCGGCGATACGGATGCGCTGCCGCTCATCTGGCAGGAGCAGGAGCGCTTCGGCAAGCTGGCGGCCGACCTGGAATCCGCGTCCGCCCGCCTGCGGGATGCGGTCGCCGCCAACGACAAGGCCGGCACGATGGCCGCCTTCAAGGCCCTCGGCGAGTCCTGCAAGGGCTGCCACGACCGGTATCGCAAGGCAGACGATTGATTGCGCCGCGCGTTGCGGTCCCTGACGACACTGCTGGCGCTGGCAATCGCCCTCGCCGGGACGGCGGCCCGGGCGGCTGAACCGCCCGATGCCGTCGAGCGTGGCCGCTACCTGGTGGCGGCCGGTGGCTGCGTGACCTGCCACACGGCGGACCAGCCCGACGCGACGCCACTTTCGGGCGGTCGGGCCCTCGAGACACCCTTCGGCACCTTCTACAGCCCGAACCTGACACCGGACGAAGGCACGGGGCTCGGCGGCTGGACGGATCAGGACCTCGAGCGGGCCCTGCGCGAGGGCGTCGCGCCTGACGGCAGCCGGTATTTCCCGGCATTCCCCTACCCGGCCTATACCGGCCTCAGCGACGAGGACGTCGCGGCCATCGGCGCCTACCTGCGGAGCCTCCGCCCCGTTCGCCAGGCAGTGCCGGAGCACGAGCTGCCCTGGTACCTCTCCTCGCGGCGGGTGATCTGGGCCTGGAACCTGGCCGGGTTCCGGCCCGGGCGCTTCGTCCCGGACGGGAGCCGCAGCCCGGCCTGGAACCGGGGGGCCTACCTGGTCCGGCACCTGGGTCACTGCGGGGAGTGCCACACCCCGCGCAACCTGCTCGGCATCCCGGACCCGCGCCGTGAACTCGCCGGCACGCCCGCCGGGCCGGACGGCGGCAAGGTCCCGGACATCACGGCGGACCCGGAGAGTGGCATCGGCCGCTGGTCCGCCGACGAGATCGTGATGTTCCTGGAGTACGGCGTCCTGCCGGACGGGGACTTCGTCGGCGCGTCCATGGGCGACGTCATAACGGACAATACTTCCCGGCTCACCGCCGACGACAGGGCCGCGATCGCCACATACCTCAGGTCCGTGGGCCGCGCGCCCTGACCGCGCCGGTCCGGGGCGAGGTGCCGCCGCCGGCGACTTGCCATAATCGACCGCCGCCTGGTGCGTGAGGGGGATCACACTCGGGGGATGCTGCCGCTGCTACATTGCCGTTGCCACCACCCATAACAAGAACGAGATGGCAACCGTCCCTCCTGCCCGCCTGGTACCGGTGAACTGCGCCCAGCTGCAGCTCGGCATGTACGTCGCCGAGCTCGATCGCCCCTGGCTGCACACGCCGCTGCACGCCCATGGGTTCGTGCTGAGCCAGCCCGAGCAGATCGAGGAACTGCAGCGTCACTGCGATCACGTGTACATCGATCCCGTGCTGTCGGAGCAGGCCGGCGACGGCGAGTTCTTCTCGACGGGACTCACCGGACGGGTGCAGGCACTGCCCGAGGGCAGTCCCGCGAGCCCGCTCACCCGGCAGCGACGCGAGCTCCGGGCACTCGGCCACGCGTTTGCCGATGCCGTGCAGCGCCTGCGCAGGTCCCAGGAGCTGGCCGTTGCCCCCCTTCGCCGCGCACTGGAACCGGTGGTCGCGAGCCTCGTCGCCGACGCCGACACCATGCCGTGGCTGCTGGCCACGGAGCTCCGGGTGGCCTTCCTGCACCGGCGAGCCCTGGGCACCGCGGTGCTGATGGTCCTCGCGGGACGTCGCCTCGGCTTCGAGCGGCCGGTCCTCGACGAGCTGGCCCTGGCCGGCCTCCTGCTCGACATCGGCAAGGTCTCGGTCCCCGTGACCATACTCGCCAAGACGGAGCCGCTCTCCGACCACGAGCGCGAATTCGTGCAGCGGCACGTCCGCCGGGGCCTGTACATGGTCCGCTCGGGTGCCCCGGTATCCGAGACGGTCGAGGACGCGGTCCTCGGTCACCACGAACGGCTGGATGGCAGTGGCTACCCGCGCCATCTGCGCGGAACCCAGATCCCGCTCCCGGCCCGGCTGGCCGGCCTCGTGGATACCTACGACGCGCTGCTCAACGACCGGCGCTACGCGCCGGCCGTTGCGGCCCACGATGCCATGCGCCTGATCAACGGCATGCGGGGTCGCAAGTTCGATGCAGCGATCGTGCAGAGCTTCGTCAGGTGCATCGGCCTCTATCCCACCGGCTCCTGGCTCCAGGCCGCAGATGGTCGCATCGGTATCGTCCGCCACCAGACCGGGGGCGAACCTGCCCGGCCCCGGGTGGCACTCCTTTTCGACAGCGCCGGTCGACGCCTGCCCTCCGGCCCCCTGCTGTGGCAACCGATCCGGCGTGCCGACATCGTGCGGACCCTGCCTGCCAACGCCGTGCAGGTTCCCCCGCGCCAGCTCGCGGAATCCCTGGCCGCCGCCGCCAGCCTCGCTGCCTGACCCGGGCCTCGCCCGGCCCGGGACGGGCCGCTGCTAGACTCCCCAGGACCCTCTCCATGAGCCGACCATGCCAGGCATCGAGCTGTCGAGGTTGCTGGCCGGCTGCCGCCGGATCGTCGCACTGACCGGCGCCGGCTGCAGCACCCCGTCCGGCATTCCGGATTACCGGGATGCGGCGGGGAACTGGAAGCAACCCCATCCCGTACTCTTTCCCGATTTCGTCCGCAGCCCGGAAGTGCGTCGCCGCTACTGGGCCCGCAGCGCGCTGGGCTGGCCGCGCTTCGAGAGGGCCAGTCCGAATGCAGCCCACCGGGCGCTGGCCGAACTCGAGGACCGGGGACTTCTCTCGGGGGTGATCACGCAGAACGTCGACGGCCTGCACCAGAAGGCCGGCAGCCGGGCAGTGACCGACCTCCATGGCCGCCTGGACAGGGTGCGCTGCCTCGACTGTGGCGGGGAACTCGCCCGCGCCACGTGGCAGGCCGAGCTGTTGCGAGCGAACCCGGGCTGGGCGGACACGGTGTTCCGGGTGGTGGCGGACGGGGACGCTGTCCCGGCCCGGGACCCGCCCGGCACGTTCGAGGTGCCCGGGTGCCCGGCCTGCGGGGGTGCAGTGAAGCCGGCCGTGGTCTTCTACGGCGAGGCCATCCCCGCCACCGCGCGGGAGTCCGCCGCCGGGGTCGTGGATGAGGCCGATGCCCTGCTCGTGGTGGGCTCCTCGCTGATGGTCTATTCGGCCTATCGCCTCGTGCGCGCCGCCGCGGCCGCCGGCAAGCCGCTGGTCGCCATCAACCTGGGCCGGACCCGGGCCGACGACCTGCTCGGCGCATCCTGGCGTGCCGACTGCAGCGCCGCCCTGCCCGCGCTGGTCGCGAGGCTCGCGCCGCCTTGACACGCGGTGGCACGGATGGTCATATAGGTAGGGAATTAAAACTCGAATAAGTCAATATTTTCATGGTCTTCAGGGCCCAATAAGGTCATACCAGGCCCGTCCTGAAGCCATTTCCCGCCAGGAGGTGCTGCGTGTCGCCCACCACCCTGTCCCTGGACCCGGAGCCGCTCTCGAGGCTGGTGAACCGCGCCTACGAGGTACCCACCCGGATGGCCGGCCGCGCCGCCGGGACCCGGGAGCACGAGAAGCAGGCTTGGCGGGACTTCGCCAGCGAGGCCGCCCGGGCCTTCGGCTGCCAGCTGGCGCTGGTCGAATACCACGATCCCCAGAACCCGGAAGCCAACTTCGTCGCGACCGGTGGCCTGGACGGCTTCGAGGAGGTCTTCACCGATGCGCGGGCGCGCAACGACGATGACCACTTCCTGAAGGCCATTTCTCACCGGCCGGCGGGCACTGTGCAGATCGGCGCCGAGATCGTGCCGCCCTCAGCCATGCGACGGAGCCCGTCGTTCTCGGCCCTGGCGATGCCCTGGCGGCTCGAACACTTCCTCTTCGGCAAGATCATGGCGGGCAGTACCGGCGCCGCCTATTTTTCCCTGGCACGCACCGGGAGGGAGAGGCCCTTCGCGGCGGGTGACAAGGCGCTGGTCGGGGAGTTGCTGCTCGCACACCTGAACCGCAGCATGAGCCTGCAGCGGGAGCTGGCCGCCGTGCGGGGTGCGGACACGCTGCTCGCCAACGCCATGCACATGGCCCAGGCAGGGTTCGTGCTGTTCGACTGCCAGGGTCGTCCCCTGCTGGTGAATGCCCGGGCAGCCGAAATCCTCGCCCGCCGCGACGGCCTCGTGCTCAGGAGCGGCGAGCTGCGCACCGAAGGTGTCGCCGCCCAGGCCATGCTGCGTGACGGCCTCGCCGCGGCACTCCGGGTGGCCCGGGGCCAGCTGGCACCGGCACCGGCCCCGGTACCCATCCCCGACGACAGCGGCCGCGAGTGCTATCGGGTGTCCTTCTCGGCGCTGAAGCCCCTGGCGGACGTCGCCGACCTGCCGCGCAGCACGGCCGTCATCGCCACGATCCACGAGGACAGGCGGTCCGGCGGAGAACCACTGCCAATCCTGTTCCGCGCGACCTATGGCCTGACGAGGGCCGAGGTCAGCCTGTGCGAATCGCTGGTGGCCGGGCGTTCGCTGACCGAGTCCGCGGCGGCGCTCGGCGTCAGCCGGAATACGGCCAAGACCCACCTGGCGCGGATCTTCGACAAGACCGGGGTCCGGTCCCAGGTGGCGCTCCTGCGCGTACTGACGATTGGCGCCCGGGGCTCCCTTACCAATGGTTAACCCGCGGTCCATCGGGGCGTCACCCGGGAGCCGGTAGTCTCTCCCCCACTGACCGCCCCGGCCGCGCCGTTCCCCCCGGCCGGCGGGGCCGGTTGGTAAGCCGCCACACAGGGCTCCATACGGGTAGTCCTCCGGGCCGGCAATCGAAAGGTTGCCGGCCCATTTTGTTTGTATCATTCCGGCCATGCGCATCCTGGTCATCGAGGACGACGCGGGCGTGGCGAGCTTCATCGTCGGTGGCCTGCGGGAGGGCGGCCACACGGTGGAACACGCCACCGACGGCAAGGAAGGATTGTTCCTCGCCACGACCGGGGAATATGACGCCCTGATCATCGACCGCATGCTGCCCAACGTGGACGGCCTGACGATCGTCCGGACGCTCCGCGCATCCGATGTCTCCACGCCGACACTGATCCTGAGCGCGCTCGGGGAGGTCGATGACAAGGTGAAGGGCCTCCGCGCCGGCGCGGATGATTACATCGGCAAGCCCTTCGCGTTCGCCGAACTCATGGCCCGTCTCGAGGCGATCACGCGTCGCCCGGCCAGGGAGGGCAGCGACGAGATCACGGAAATGCGGGTGGGGGACCTGCACATCAACCTGCTGAGCCGGGAGGTACGCCGGGCGGGGCAGAGCATCGACCTGCAACCGCGCGAGTTCCGCCTGCTCGAATACCTCATGCGGAACCGCGACCAGGTCGTCACCCGCACGATGCTGCTGGAGAACGTCTGGGACTATCACTTCGACCCCCAGACCAACGTCATCGACGTCCACATC
>CALGMY010000249.1 GCA_937958785.1 uncultured Gammaproteobacteria bacterium | reverse complement strand
CGGGGAGCCCGGGAGCCGCTCGCGCCTAAAGGCGCTCCGGCACCTGGACCAGGATCTCGTCGCCCTCGAGTCGACATTCCAGCGAGGTGAGCGACCGGCCGGCGCAGGGGCCGAAGACGCACAGGCCGCTCTCCACGTCGAAGAGCGCGCCGTGGGACGCGCAGCGCAGCAGGTCCTGGCCGGGCACGAGGAACTCGTCGTCGGCCAGGTTCAGCGGGTAGCGCTTGTGGGGGCAGACGTTCGCGAAGGCGCGGATGTCGCCACGGAGGCGCACCAGGAAGCCCCGGAAGGGCCAGTCGCCCTCCCCCACGAAGAATTCCTTCGCGCCCGGGTCGGCCAGGTCCCCGAGGCGGGCCACCGGCCGGAAGCCGTCACTCATCGAGCTTCGCCACCTGGCGCCGTAGCAGCACGAGCACCAACAGGCCGGGGATCGCCGTGAAGAAGGTCAGCGTGAAGAAGCTGCTCCAGCCGATCGCGTCGACCACATAGGCCGCGGGCGGCCCGAGGAAGTTGCGGGCCACGCTCGCCAGCGCCGAGAGCAACGCGTACTGGAAGGCACTGAAGCGCACGTCGCAGAGCGCCATCAGGAAGGCGACGAACGCCGCGGCGCCCATGCCGCCGGCGAAGTTGTCGAAGCCGAGGGCAATGACCATGAGCACGGTGCTCTTGCCCGTGGCGGCGAGCAATGCGTAGAGCAGGTTGGTGAGCGCCTGCAGGATGCCGAACCAGAGCAGCGACCTGAACAGGCCCAGGCGCGCGAGCAGCACGCCGCCGGCGAAGGTACCGAGCAGGGTCAGGGTGATCACGACCGTCTTGGAGATGGCGCCCACCTCGAGGGCCGTGAAGCCGACGCCCTTGATGAGGAAGGCGGTGACGAGCTTCAGCGCGAAGGCATCGCCGAACTTGTACAGCACGATCAGCGCGAGCAGGGCAAAGGCCCCCGGCCGGCCCAGGAACTCCCGGAGCGGGTCCACCACGGCGGCGACCAGCGTGGGCGGCCGCGCCGCCACCCGCTCCGGCTCCGGCGCGGCCCAGGTCAGGAGCACGGTGGCGCCCATGAGCGTCGCCATCAGCAGGTAGGTGTTCCGCCAGCCCAGGTAGTCCGACAGGATGAGCGCGAGCGCGCCCGTGACCCAGGTGGCGACCCGGTAGCCGACCTGGGTGGCGGTGGAGCCCACGCCCCGCTCCTCCGGACGCAGCGTGTCGGCCCGGTAGGCGTCGATGACGATGTCCTGGGTCGCGGACACGAAGGCGACCATCAGCCCCACCGCGGCGACGGCGTACACGGCCTCGGCCGGCGCATCGATGCCGAGCCGGTCGCCCAGCACACCGAGCAGGCCGATGAGCACCGCCAGGACCAGCTGCAGCAGCAGCATCCAGCCCCGGCGGCGGCCGAGCACCGGCAGGGCATAGCGGTCGAGCAGCGGCGCCCAGAGGAACTTGAAGGCGTAGGGCGCGCCCACCAGCGTGAACCAGCCGATGGTGCGGATGTCCATGTCGAGGGTCGCGAGCCAGGCCTGGAGGGTGCTGTCCGGCAGGTTGAAGGGCAGTCCCGAGGCGAAGCCGAGGGTGAGCGCCGCGGCGACGCGGGGATTGGCAATGAGGTCCCTGAACCGCGTGCGGGGCATCGGCTAGCGGCCCGTGGCCGGATCCAGGTCGAAGTCCATCAGCAGCGGCGCGTGGTCCGAGAAGCGGGTGTCCTTGTAGATGCTGGCGCGGCCGGCGGCGCCCTTCAGGCCGGGCGTGCCGACCTCGTAGTCGATGCGCCAGCCCACGTTCTTCGCCCAGGCCTGGCCCCGGTTCGACCACCAGGTGTACTGGTCGGCCTCGCCGTTCACCTCCCGGAAGGTGTCCGTCCACGCGTGGGTGCCGAACAGCTCGTCGAGCCAGCGGCGTTCCTCGGGCAGGAAGCCGGAGTTCTTCTGGTTGCTGCGCCAGTTCTTCAGGTCGATTTCCTTGTGGGCGATGTTCCAGTCGCCGCACAGCAGGTACTGGCGGCCATCGTCGCGCAGGCTCGCCAGGTGGGCGGCGAACTCCGTCATGAAGCGGAACTTCGCTGCCTGGCGTTCCTCGCTGGACGAGCCCGACGGCAGGTACACCGAAACGACCGACAGTGGGCCGAAGCGGACCTCCAGGTACCGGCCCTCCGGGTCGAACTCCGCCGAGCCGAAGCCCCGGATGACGGCGTCCGGCTCCCGGCGCGAGTAGACCGCGACGCCGCTGTAGCCCTTGCGCTCCGCAGGCTCGTAGAAGCAGTGGAAGCCGGCCGGGTGGAATTCCGGCGCCGTGATCTGGTCGGGCGCGGCCCGGACCTCCTGCAGGCAGACGACGTCGGCCTGCTGCCGCGGCAGCCAGTCGAAGACACCCTTCTTCGCCGCGGAGCGGATGCCGTTGACGTTGAGCGTGAGGATGCGCATGAAGTCGGTGAGTGTACGATATCGCCCCCAGCGGAGGACCGGCGGCATGCGTGGCTACAAGCAGGAATTCATCGACTTCGCCCTGGAGATCGGCGTGCTGCGCTTCGGGCAGTTCAAGCTGAAGTCGGGGCGCAACAGCCCGTACTTCTTCAATTCCGGCCTGTTCAACACCGGCTACGCCGCCGCCAAGCTCGGCCGCACCTACGCGGCAGCCGTGGCGGACTCGGGGATCGCCTTCGACATGCTGTTCGGTCCCGCCTACAAGGGCATCCCCCTCGTGGCGCTCACGGCAGCGGCCCTGGCCGAGCACCACGGCCGGGACCTGCCCTACTGCTTCAACCGCAAGGAAGTGAAGGACCACGGCGAGGGCGGCGCGATCGTGGGCGCACCGGTGGCCGGCCGGGTGCTGGTCCTGGACGACGTCATCACGGCGGGCACGGCCATCCGCGAGACGATCACGCTCATCCGCCAGGCCGGCGGCGAGCCCGCGGGCGTGGTGATCGCACTGGACCGGCAGGAGCGCGGCAACGGCGACCTGTCGGCCATCCAGGAGGTGGAGCAGGCCTATGGCATCCCGGTGGCCAGCATCATCCGGCTGGACGACCTGGTGGAGCACCTGGAGGGGAGTACCGCCCATGCCGGCTTCCTGCCGCTGGTCCGGGATTACCGGGAACGGTACGGGGTCACGGCCTGAGGGCGCCGTCCGGCTGCCAAGTGGGAGTCCGGTCACTGTTTTCGGTTAAATTCCCGCGGGATAATCGACGCCGGGTAAGGGGACCCGGGGGGTCCCGCTCAGGGGTGCAAGAATGCGGGCGTGGGGCATGCACATGACTCACCGGTTCAACCTGCGGCAGGGCCTGGTGCTGGCCGTCGCGGTACTGGCCTCTCTCGCGCTGCTGCTGCCGGATGCCGCCGGGGCGGCCGAGAAGAAGAAGCCCCGCAAATCGTCCAAGGGGGCCCCGAACGGCGAGGTTTATCGCTGGGTGGATGACGAAGGCACGGTGCACTTCGGCGACCAGGTGCCGGCCGAGTACGCGCCCATCGACCGCCAGGTCCTGAACCAGTATGGCGTGCCCCTGCGCACCGAGCAGGGCATGCTCACCGAGGAAGAGATCGAGGCCGAGCGCCGGGCTGCCGCAGAGAAGAAGGCGGCGATCGCGGCCGCCCGCCGGGACGAGGTGCTGCTCAGCACCTACCTGTCCGTCGAGGAAATCGAGGCCCTGCGCAACCGCCGCATCGAGCTGATCGACGGCCAGATCTCCGTCACCACCAACTACCTCGACAGCCTGCGCACCCGGTTGAAGGCCCTGCAGGCGGAAGCCGGCAACTTCAAGCCCTTCAGCAAGGATCCCGAGGCCGAGCCCATCGACGAGAAGCTCGCCGCCGAGATCGCCGACACGGCCGACTCGATCGCGCTCTACGAGCGCACGCTGAACGACACCCGGGTCCGGCAGGGCCGGGTCGTGATGGCCTTCGACGCGGACATTGCCCGCTTCAAGGAACTCAAGG
The DNA here is from genome assembly GCA_937958785.1 of uncultured Gammaproteobacteria bacterium. Taxonomy (GTDB): domain Bacteria; phylum Pseudomonadota; class Gammaproteobacteria; order Steroidobacterales; genus SHZI01. Next base: position 80 of record CALGMY010000249.1, on the reverse strand, counting down.
GCCTGTAGGAGCGGCTTCAGCCGCGACCGCCCGGATATCCCGCAGCGAGCGTGTTCATCTAGCGAGCGAAGGGATCTCCC
>CALGMY010000248.1 GCA_937958785.1 uncultured Gammaproteobacteria bacterium | reverse complement strand
GCCGGACACGGCGCCGGAGCCCCCGGTCATCGACCTCCGCGAGAAGCCGGAGGCCGGCCAGTGAATCCGCCCGTGACCGCGAATGCCGGGCTCGTGGCCGACGACGAGCCGCCGGTGGTCGAGCTCCAGCCCGCGGTCACACCCCAGGTGCCGCCCGAGGTCCGCCGCTACGTCCTGCCCTTCGCCTTCGCCAAGCGCCACGGCGTGCTGATCAACGGGCTGGCCGACGATGGCCGCCCGCTCACGATCGTCCGCTCCGATGCGAAGCTCACCGCGGTATCCGAAGTACGCCGCTTCGTCGGCGGCCCGGTCCGCCTGCAGGTCGTGCCGCCGGCGGAGTTCGACCGCCAGCTGCAGCAGACCTACGAGCGCGAGTCCAACTCGACCATGCAGATGGTGGACGGGCTGGGCGAGGACACCGACCTGTTCCGCGTCGCCCAGGAACTGCCGGAGCCTTCCGACCTGCTCGAGAGCGACGACGAGGCACCGATCATCCGGCTGATCAATGCCCTGCTCACCTCCGCCGTCAAGGACAATGCCTCGGACATCCACATCGAGCCCTTCGAGAACCGCCTCGTGGTGCGTTTCCGGGTCGATGGCGTGCTGCGTGAGGTCCTGCAGTCCCGGCGCGCCGTTGCCCCGCTGGTGGTCTCCCGCATCAAGGTGATGTCGAAGCTCGACATTGCCGAGAAGCGCCTTCCCCAGGACGGCCGCTTCTCGCTCCGCATCGCGGGCCGGGCCGTGGACGTGCGCGTCTCCACGATGCCCTCGGGCCACGGGGAGCGCGTCGTGCTGCGGCTGCTCGACAAGCACGCCGGCCGACTCGAGCTCGAGGGCCTCGGCATGGACCCGGGCACCCGGGGCGTCATGGACGAACTCATCCACAAGCCCCACGGCATCATCCTGGTGACGGGCCCAACCGGCTCCGGCAAGACCACGACGCTCTACGCCGCGCTGGAACGCATCAACGACAACACCCGCAACATCATGACGGTCGAGGACCCCATCGAGTACTACATCGACGGCATCGGCCAGTCCCAGGTGAACACCAAGGCCGAGATGACCTTCGCCCGCGGCCTGCGCGCCATCCTGCGCCAGGACCCCGATGTGGTGATGGTCGGCGAGATCCGCGACCTCGAGACGGCCGAGATCGCCGTGCAGGCGAGCCTCACCGGCCACCTCGTGCTCTCCACCCTGCACACCAACACGGCCGTTGGCGCCGTGACCCGGCTGCGGGACATGGGCGTCGAGCCCTTCCTGCTGTCGTCGAGCCTCATCGGCGTGCTCGCCCAGCGACTCGTCCGCGTGATCGATCCCGCCGTGAAGGCGGCCTACACCGCCCGGGAGTACGAGTGCCGCACCCTCGGGGTGGACCCGGCCAGCCCGCCCCAGCTCTACCACCCGGACGAGGCCGCGATCAGGGCCGGCAGCCCGGGCTACCGGGGACGCACCGGCATCTACGAGCTGGTGACCATCGATGACGAGTTCCGCACCATGATCCACGACGGCGCGGCCGAGCACGAGCTCGAGCGGTACGCCCGCACCCGCAGCCCCAGCATCCGCGACGACGGGCTGAAGAAGGCGCTCTCGGGCGTCACCACCCTCGAAGAGGTGCTGCGCGTGACCCGCTCCGACTGATGGGAGCATTCGAATACACCGCGGTCGACGCCAGCGGCAAGGAACGCAAGGGCGTCCTCGAGGGCGACACGGCGCGCCAGGTGCGCCAGGTCCTGCGCGAGCGGCAGCTGCTGCCACTCACCGTCACCGAGGTCGCCGAGCGCGAGGCGTCCCGCCAGCAGTCCTTCTCCTTCCGGCCGACCATGTCGGCAGCCGACCTTGCCCTCGTCACCCGACAGCTCGCCACCCTCGTGCAGTCGGCCCTCCCCCTCGAGGAAGCGCTGCTCGCCGTGTCCGAGCAGACCGAGTCTCCCCGGGTGAAGAGCGTGCTGATCGGCGTGCGCTCCAAGGTCATGGAGGGCCACACCCTGGCGGACGGCTTCGCCGACTTCCCGAAGGCCTTCCCGGAGATCTACCGGGCCACGGTCTCCGCCGGCGAGCAGTCGGGCCACCTGGATGCGGTGCTCGAGCGACTCGCCGACTACACCGAGGGCCGCCAGGTGCTGCGCCAGAAGATCCAGCACGCCATGATCTACCCGGTCGTGCTCACGATGCTCGCCCTGCTCATCGTCGGCGGCATGCTGGTGTACGTCGTGCCAAAGGTGGTCGGGGTGTTCGCCAACACCGGCCGCGAGCTGCCGGGACTCACCCTGCTCCTGATCTCGCTCAGCGACTTCCTGCGCGACTATGGCGTGTTCCTGCTGGCGGGCCTCGCTGCTGCCGCGTTCGGACTTCGGCGCGCCCTGCGCGAGCCGGGGCCCCGGCGGTGGAAGGACGCCCTGCTCCTGCGCATCCCGCTGGTCGCGAAGCTGGTGCGGGGATCGAACACAGCCCGCTTCACCCGCACCCTGAGCATCCTGACGGGCAGCGGCGTGCCGGTGCTGGAGGCCCTGCGCATCTCGGCCGAGGTCGTCACCAACGTGCCGATGCGTGAAGCGGTCGAGGCAGCCGCCACCCGGGTTCGGGAGGGCGCCCCGATCGGCAAGTCCCTCGCCGTGGGCGGTTACTTCCCGCCGCTCTGCGTGCACCTGATCTCCAGCGGCGAGGCCAGCGGCGAGCTCGAGACCATGCTCACCCGTGCGGCCACGAACCAGGAGCGGGAGATGGATGGCCTGATCGCCGCCCTGCTCGGCATCCTGGAGCCGGGCCTCATCGTCACGATGGGTATCATCGTGCTGACGATCGTGCTCGCCATCCTGCTGCCGATCTTCGAGCTGAACCAGCTCGCCGGCTGAGCCCCCCGGCGGCCCCGGTGCTGAGGACTGGCACCGGAATCAGTTCACGAATCCATGAAATGAGGATTGTCACCCCCCGGTCGGCCTGACTATAAGAGGCGCGTTGGCGTTGCCCTCTGAACATAAGGACTGATCAATGGTGCGCAAGTCAGCGGTACTCGCCCGGGCCGAGCGGATCGCGCCGCCCGAGCCGCCGGCCGACGACATGGATGACCTGGTGGCGAATGGCCAGGACGTGGACGAGCCCGCGGAAGACGATGACGAGGAAGAGCAGGAGGACACGGTGGTGGGCCTCGAGGAGACGGCCGCCACGGACAACGTGGGCGAGCAGTCCATCGAGATCAACGTGGAGAGCCTCATCGCCGAGGTCGAGGCTGAATCCCGCAAGGGCCAGGCCCCCGAGCTCAAGTGCGCACGGCGCAAACTCGAGGACTACCTGGAGCGCAAGCGCATCGCCCGGGACCTGGAGGATTTCGAGGACTTCGTCGTCGGCGACTGACCGGTGGCGGGGCCCTCAGTGGAAGTCGCGACTGGGCGCCGGCAGGCGGCCCAGCAGGCCGCTGTAATCCGCGAGGCGCGCGGCAACCACGTGCAGCACGTCCCCCTGCCGCTGCACCTTCCCCCACACGCCCAGCAGGCGTGATTCCAGCAGCACGCGTCGCTGGCGCTCGGCCAGCTGCCGCCAGACGACCAGGTTGACGTAGCCCGTCTCGTCCTCCAGCGTCACGAACGTGACCCCGCCCGCGCTGCCCGGCCGCTGACGGGTGGTGACGATGCCCGCCGTGTGCACCCGCGCCTCGTCCCGGGCCTCCTGAAGCTCACCGGCCGTGCAGACGCCCCGGCGGCGCAGGCTGGCCCGCAGCAGGGCCAGCGGATGGCGACCCAGGGAGAGCCCCAGGCTCCGGTAGTCGGCCACGATGTCCTGGCCCTCGGTCGGCGTCCGGAGCAGGGGCAGGCCCTCGGCCAGCGCCTGCGTCGGGAACACGGGCAGCGGGGGCTCGACGCCGGCCACGGCCCAGTGGGCCCGGTGGCGATGGCCAGCCACCCCGGCCAGGGCGCCGGCGGCCGCGAGCGCCCCGAGTTCCCGGGCGCCGAGGCCGGTGCGTTCCGCCAGGTCCTGCACGGTCCGGTAGGACGCCCCTCCCCGGCCTGTCACCACCCTGCGCCCTGCCGCCGGCCCCAGCCCGCCGGCCAGCCGGAGGCCGAGGCGGAGCGCGTGGCCACCCCCCGGCACCGGCTCGAGGGTGCAGTCGAAGTCGCTGTGGTTCACGTCGACGGGGCGCACCAGGACACCGGCCCGCCGCACATCCTGGACCAGCTGGGAAGGCGCGTAGAACCCCATGGGCTGGCTGTTCAGCAGGGCGCAGCAGAAGGCAGCGGGCTCGTGGTGCTTGAGCCAGGCCGAGACGTACACGAGCAGGGCGAAGCTCGCGGCATGGGACTCGGGGAATCCGTATTCGCCGAAGCCGCAGATCTGCTGGAAGATCTGGCGGGCGAACGGCTCGGAGTAGTGACGGGCCCGCATGCCGTCGATCAGCCGCTGCTCGAAGTGACCGAGGCCGCCCTGGCGGCGCCAGGCCGCCATGGCCCGCCGCAGCTGGTCCGCCTCGCCGGGCGAGAAGCCCGCGGCGACCACGGCGATCTGCATCACCCGCTCGAGTACCCGGCGGACCTCCGGGCCGGGGTAGCTGACGGGCTCCTCGCCGTTCCGGCGCCGCAGGTAGGGATGCACCATGTCACCCTGGATGGGGCCGGGCCGGATGATGGCGACCTCGATGACCAGGTCGTAGTAGCAGGCGGGCTTCAGGCGCGGCAGCATGGCCATCTGGGCCCGGGACTCGATCTGGAACACGCCCATGGTGTCGGCACGGCTGATCATGGCGTAGACGGCGGGGTCCTCGGCGGGCACCGAATGCAGGGTGAGGTCCAGCCCCTTGTGCTGGCGGAGCAGCTCGAAGCTGCGGCGGATCGCGGCAAGCATGCCGAGCCCGAGCACATCCACCTTGAGCAGCCCCATCTCGTCCAGGTCGTCCTTGTCCCACTGGATCACGGTCCGGTCGGCCATGGCCGCGTTCTCGATGGGCACCAGGCGCCAGAGGGGCTCGCCGGCGATCACGAAGCCGCCCACGTGCTGGGACAGGTGCCGGGGAAAGCCGATGATCTGGCCGGCGAGGACCACCAGCCGGTGCAGCAGCGGATTGCCGGGATCGAAGCCGGACTCCCGCAGCCGCTCCGGCGCGATGACCTGGCCGTCCCACCAGTGCAGGTTGCGGGTGAGGACGTCCAGCTGGGCCTCGGCGAGGCCGAGGGCCCGGCCCACGTCGCGGATGGCACTGCGCGGGCAGTAGGTGATGACGGTGGCGGTGAGCGCCGCCCGGTCCCGGCCGTGGCGGCGGTAGAGGTACTGGATCACCTCCTCCCGGCGCTCGTGCTCGAAGTCCACGTCGATGTCGGGCGGCTCGTTGCGCTCCCGGGAGATGAAGCGCTCGAAGAGCAGCGACATGCGGGCCGGATCCACCTCGGTGATGCCCAGGCAGAAGCAGACGACGGAATTGGCGGCGGACCCGCGACCCTGGCAGAGGATGCCCTGGCGACGGGCGAACCGGACGAGGTCGTCGACGGTGAGGAAGTAGGCCTCGTAGCGCAGCTCGCCGATGAGCGCGAGCTCGTGCTCCAGCTGCGCGCCGACACCGGCGGGCGGGCCGGCGGGCCAACGCTCGGCGGCGCCCTCGAGGGTCCGGTGGCGCAGCCAGGTGGCGGGCGTGTGACCCGGCGGCACGAGTTCGACCGGGTACTGGTAGCGCAGCTGGTCCAGGGAGAACGTCACGCGGCCCGCGATCTCGAGCGTGGCCTCGAGCAGCGCCGCCGGATAGGCGCGGCGCAGCCCGGCGAGGCTGCGCAGGTGGCGTTCACCGTTGGCCTGCAGCCCGGCTGCACCGGCCCCGAGGGGCGCCCGGCGGCGGATGGCGGTGAGGGTGTCCTGCACGGCGCGCCGGCCACGCACGTGCATGTGCACGTCGCCAGCGGCCACGGCCGGCAGGCCGTGTTCCCGGGCAAATGCGCACAGCCGGGCGCAGCGGGCCGCCTCGTCGCCGTCCGCGTGCAGTTCCACGGCCAGCCAGGCGCGGCCGGGGAAATGGGCCTGGAACCAGGCCGCATCGGCCGCGGCAGGCGCCGCGACACCCCCCGGTGGCAGCCACAGCACCAGACAGCCGGCGGGCAACGACAGGCAGTCCGCCCGCTCCAGGTGATAGCAGCCCTTCTCCGCCGCGCGCCGGCCCCGGGTGATGAGGCCGCAGAGGGCCGCATAGCCTTCCCGGTCGGCGGCGAGCACGACCAGCCGCAGGCCATCGGCCAGCGTGAACTCGCTGCCGGCCAGGAGGCGCAGGCCGTGGCGCCGGGCCGCCACGTGGGCCCGCACGAGGCCGGCGACCGAGCACTCGTCGGTCAGGGCCAGCGCGGCATAACCGAGCGCCGCGGCCCGCTCCACGAGCTCGGCCGGGTGGGAGGCCCCGCGCAGGAAGCTGAAGTTGCTGAGGCAGTGCAGTTCCGCGTAGTTGCTCACCCGAACACCCCGTGCAGGTACCAGCGCCGGGTGCGCAGGTCCTGGTAGATCCACAGCATGGCGCCCCGGGCATTGCTGGCCCGGTAGTAGTCCCGGCGGATGTCACCCCCGTCCCACCAGCCGCTCTCGATGCGCTCGGGACCGGCCTCGAGGCAGAGCGCGCCCTGCCAGGCCGGCTGGCCAGCCACCAGGGCAAGGCCCCGGGGCTCGGGCAGCAGCCAGACCGGCCGCGGACGGCGCGGCAGCCCGGTGGCCGGGCTGCCGCCGGCGCCGGGCTCCGGCACCGGGCAGAAGGCGCGCTCGGGCCGATGCTCTGCCCGCAGGGCGAGCCCCTGCACCGCCGGGCCGCCCAGCCGGGCCCGCAGCCGGTCGAGGAGCGCCGGCAGGCCATCGCCGGGCTGCAGGGCCGCGCCGAGCAGGTCCGTGCCGGCAGGCGCGGCCGCGGGCTCGAGGTCAGCCTGGAGCGTGAGCCGGGTGACCGGTGCGGACAGCGCGAGCCCCTCGAGCCTGAGCCGCAACAGGCCCGGCAGGCGCCCGGCCGCGTCAGGCCCCGCCGGCTGGCGCAGCACCAGGCACAGGCGGGTCTCGGTGGCATCCGCCATCCCCAGCCGGCACCAGAGCCGGCCCACGGCCGCCTGCCGGGCCGTGAGCGTGGCGCCGAGTTCCGCGAGGAGCGGCGTCGCGCCAGCGATCAGCCGGGTGACCTCGCGGGTCTCCGCCGGCAGTTCCCGGGAGGCCGTGAAGCGGGTGGCGGGCACGTGGACCGTAAAGACCTCGGGTGACCGGCCGAGGGCCTCGTCCAGTTCCCGCAGGCGCCCGGCACCCCAGCGTCGCGCGAAACCCTCCCGCGGCAGGCGCAGGCAGTCGCCCACGGTGCTGAGCCCGGTCTGCACGAGTGCACGCACGACCCGGTCCGGCCAGCCCAGGTGTTCGACGGGCAGAGCCGCCAGCGCCCGGCGGAACGGTGCCGGGGGGACGGCGGCCCGGGCCAGCCACAACGCCCCCCGGGCCGTGGGTGCCGAGGCCAGTCGTGCCCCATGCCCCAGGGACGCCACTTCCCCGGCCACGGCCGCCCTCAACGCCTCGAGGCCGTTGAACAGACGCAGGCTGCCCCGCACCTCGAGCAGCAGGGCACCCGCCGGCTCGATGACCACCGTGGGCGTGAAGCGGCCCGCCCACCCGGCAAGACGGGCGAGCGCCGCCGCCTCCAGGTCGGGACGGCGGGGGTGGATGTCGAGGCGCGGCACCCGGGCGAGGGCCCCGTTGAGCGGCAGGCCGGGGTGCACGCCCAGTTCCCGGGCAGGCCCGTTGGCCGTGATGATGAGCGCGCGACGTCCCTCCCCGGCCCAGACCGCCCGGGGCCCGTCCTTACCCGGCGACGGGTCCTGGACCTCGAGGGACAGTTCCGGCAGGTGCAGGCAGAGCCAGAGCCGGCTGCCCGGGGCGGGGCCGGCGGACGCGGCCCGGGCGGGCAGCTCGGGCGGCAGGAGCGCCGGGGACCCGGGCAGATGCGGGCGCGGAACGGGCCTCGGCATGCCTCACTCCGGAAAGCACCGCTCGAGGGTGACGGCGCCCGCACCGCGCCAGCCGTTGCGAAAGACCTCCACCTGCAGCCGGTCGGGCGCGGGGGTGCGGAGCTCGAGCCGCAACCGGGCCGGCGACCGCTCGGGGCGGCAGCGGGCCGCCCGGACCAGCACCGCCCAGCAGGTCTGCCTGCCCGCCAGCAGGTGGAGTCGCTGCAGCAGGGGACGGGCGTGGCGCGGGAGCGCCGCCGTGCCGGCCCAGGCAATGACGCCGGCGCAGGCGCCAGCGCGCAGGGTTTCATCCAGGGCCCACAGGGCCTCGGGCGCCTGGCGCACCTTCACGAGCACCAGCCGCTCGAGCACGAGGCCCTGCCCCCGGAGACCGGGCGCGTAGGGCAGCCGGGGCGGCGCAATCAACATGACCCAGCCGCGGGCGGCATCGCCACTGAGCCGCGCCAGGGCAGGACAGAGCAACCCGAGTTCCGCGCCACCCGGGTGCGGCACGAGCAGTTCCGTGAGCACGCCAGTGGGCCAGCCCCCACCGAGCAGGACATCGAGGGCGGCAAAGCCCGTGGGGATCAGCGACGCCACCGGCGCATCCGACATCCGTCATCCGGTGGCCGTCGTCAGGCCGCCGTGGCGAGGCCACTGCGGATGACGCCCACGACCACGCCCTCGATGACCAGGTGCTCGGCCTTGAGATCGACCTTGATGGGCTCGTAGTCCGGGTTCTGGGGCAGCAGCGTGACGGTGGTGCCGGCCTGCCGGTACCGCTTGACCGTGACTTCCTCCTCGAGGCGGGCCACCACGATCTGGCCGTTGCGGACGTCGGGCTGGCGGCGGACCGCGACCAGGTCACCATCGAGGATGCCCGCATCGCGCATGCTCATGCCCTGCACCCGCAGCAGGTAGTGGGGACGCGGATTGAAGAGCGCCAGGTCGATCCGGTAGCGGGCCTCGATGTGTTCGGCGGCGAGGATCGGCTGGCCGGCAGCGACACGCCCCACCAGCGGCAGGCCCTCGTCGTCCGCGTCGCCGGACGGGCGTGCCGGCGCCTCCAGGAGGCGGATCCCCCGGGAGCGGCCGGGGAGCAGTTCGAGGACCCCCTTGCGCGCCAGGGCCCGCAGGTGTTCCTCGGCGGCATTGGCGGACCGGAAGCCCAGTTCCCGGGCCATGTCCGCGCGGGTGGGCGGCATGCCGGTTTCCGCGATGAACCGTTGAATGAAGTCGAGGATTTCCAGCTGGCGGGGCGTCAGGTCGGGGCTGGGGGACATGGGGCTCCACTCCTGTATGAACGTACAGGACTGGGAGTATATACAGACGCCCCCGGGTGGCAAGGTGGTCCGGTCCCCCTGGCCGGACCCGCCGCCACAACCCTCTCCGCCACAACCCTCTGTCGCGACTCCGCAACCTTCCCGCCGCAAGCCGCGCGCCACGCCGATTCCAGATTGCGATTTAACCTTTATTCCGTCATCATTTTCCGCAGAAGCCCGCCTGATGGCGGTTTCTTGCTTCTCGGCGAAAATTCTCCGGGTTTGTTGTTTACCTTAAATCTGCTGTTGAGGAACTCTAAATGAAGATCAGTACCGCCCTTAAGGGAAGCGCTCTGGCTCTCGCCCTTGTGATCGCTTCCGGCTGCGCCTCCACCACCAAGCTGGACGAGCTCTCCGCCCGCGTGGACCGCATCGCCGCCGACGCGTCGGCCGCAAAGTCGGCTGCTGATGCCGCCAGCGCCGCCGCCAACGAAGCCAAGCAGACCGCCTCCGGTGCGCAGAGCACGGCCAACCAGGCCCTGAACGCCGCCAACCAGGCCCAGTCCTGCTGCGACGCTACCAACGAGAAGATCGACCGCATGTTCAAGCGGAGCCAGGCCAAGTAAGCCGGCTACCGTTACCGAAGGCCCCCCTGTGGGGCCGGAGGCAAAAGCCGCAGCGCAAGCTGCGGCTTTTTTTTTGCCCGCCTCGTGGCGTGGCGCCGGCGTCTAGAAGGCCGCGACGGACTCCGTCGGGCCGATGGCCGTGCCGACCCGCACCGGGATGCCATCCCGGCGGCGGTAGGCCTCTTCGACTGCTTGCCAGTCAATGCGCGCGGGCCGGTCCCGGGTGAGCAGCACGTACTGCTCGGTGAGCGCCGTCATCTCCCGCTCCCTCGTCGCCTGATCATCGTCCAGCGGCGGATGCACCTCGAGATAAAGCTCGCTGCCGGCCCAGCCGAACTTGTAGGGCTGGTTCATGATCTGCACCGGCGTGTTCACCGGCACCTGCGGGAACAGCCACTCGATGTCCTCCGGGTACATGCGGATGCAGCCGTGGGTCACCTGCATGCCGACGCCCACCGGCCGGTTCGTGCCATGGATGAGGTAGCCGCTCGCGCTGAGGCGCATGGCGTAGCGTCCGAGGGGATTGTCGGGGCCCGGCGGCACGACCTTGGCGAGGAACCCGCGCCCGTCCTCCAGGTGCTCCCGCCGGATGGACTCGGGCGGATACCAGGGCGGGTCCTTCTGCTTGCCGGTCACCGTCCACCGGCCGATGGGCGTCGCCCAGTCCATGCGGCCGATGCTGATCGGGAACGTGGACACCATCTGCTGGCCGTTCACCCGGTAGTAGTGGTAAAGCCGGTACTCGGCGATGTTCACCACCACACCCTCCCGGATGTCACCCGGGAGGATGAAGCTCTTCGGCAGGACCACCGGGGTGCCCTCCCCCGGCAGCCAGATGTCCACCTTGCGATTCGCCCACACGATTTCCTCGTAGCCGAGGCCGTGGACCCGGGCGATGTCGGTGAGCGTGTCGGCCTGGGCGGCTGGCACGGTCTGGATGCTGCCCACCACCTGCACGTCCGGCACCAGGGTGAACGTGTCGGCCGTGGCCAGTGCCGCCAGCGGCAATGCGAGGCCGAGGGCGGCCAGCGCCGCCTGGCAGGCGCGACGGGGACCCGGGCGCTCCGCGCCGGTCTTCACTCTGCACTGCATCAAGGAACTCCGAAGTAGGGAATGATGATCCCGCAAGTCACGGCGGTAATAAACAGGACACCCAGCACATTCAGCAGCAAACCTGCGCGGGCCATCTGGCCCGCCGTCACGCGCCCGGTGCCATAGACGATGGCGTTCGGGGGCGTCGCGACCGGCAGCATGAAGCCGCAGCTCGCGGCGAGGCAGGCGGCCAGCACCAGCGGCACCGGGGCAAGCCCGGCGCCGGCCGCCAGGGCCGCGAGCAGCGGAACCACCGTGGTGGCGGTGGCCACGTTGCTCGCGATTTCCGACAGGAACACCACGAGGGCCGCGATGCACAGCACGAACACCCAGACCGGCAGGCCCGCGAGACCAGCCCCCCCAGCGGCCACGAAGTCCGCGAGCCCCGTCTGCTGGAAGCTGGCCGCGAGGGAGAGCCCGCCGCCGAAGAGCAGCAGCAGCCCCCAGGGCACCCGGACGGCGGTGTCCCAGTCGACCAGCGCCTTGCCGGGTGCCGCGGTCCCGGCAGGCAGGACGAAGAGCAGGATGGCGGCGGCGATGGCGATGCCCGCGTCGGTGAGGCCGGCGAAGGGCTGCACGCCACCGACGGTGACGTCGCCGAGGAACCCGCGGAGCACCCAGGCGGCAGCCGTGGCGACGAACACGAGCCCGGTCCGGCGCTCGGCGGAGGACACCGGGCCGAGCTGCCGGGCGAGGCCGTCCAGCACGAGGCCGGCACCGGCCACGTTGCCGCCGCGCAGGCGGAATACCACGCGGGTCAGCAGCCACCAGGCCGCGACCAGCAGCAGCATCACCAGGGGCAGCGTCAGGAGCATCCACTCGAGGAAACTGACGTCGGCCCCGAGCCGCCCGTTGATGAACGACGCGACGAAGACGTTGGGTGCGGTGCCGATCATGGTGCCCATGCCGCCGATGGACGCGGCGTAGGCCACGCCCAGCATGAGCGCTGCACTGAAGTCGGCCGCCTGGCGCCGGTCCGTACCCGGTGCACCCTCGCCCACCAGCGTGTCGGCGACGCTCTGCGCCACGGGCAGCATCATGAGGGTGGTGGCCGTGTTGGTGACCCAGAGGCTGGTGAACGCCGTGATGCCCATGAAGGCGCCGACGATGTGCGCTGGTCGCGAGCCGACCGAATGCAGCACCGTCAGGGCCACCCGCCGGTGCAGCCCCCAGCGCTCGAGCGCCAGGGCGAGGATGAAGCCGCCGAAGAACAGGAAGATGAGCGGGTCCCCGTAGGCGCCCGCCGCCTCGGCCACGGTCGCCGTCCCGGTGAGCGGGAACAGCGCGAGCGGCAGCAGCGCGGTGACGTACACCGGGATGACGTCGGTGATCCACCAGAGCGCCATCCAGGCGGTGATCCCCGCGGCGGCCCGGGCACCCGTCGTGAGCTCGGCAGTCGAGCCGTCGGCGGCCGTATAGCCGCCGGGCAATGCGAGCCAGACGGCCAGTGCGAGCGCCGGGCCCGACAGCAGCACCAGCCAGCGTCGAACCGGGGTGGTCATCGGGCGCGGGCCGGGTCTCAGAAGCGGACGAGTGCGGAGCCCCAGGTGAGCCCGCCGCCAAAGGCCTCGAGGAGCAGCAGGTCGCCCCGCTTCACCCGGCCGTCCCGCACGGCCACGTCGAGGGCCATGGGCACCGAGGCCGCCGAGGTGTTGCCGTGGTCCTGCAGCGTGAGGACGACCTTTTCCATCGGCATCTCCAGGCGCTTCGCGGTGGCCTGGATGATGCGGATATTGGCCTGGTGGGGGATCAGCCAGTCGATGGCCGAGCGTTCGAGGTGGTTGGCGGCCAGGGTCTCGTCGACGATGCCCTCGAGGGTCTTCACGGCCACCTTGAACACCTCGTTGCCCTTCATCTGCACGAACGGCCGCTCGAGGTCGCCGGCCCGCTGGGGCCGGGAAGTGCCGTAGGGGTGGTACAGCAGGTCGCCATAGTGGCCGTCGGCGCCGAGGTGGCAGGACAGGATTCCGGGCTCGTCGCCGGGCTTCAGCACGACGGCACCGGCGCCATCGCCGAACAGCACGCAGGTCGAACGGTCGTTCCAGTCGACGATGCGGGAGAGCGTCTCCGCGCCGATGACGAGCGCGCACTTCGCCATGCCGCCCGCCACGAACCGGTCGGCGACGCTGAGCGCGTAGATGAAGCCGCTACAGGCGGCCTCGACGCTGAAGGCGGGACACCCGTGGATGCCGAGGCGGCGCTGCACCAGGCAGCCGACGTTGGGAAAGACCAGGTCCGGGGTGGTGGTGCCGACCACGACGAAGTCGATGTCGGCGGCGGTGACCCCGGCGGCCGCCATCGCCTGGCGCGCCGCCTTCTCGGCAAGGTCGCTGGTGGCCTCGCCGTCGGCAGCCACATGGCGGCGCTCGATGCCGGTGCGGGTGCGGATCCACTCCTCGGTGGTGTCGACCATCTTCTCCAGTTCGAGGTTGGTCAGCACCCGTTCGGGCAGGTATCGGCCGGTGCCGGCGATGCGGGAATACGTCATGCGACCTGCTCACTCAGGAGTTCACGGATCTGGTCGGGCACGCCCTTCTCGGCTTCCACGCGTGCCACCCTGATCGCCTGCTGGAAGGCCAGCTCGTCGGCACCGCCATGGCTCTTCACCACGATACCGTCGAGGCCGACCAGGCTGGCACCATTGTAGCGGCGCGGGTCGAGCCGGCGGCTCAACGAACGCAGGACCGGCCAGGACACCAGGCCCGCGAGGCGCCCGTACAGGCTGCCCCGGAACTCGACTTCGAGGAAGTGCCGGATGAGCTTGGCCGTGCCTTCCATCGACTTCAGCGCGACATTGCCGCTGAAGCCGTCGGCCACGACCACGTCGGCCCGGTCGTCCTGGATGGCGTCCGCCTCGACGAAGCCCACGTAGTTCAGGGTACTCCCGGCGAGCAGCGCCGCCGCCTGCTTGACGATCTCGTTGCCCTTGATGTCCTCCTCGCCGATGTTGAGGAGGCCGATGCGGGGGCGGGCCAGGCCCTCGGTGACCCGCGCCACCACCGAGCCCATCACGGCGAACTGGTACAGCTGCTCGACGGTGCAGTCGGCATTGGCACCGAGGTCGAGCATGGCGATGGAGCCGTGGCGCGTGGGCAGCTGGGCCATGATGGCCGGCCGCTCGATGCCGGGCAGGGTCTTCAGCACGAAACGGCCCGTCGCCATGAGGGCACCGGTGTTGCCCGCGCTGACGCAGGCATCGGCGACCCCCTCCTTCACCAGGTCGACGGCGACCCGCATGGAGGAGTCCTTCTTCTTGCGGAGGGCCTCGGCAGGAGGCTCGTCCATGGCCACGACCTGGCGGGCATCCCGCAGGGTGACGCCGGGCGGCAGGCCACCGGCCGCTGCCGCCAGGGGCTCGAGCTGCTCCTGCTGGCCGACGAGGATGATGCGCACGCCCGGGTGGTCACGGACGAAGCCGATGGACGCGGGAACGCACACCCGGGCACCGGCGTCCCCACCCATGGCATCGACGGCGATCGTAATGGGGTCGGCCATCAGGGCCCCTTCGGCCAGGGCCGGCCCGATGCCGGGGCCGGCGGATCGGCTATTCGGAATCCGCGTCGTCGCGGGTCTCGATGACCTTCTTCCCGCGGTAGTAGCCGTCGGCACTGATGTGATGACGCCGGTGGGTCTCGCCGCTGGTCGGCTCGACCGAGATGGGCGGGCTCTTCAGCCGGTCGTGGGACTGGCGCATGCCCTTGCGCGACGGCGTCACGCGGCTCTTCTGTACTGCCATGGCAGATCTCCTGATAAGTCACTTGTCACCCTGCCGGCCACCTCGACCCAGCAGGTCGGCGAGCCCGGCCATCGGCCGGTGCAGCTCGCCCGTCGAAAGTCCTTCGGCACTGCCGGCCTCAACGCCGCAGGCCGCCACCGCATGCCGGGGCGCCAGCGGCAACGCTGCAAGCACCTCGTCCTCGATCACCGCCGCCACGTCCAGCGCACCCTCGGCGAGCAGCACCGCGTCGAACGGCTCGGCGAGCGTCGCGGCCTCTGCATCGGTGCCGACCATCGTCAGCACCACGTCGATGGCCACCGGCCACTCCAGCCGGCCAAGGCAGCGCTGGCAGGCCAGCGGCAGCGGCCCGGTCACCTGCAGGTGCAGCTGGGGATGGCCCTCCGCGCCCGCCCGGAACGTGAGCCCGGCAGCCAGCCGGGCGGCGCCCGCCCCCTCGTCCGGGGGCGCCAGGGCGGCCAGGCGGGGAAGTTCGGCCACCGGATAGTTCCGGTCGACGGTCGCCCCGCGGGCCACCAGATCCGCCAGTTCCGCCGATCCGATGCGCCCAGCCTTCATCGCGGAACGCATGATAGGTACGGTGCCGGAGTGTGTCAAAATTCAATGGCTTCCCGCCGAAGGATCCCCGACCCTGCTGCTCCCTTCCCGCATCCTGCTGGCCTCCGGATCCCCCTACCGGCGCGAACTCCTCGGCCGCCTCCTGGCCGGTTTCGCGGTGGCCGCCCCCGCCGTGGACGAATCCCGGCTGACCGGTGAGCCACCCGCGGCAATGGCCCTGCGCCTCGCCCGCCTGAAGGCCGAAGCCGGCGCCCGTGGGGCCCCGGGCTGCCTGGTGATCGGCAGCGACCAGGTGGCCGCCCTCGGTGACGAGACCCTGGGCAAGCCCGGCACGGCGGCCCGCGCCGTGGACCAGCTGCTGCGCTGTGCCGGCCAGGCCGTGGACTTCCACACGGCGGTCTGCGTGACGGGACCCGGGGACCAGCCGGCCACCTGCCACCTGGACACCACCCGGGTGCGCTTCCGGCCGCTCAGCCGGGCGGAGGCGGAACGCTACGTGGCGGCCGACCAGCCCCTGGACTGCGCGGGCAGCTTCAAGGCCGAGCGTCGGGGTGTGTTGCTGCTCGAGAGCATCGAGGGCCGGGACCCGACCGCGATCCAGGGACTGCCGCTGATCTGGCTCGGCCAGGCCCTCATCGCCCGGGGCGTGGACCTGCCCTAGCCTGTCTTCAGGATGCCGCCGGCGCGGCGCAGGCTCTCGAGGGGCGCGAGCAGGTCATCCCCGAGCGGCGACTCCACCACCAGGGAGGCGCCGCTCTTCGGGCACCGGAAACCCAGCGAGCGGGCGTGGAGGAAGAGCCGGTGCAGGCCGTGCCGGGCCACGATGGGGTCGTCGGGCAGGCCGTAACGTTCGTCGCCCGCCACCGGGTGCCCGATGGACGCGGCGTGCACCCGGATCTGGTGGGTACGGCCCGTCGCCAGCTCGACTTCCGCGAGTACCGCCTCCGGGAAACGCTCGAGCGGTACGAAGTGGGTGAGCGCCGCCTTGCCACCCGCGTCCACCCGCACATGGCGTTCGCCCCCCCGCCGCTCGCCGGTGGCCAGCGGGGCGTCGACGGTGCGCGCCCGGCCTGGCCAGCGGCCGACGAGCAGTGCCAGGTAGCGCTTGTCCACGGTGCCTTCCCGGAATTGCGCGTGCAGGGCCCGCAGTGCGCTCGCGCGCTTGGCGATCAGCAGGCAGCCACTCGTATCCCGGTCGAGGCGGTGCGCGAGCTCCAGGTGGGCCCGGCCACCCCGGGCGACCCGCAGGAGTTCGATGGCGCCGAGACTCACGCCACTGCCGCCGTGGACGGCGAGCCCCGAGGGCTTGTCGAGCACGAGCAGCTCGTCGTCTTCATGCAGGATGCGGGCCTCGATCCAGTCGGCCCGCACCCGGCCGGCGGGCGGCGCGTTGCGCGCCTCGGGCTGGCGCACGGGCGGCACGCGCACCTCGTCGCCGCAGAGCAGCCGGTAACTGGCCTGCACGCGCCGGCTGTTCACGCGCACCTCGCCACTGCGGATGAGCCGGTAGACGTGGGACCGGGGCACGCCCTTCAGGTGCGCCATCAGGAAATTGTCGAGACGGCGGCCGGCCTCGTCCTCGCCGGCCGTGACACGCACCACCCGCGGTGTGGCGGTGCTCACCGGATTTCCTGTGACTGCAAGGGGTTAAGCCTCGTTGTGCGTTGCCGGCAACAACCGGCGCTGGTATAGTACCGGACTGCTAGGCCATGCGGCGGCGACTGTCAAGCCCACCCGCGGCCGACGCTAGTTTCCGCGGTCCGCCCTCGGGCAGGCCGGACGACACGCCCGCGCTGGCGGGCAAGAGCGGGCCTCCTGCTGGCGGGGCTGCCCGGGTTCAGCCCGGACAGTCCGCGCAGGGTCGGTCAGGCACCCATTCCGAGGATCTGACGCGTGGCTAGCCGCAAGGCACCAAGTCTGCACCGCAGCCTCGAATCCGGGCACGGCACCACCGGACAACTGTCCGGGCGTGGTCCTGTCCGGCGCCCTGACCCCCCACAGCCGGCAGGCCCACGTGGTAGCACCCCGCCCGGAACCGCGGGGCCCGCTACGGGTACACACCATTTGCACGCAGGGTCCTATGAAGAGAATGCTCGTCAATGCAACTCAGGAAGAAGAGTTGCGGGTTGCGATGGTCGACGGCCAGCGGCTGTATGACCTGGATATCGAGAGCCAGTCCCGGGAACAGAAGAAGGCCAACATCTACAAAGGAAGGATCACGCGGATCGAGCCCAGCCTCGACGCGGCCTTCATCGACTATGGCGCGGAGCGCCACGGCTTCCTGCCGCTGAAGGAAATCTCGCCCGAGTACTTCGTGTCGCCGCCCTCCGAGGGCCGGGTGAACATCCGCGAGGTCCTGCGCGAGGGGCAGGACATCGTCGTCCAGGTCGAGAAGGAGGAGCGCGGCAACAAGGGGGCCGCCCTGACCACCTTCATCAGCCTCGCCGGTCGCTTCATCGTGCTGATGCCAAACAACCCGGGCGCCGGCGGGGTCTCCCGGCGAATCAGCGACACCGAGCGCGACGAGATGCGCGAGGCGCTGAACAGCATCGAGGTCCCCGAGGGCATGGGAGTCATCGTGCGCACGGCGGGCGTCGGGCGGTCCCCGGAGGAACTCAAGTGGGACATGGACTACCTGCTGGGCATCTGGGAGGCCATCAAGAAGGCCGTCGTCAGCCGCCCGGCCCCGTTCCTGATCTTCCAGGACAGCAACGCCATCATCCGCGCCCTGCGTGACCACCTCGCCAACGACGTGGGCGAGATCCTGATCGACGACGACGCCGCCTACGAGGAGGCCCGGCAGTTCGTCGAGCGGGCCATGCCCCAGAACCTGCGCAAGCTGCGCCAGTACACCGATGCGGTACCCCTCTTCACCCGTTACCAGATCGAGAGCCAGATCGAGTCGGCCTTTTCCCACACCGTCGAGCTGCCGTCCGGCGGCAGCATCGTCATCGACCACACCGAGGCGCTGGTCTCCATCGACATCAATTCTGCCCGGGCCACCAAGGGCGGCGACATCGAGGCGACGGCCTACGCCACCAACCTGGAGGCAGCCGAGGAGATCGCCCGGCAGCTGCGGCTGCGGGACCTGGGCGGCCTCATCGTCATCGACTTCATCGACATGGGCCCCCAGCGCAACCAGCGGGAAGTCGAGAACCGGCTGCGGGAGTCGGTCCGCATGGACCGGGCCCGCGTGCAGATCGGCAAGATCTCCCGCTTCGGCCTGCTCGAGATGTCCCGCCAGCGCCTGCGCCCGTCGCTCGGCGAGTCCGCCCACCAGACCTGCCCGCGCTGCAACGGCATCGGCCACATCCGTAGCGTCGACTCCCTGGGCCTTGCCGTCCTGCGCCTCATCGGCGAGGAGAGCCGCAAGGACCGCACCTCCAAGGTCATCGCCCAGCTGCCGGTGGATGTCGCGAACTTCCTGCTGAACGAAAAGCGCGAGTGGATTCGCACCATCGAGGCCCGGGACAAGCTCGAGATCGTCCTCGTGGCGAACCCGGACCTGCAGACCCCGGCCTACAGCCTGCGGCGCGTACGGGACGACCAGACCGCGCTGCCCGAGAACTCCGGGGCCAGCTACCAGCTGGTGGAGCCCGCTGCCGAGAAGGCCGAGGACAGCGACGAGGTCGGCCCGCCGCGGCCGAAGCCCCAGGCGCCGGCGGTCGCCAGCGTCCTGCCGTCGACGCCCGCGCCGACCCCGCCACCGGAAGCGCCGCCGGCACCGGTCGCCGCACCCCCCGCGGCACCGACGCTCGGCCTCTTCACGCGTCTCAAGATCTTCCTGTTCGGCTCCGGCCAGCCGGCTGCGGCCGCACCGGAACCCGCCCCCCCGCGCCGCCAGGACAGTGGACAGCGCGGCCGCGGTGACGGCCGCCCTCAACAGGGCCGGCACCGGGGTGATCGCGGTGATCGCGGCGAGCGCGGTGACCGGGGCAATTCACGCCGGGGCGGACAACGCCAGGGGCAGGGCCAGGGTCAGGCCCAGGGCCCGAGGGATTTCGATCGCCACCCGCCGCGTCCGCCGCGGCCCGACGGCAGCGGCGAGCGTCGGAGCCCCGACGCCCGGGGCAATGGCGAACCGCGGCCGGCAGGCGACGCGGCCCAAACGCAAAACGGCCAGCAGAATGGTCAGCAGAACGGTCGCGGCGACCGGTCACGGCGCGGCCGGCGTCGGCGCGGCGGTGACCGGGACGGTGCCCGGGAGGGACTGCCGGGCAGCGGCCCGCGTCCCGAGCCCGCGGCTGCCCCCGCAGAGGCCCGGGAGGTCTCGCCCGGGCACGATCCCCACGAGGACACGCAGCCCATGCTGTCGCCCATCCGTCCGGTGACGCCGCCCCGTCCCGTGGCACCCGCGCCCGCCGAGCCGGCAGCCCCGGTCGCGGCAGCGCCCGCGGCTGCGGCACCGATCCCGGCAGCGCCAGCACCGGCCGAACCCTACATTGAGCGGGGCACCAACCGTCGACTGCCCTGGGAGACGGGCAACGCCCCGGCGACGGGCAGTCCGGAACCCGTTGCTCCGCCCCCGCCGCGCCCGGCGGCGACGACGCATACGGTGTGGACCAGTGCCGCCTCGGGCACCGACGGTGGCAGCCGGGACTCCGGCCCGGAGTCCTGACAGACCCGGCTAGTCTCCGGTCGCCGGCGGCGGCGCGGCCAGCGCCGCCTGCCGGCGCGCCGCGATGGCCGTGAGCTCGTCGAGCAGGCCGTTCATGGCCTCCTCCACCAGATCCAGCACGCGCTCGAAACCCAGCGCACCGCCGTAGTAGGGGTCCGGCACGCTGCGCAGGGGGGGCTCGGTGGCGAACTCGAGCAGCAGCCTCACCTTGCCGTGGTGCTCTTCCGCCGCGAGCGCCAGCAACGCCGTCCGGTTCTCGTCGTCCATCGCGACCACCAGGTCGAACTGCTCGAAGTCCGCGGGTGTGACCCGCCGCGCGCGCAGCCCGGAGATGTCGATGCCCCGGCGCTGGGCAGCGGCCTGGGCCCGTGGGTCTGGCGGGGCACCTTCGTGGTACCCGTGAGTCCCCGCCGAGTCCACGACCACGGGCAGCGGCAGCTCCCGCCCGCCCAGGCGGTGACGCAGCACGCCCTCGGCCATGGGGGAGCGGCAGATGTTGCCCATGCACACCAGCAGGACCCGCACGGCGGGTTCAGGGGCCGTGGACTTTCGCTTGAACAGGTTCAGCATCTGGACTTCCGGGAAGAGTCGTTTTCAGCGTAGCAGAAAGCGCGCGGCCCGCTCGAGGTCCTCCGGCGTGTCCACATCGGGCCCGAGCAGCGTACGGGCCGGGGCCACCCGGATCTCGATCCCGAGCCACAGCGCCCGCAACTGCTCGAGGCTTTCCGCCTGCTCGAGGGCGCAGGGCGGCGCGGCAGCGAGGGCACGCAGGGCTGCGGCCCGGTAGGCATACAGGCCGACGTGCCGGAAACTCTCGGGCAGTCCCGTGGCGCCGTGGCTGAGGGCCGGGATCGGCGCACGGCTGAAGTAGAGGGCCCGGCCGGCCGCGTCGGCGACCACCTTCACCACGTGGGCGCTGCGGTAGTCCTCCGCCGTGCTGATGGGCGTGCACAGGGTCGCCATGCCGGCAGCCGGTGATGCGGCCAGCAGTGCCGCCACCTGGTCGATCGCCGCGGGTGGGACCAGGGGCGCATCACCCTGCACGTTGACCACGATCGCGCCGTCGCTCCAGCCCCGCCGGTCAGCCACCTCGGCGGCCCGCTCGGTACCCGAGCGGTGGCCCGCGTCCGTCAGCTGCACGTCGGCGCCGAAGGCCCGCGCGGCGCTGGCGATGCGCTCGTCGTCGGTGGCCACCACCACGCTTCGGGCGCCGCTCGCCCCGGCCTGCCGCCACACGTGCTCGATGACCGGGCGACCCGCCAGGAGCGCGAGGGGCTTGCCGGGAAAGCGCGTCGACCCGAACCGGGCCGGAATGACGACGTGGAATTCGATGGTACTCATGCCCGCTCCTGCGTTGTAAGGGCGGCCAGCCGGTCGCGGACCGCTGCGGTGAGCGACGCCGGCACGTCGAGCGCCAGCTCCGCCACCCACACGGGGCAGCCGCCCGGGACCGGCCGGTACTTCACGGCATCCTTGGCCGTCATGATGATCGGTTCGTCACTGGCCCGGGCGAGCGCCGCGAGATCCACGCGGCCGTGGTCCGGGACCGGGATCGGCGTCACCTGGAGGCCCGCCGCGGCCAGCTGGGCGTGGAAGCGGCCGGGATTACCGATGCCCGCCAGCGCCCGCACGGGCCGGCCGGCCAGGACGGCGAGCGCGCACCGGGCGCTGCCGTCGAGGGCGCGGAGCCCGGCAAGACGGTAGCCCACCGGGTAGCCCGTCCCGGAGCGCTCGCCGGTCGCGCCAGTGAGCAGGACGAAGTCGACGCTGGCGAGCCGCGACCGCGGCTCCCGCAAGGGCCCGGCCGGCAGGAGCAAGCCGTTGCCGAGGCCGCGCGTCGCGTCGACCACGGCGAATTCCACGTCCCGCTGCAGCCGGTAGTGCTGGAGTCCGTCATCGGCGATGACCACGGTCACGCCCTCCGCCACGAGACGCCGGGCCGCGGCCACCCGGTCCGGGTGCACGCAGACCGGCAGGCCCGTCTCCCGGCGGAGCATCAGCGGCTCGTCGCCAACGTCGGCCGCGTCGTCCGTCGCCGTCACCAGGCGCGGCGCGGGCGCGGGGTGCCCGCCATAGCCGCGGCTCACGATGCCCGGACGATGACCGGCCTGCTGGCAGACGGCGGCGAGCCAGGCGGTCACCGGCGTCTTGCCCGTGCCGCCAACGGTAAGGTTGCCGACCACCAGCACGGGCACGGGCAGGCGATGGGAATCCGCCCAGCGCTGCCGGAAGGCCAGCCGGCGCAGCGCCGCGCCGAGACCGAACAGGGCGGCAAGCGGCAGCAGCAGCAGTGCCAGCGGCGACCGGCCGTACCAGAGTGCCTCGAGCCGGCCCGCGGGACCGGGCGCGCCCTCAGCCCGGTTCATCCCGGAACTGCAGCTTGTGCAGGTGGGCGTAGTGACCGCCCGCGGCCAGCAGGGCCGCGTGGGTCCCCGACTCCACGATGCGGCCTTCGGCCATCACGAGGATGCGGTCGGCCTTCTCGATGGTGGACAGCCGGTGGGCGATCACGAAGGTGGTGCGGTTCTCCATCAGGCGCGCAAGGGCCTCCTGGATCCGCCGCTCCGACTCGGTGTCGAGTGCCGACGTGGCCTCGTCCAGGATGAGGATCGGCGCGTCCTTGAGCAGCGCCCGGGCGATGGCGATGCGCTGGCGCTGGCCACCGGACAGGAGCACGCCCCGGTCACCGACCCAGGTATCGAGGCCGTCCGGCAGCTGGCTCGCAAACTCGTCCACGTGGGCGGCCCGGGCGGCCGCCTCCACGGCGTCACGGGAACCGCCGCTGAGCGAGCCATAGGCGATGTTGCCGGCGATGGTGTCGTTGAACAGCACCACCTCCTGGCTCACCAGGCTGATCTGGTTGCGGAGCGCCGCCAGGGTGTAGTCCTGCACGGGCCTGTCGTCGATGAGCACGCGCCCGTGCCCGGCATCGTAGAAGCGGGGCAACAGGCCGACCAGGGTGGTCTTGCCGCTGCCGGAGCGGCCGACGATGGCGACGGTCTGCCCGGCCGGCACCACGAGGTCGATGTTCCGGAGCACCAGGCCCTTGCTGGCCGCGTACTCGAAGCTCACGTCCTCGAAGGTCACGGCGCCGGTCAGCCGTACCGGCGCCAGGGTGCCCGTGTCCCGCTCGGCGTCCTCGTCGAGCAGCTGGAACACGCTGGCCCCGGCGGCGATGCCCCGCTGCAGCGACACGTTGATCCCCGTGAGGGCACGCAGGGGTCGCATCAGTAGCAGCAGCGCGGCGATGAAGCCCCCGAAGTCGCCGATGTCGAGCCCCGCCCGGACCGCATCCTGGTTGGCGACGAACACGATGCCCGAGAGACCGACCGCGGCGAGCAGGGCCGTGACGCCGTCACCGGCCGCGCGGGTGGCGAAGAGCCGCATGTGCATCCGGCGGTTGAACTCGTTCGCCACCTCGAAGCGGTCCCGCTCGAAGGCCTGGCCATTGAAGATCTTGATCACCCGGTGGCTGTGCAGCGTCTCGCCCGTGATCCGGGTGAGGTCGCCCATGGACTGCTGGATGCGGCTGCTGTACCGGCGGAAGACCCGGGACAGTACGCGGATGAGCATCGCCAGTACCGGGGCGGCGACGAACACGAAGGCTGAAAGGACCGGACTCAGGTACACCATGTAGGCGACGAGACCGAGAATGGTCAGGGAGTCGCGGATCAGCACGGTGACCACGTTGGAGGCCGCCTCCGCCATCTGCTCGGTGTTGAACGTGAGCTTCGACAGCAGCGTGCCACTCGAGGAGACGTCGTAGAAGCTGGCCGGCAGGTGCAGGAACTTGTCGAACACCAGCGCCCGCACCCGCTTGATCACCTGCCGGCCGATCCAGCCGAGGCTGTAGGTGGTGGTGAACTCGGCGGCGCCGCGCACGAGGAACAGCACCATGATGCCGAGCGGGAGCCAGCGGCGAATCAGTTCGGCCTGCGGGTCCGCAGGTTCGGCCGGGGCATCGATGGTGGCGAGCAGCTGCTTCACCAGCCAGGCGAACGCGGTGTCGGTGGCGGCGTAGAGCGCCATGCCGATGGCCGCGGCGATGAACACGCCCCAGTACGGCCGGGCATAGCCCAGCAGGCGCCGGTAGACCGCCGCGGGCGTGACCTCCTGGGGGCCCTGGCTTTCCAAGCGCCTCACTCGGCCGGCCGGGACCTGACCGTCGTGATGCGCACTTCGACGAACCCGAGCCGTCCCGCCACGTCCATCGCGGTGACCACGTCCTGGTGGCTGGCGCGGCCGTCGGCACTGATGGTCACGTGCCGGGCGCGGACGCGGGGCACGACCTTGCGGATGGCGGCCTCCAGGGTGGCGGGACGGGAATCCACCAGGTCCCGGCCGTTGACCTTGAAGTCACCCTGCCCCGTCACCGTGATCTCGAGCTCGTCCCGGTCGGCGGGTGCCTCGGAACTGACCCCGGCCTCGGGCAGTCGGATCGCGATCTGGGAGGGCCGGACGAAGGTGGTGGTGAGCATGAAGAAGATGAGGAGCAGCAGCACCACGTCGACCAGCGAGACCACGTTCAGTTCGGGCTCCTCGCGCTGGCGCCGGCTGCCGAGGTTCATCTCAGCGCCCGCGGCCCAGGGTGTCTACGAACTGCTTGCGCTGGAGCGCCTCGACCATGGCGATGGCCTCCTTCTCCATCTGCACGACCAGGGCATCCACCCGGCCACGCAGGTAGCGATAGGCGATGAGCGCGGGGATGGCGACCATGAGGCCGGCCGCGGTGGTGATCAGAGCCTCGGAAATCCCGCCGGCGAGGGCAGCCGGGTCACCGGCGCCGCCGGCCGTCAGCGCCGAGAAGGTCCGGATCATGCCGGTGACCGTGCCCAGCAGGCCGAGCAGCGGCGTCACCGCGGCGATGGAGCCCAGGGTGTTCAGGTAGCGCTCCAGCTCGTGGACCACGTGCCGGCCCGTGTCCTCCACCGCCTCCTTCATCACGGCCCGATCGTACTGGCGGGCTGCCAGGCCGGCGGCGAGCACCTGGCCGAGGGGCGAATTGGCGCGCAGGTCCTGGAGGTGCTGGGGGCCGAGCTGGTTGCTGCTGACCCGGTCCCAGACCTGGCGGGAGAGGTCGCGGGGCACGACCCGGCCAGGCTTCAGGGTCCAGAGCCGCTCGAGGATGATGGCCGCTGCCACGACCGAGCAAAGCAGGATGGGTGCCATGACCCAGCCACCGGCAATCACGATCTCGAGCATCCGTACCCGTCCCGCAGCAGTCGGGCGCCACTATACCTCGGCCCCCTCGGCCCGTCAGCGGCAGGGCGGCCCCGCGGGCGGGCGGTCGAGCCACAGTCCGGGTGCGGACCGCCGCTCGGCGCGCAGCAGTGCGAAGCCACCCCCCGCGACGCTCTCGAACCGCAGGGCGCCCTCCTCCGCGGTGGCGAGCACGCAGGCCCCGGTCGCGCGCCAGCGGGCGACCACCTCCGCGGCGGGAAAGCCCCAGCGGTTGCGGTGGCCCGCGGCAGCCACCACGTACGCGGGGCGCGTGGCCTGCACGAACGCCGCCGACGAGGAACTGCGGCTGCCATGGTGGGCGGCGAGCACGAGATCCGCTGGTGCCACCAGGCCGGCCGCGACGAGGGCCTCCTCCTCCGGCGCCTCGATGTCGCCGGTCAGGAGCAGGCTCGCCCCCCGCGCCGTCACGCGCAGCACGCAGGAAGTGGCGTTGTCATTGCGGGCCGGCGCCCCCGCGGCCGGGTGCAGCACCTCGAAGCGGACGCCATCCCAGTTCCAGGCGCGCCCCCGGGTGCAGGGTGTACCGGGTGCCGCCGGCGCGCCGGATGGCCCGAGTACCGCCACGGCCGGATAGGCCTCGATCACGGCCGGTGCGCCGCCCCGGTGGTCGATGTCCGCGTGGGACACGAGCAGCACGTCGAGGTGGCGCGTGGCCAGGGCGCGCAGGACCGGGACCACCACCCGCTCGCCGGCGTCACTGCCCCGGAATGCGGGACCGGCATCGTAGAGGAGCGCGTGCCCCGCGGTCCGCACCAGCACCGCGAGGCCCTGCCCCACGTCCAGCACCGTGACCCGTACCCCGCCCGCGGGCACGGGTGACTCCGCGGCGGCAGCGAGGCCGGTCAGCAGGGCGAGGCCCAGCCAGCGCACGGGCCAGGGGGGAGGCCAGAGCAGGAGGACGGCCCCGGCGAGCGCCAGCAGCTGTCCTGCCGCGGCGGCCTCCGGCAGGTACCAGACGCCGCCCGGCAGGTCGGCGCAGAACGCCACGAAGAGGCGCCAGGCATCGAAGCCGTCGGCCGCGAGGCCGAGCAGCCAGGCGCCGGCACCGGGCGCGAAGGCCACGACGGCGGTGCCGAGCAGGGTGAGGGGCAGCAGCACGAGGCTGAAGGCCGGCACCGCCACCAGGTTGGTCAACAGGCCACCCGCCGGGATCTGGCCGAAGAAGATGGCGAGCAGTGGCGCGAGGCCCGCTGTCATGGCGAGCTGGGTGACGACCAGCATGCGGAGCGCGCCCGGGCGGCGCGCGCCCCGGGCCACCACCGCCGCCGCTGCCACGAGCACGATCACGCCGGCAAAGGACAGCCAGAAGCCCGGCGTGAGCGGCGCCAGTGGTTCCACGAGCAGCACCGCGAGGATGACGGCGGCGAGCAGCTCCGGCCCGCTGACCACCCGCCGCGCCGAGGTGAGCAGCGCTACGACGATGACCGCGAGCACCGAACGGGCGGTCGGCACCGAGAATCCCGCCAGCGCGCCGTAGCCACTCGCCACCACCACGGCGGTCCAGGCGGCGACGACCCCGGGCCGGCAGCGCCGTCCCGCCGCGAGCCACAGCCGCCCGAGCGCAAGGCCCGCGAGCGCGGCCGGGGCAGCCACCAGTGCGATATGGAACCCCGAGATGGAAATCAGGTGGATCGTGCCGGTGGCGCGCAGCCGGGCCCACTCCGCCTCGGGCAGCGCCTGGTAGGCGCCGATGGCGAGCCCCAGCACGTAGGGCGCCGACGCCCGGTCCGGCAGGGCGGCGCTGATGCGCCGTGCGAG
This sequence comes from uncultured Gammaproteobacteria bacterium, assembly GCA_937958785.1. Classification (GTDB taxonomy): domain Bacteria; phylum Pseudomonadota; class Gammaproteobacteria; order Steroidobacterales; genus SHZI01. Next base: position 15,493 of record CALGMY010000248.1, on the reverse strand, counting down.
CTCGGCGCGCCAGCCCGCCGGCGGGCAGGCGTCCGCCGACCCGGGCTGCCGACCGTTGGCCGCCGCATCCCGGACCCAGCCCGTCGCATCGATCCGGGCGGCGAACAGCCAGCGCTCGTAGTCGAAGGTGCCGGGATTGCTGAGCCCCCGGGGGGCGCGCAGGCGCAACTCGAGCTGCCAGGTCTCGCCGGGCGCCGGCGGCCTGGCCGGCCGGCCGGCCCCGTCGTACCAGCTGACCAGCACCCGCCGGGGCAAGCCCTGGCGGCGCGAGGCCTCGTCCAGGTCCAGGGCGAAGCGCCAGGACCCGGGCTGCAGCCTCGGGAATTCGCACACCGCCCCGGTAAGGATCACGTCCTGCCGGTCCGCGTCGTCCGGCCAGCGCTCGCCGAGCAGGGCGCCGGCCGCGGCTATCGCCAGCACCGCGGGCAGGCCGGCCAGCGCCACCCGCAAGGCGCCAGCGGGACCGGCCAGGAAGGCGGCGGCGCCCGTCGCCACCGCCAGCAGCAGGCCAGCCTGGCCGGGGCCGGCCCACAGGCCCGGCGCCCAGAGCACCGCCGTGACCAGCAGGAGGGCGGCGGCAGCGGCCACGACCATGACGATATCCGGCCTCGCCGGGGGATAATGCGCGGCCCCAAGTCGCCGCGCCCACCCAAGGTACCGGATGCCCCGCAAGTTCTTCAGGCGACTTTCTGCCCCGTATCGCGGGAATCGCGCGGCCTCGCCCTGGTACCTCCGGCCCTTCACCGCCCTGCTGGCCCACCCGGTCTACTTCGCCATCAACCGGCGGAGCATCACGGGCGGCCTCGCCCTCGGCGCCTTCGTCGGCGTGCTGCCCTTCATCGGGCACACGCCCGTCGTGGTGGTTGCCGCCCTGCTGCTCCGGGTGAACCTGCCCGCGGCGGTACTCGCCACCTGGGTCGCGAATCCACTGACCTACGGTCCGATCTTCTACGGGGAGTACGTGCTCGGCAGTTACCTGCTCGGCCACCCGGGGCCGGACTTCGGGCTGGACCTGCCGTGGGAGCAACTGCTCGACGCGCTGCTCGGGGCCGGCCGGCCACTCTGGGCCGGCGCCGCGGCGGTCGCGCCGGTGGCGGCGGCGGTCGCCTGGCTGCTGGGCAACGCCGCCTGGCGGCTTACGACGCGATGGCGGCTGCGGCAGCGCGCAGGGCGTCGCCGGCATAGTCCGCGGTAACGTCCTCGAGGCGCCCCTCGCCGAGGCGCAACACCCGGTTCATGCGCACCGCGATCCGCGGGTCGTGGGTCACGATCACGAGGCTAGCGCCCGCCGCGCGGTTCAGCTCCAGCATGAGCTCGAGCACCGTGTCCCCGGTCTTCCGGTCCAGGTTCCCGGTGGGCTCGTCGGCCAGCACGACCGCCGGCTCCGTCACCAGGGCCCGCGCGACGGCGACCCGCTGGCGCTCGCCACCGGACAGCTCGCCGGGCTTGTGGGCAAGGCGGTCGGCGAGGCCCACCTGCCCGAGCAGCCGCCGGGCCCGCTCCTGCACGGCCTCCAGCGGCTCGCGCCGGACGAGCAGCGGCATCGCCACGTTCTCGAGGGCCGTGAACTCGGGCAGCAGGTGATGAAACTGGTAGACGAAGCCGAGGTGCCGGTTGCGCAGCCGTCCGCGCCCCGCATTGTCCGTGCGGGCCAGGTCCTCGCCCCGGACCAGCACCTGGCCGGAGGTGGGGGTATCGAGACCGCCGAGGAGCTGCAGCAAGGTCGTCTTGCCCGCGCCGGACGGCCCGACGATGGCGATGCGCTCGCCGGCCCCGACCGTGAGGTCGATGTCCTTCAGTACATCGAGCACGGCCGGCCCCTCGGCAAACTGCTTGCACAGGCGCCGGCACTCGATGGCGGGCACGTCATTCATGGCGCAATACCTCGGCCGGGGCGGTGACGGCACCGCGCCAGGCAGGATAGATCGTGGAAACGAGCCCGAGCAGGAGGGCGATGCCCGCCACCTGCCAGACATCCGACCACAGTAGCCGGCTCGGCAGCTCACTGATGAAGTAGACATCCGGGGCGATGAAGCGGAAGCCGGTGACCCGCTCGATGAGGCCGGCGATGGCGCTGACGTTCCAGGCACCCAGCACGCCGGCCACCACGCCGGCCACCGTGCCCACGACGCCGACCAACGCCCCCTGGAACACGAAGACCGCGAGGATCGCGGCAGGGGTCGAGCCCAGGGTGCGCAGGATCGCAATCTCGCCGCGCTTGTCGCGCACCACCATGACCAGGGTGGAGACGATGTTGAAGGCCGCCACGCCCACCACGAGCAGCAGGATCACGAAGATGATCGAGCGCGTGAGCTGGATCGAGCGGAAGAAGTTGCCGTGCTCCCTCGTCCAGTCGGTGAAGTAGCCGGCGCCACCCCAGGCGAGCGCCACGTCCCGGACCACGGTCGGGGCCCGCAGGGGGTCCTCCACCGCCAGCCGCACGCCGCTGACGTCGGTCCCGAAGCGCAGCAGGCGCTGGGCGTCACTGACGTGGATGAAGGCAAGCGCGCGGTCGAACTCGTACATCCCCGCGTAGAAGATGCCGGTGACGCGGAAACGGCGCATGCGGGGCACCACGCCGGCCGGGGTCGTGATCCCCTGGGAGACCAGCGCGATCACGGTGTCGCCGACCTGCACCCCCAGCTGCTCCGCGAGCGTCCGCCCGAGGATGATGCCGAACCCGCCGGGTTCGAGTGCTTCCACGCTGCCCGCGACCACGAGGCTGCCGAGGGCGGAAGTCTTCAGCTCGCTGGCCGGGTCGATGCCGCGCAGCTGCACGCCGCGGATTTCCGCAGGGCCGACCAGCATGGCCTGGCCGTCCACGAAACGGGCGACGGCGCGCACGCCCGGGGCCCGTTCCGCAGCCGCCGCCAGGGACTCCCAGTCGGCCATCCGGCCATCCAGCCCGGAGATCGAGGCATGGGCCACCACGTTCAGGATCCGGCTGCGGACCTCGGACTCGAAGCCATTCATCACCGATAGCACAATGATGAGCACCGCGACGGCGAGCGCGATGCCCGCCATCGAAATGACCGAGATGAAGGAGATGAAGCGGTTCTTGTTGCGTGACCGGACGTACCGCAGGGCAATGGCAAGCTCGTAGGGTCGCAGCACGGCGCTCTCCCCTACTCGTAGCGCAGGACTTCGGCCGGCGCCACGGCGGCGGCCTTCAGCGCCGGGTAGAGCGTGGCGCAGGCAGTGAGCGCCAGCGCGATCACGCTGACCCAGAGCAGATCGGAAATCTCCACGTCGGCGGGCAGGGCCGTGAGGTAGTAGACGTCGGCGGGCATGAACTCGAAGCCGAAGAACCGCTCGAGCGCGGGCGCCACGGACCCGATGTTGGTGGCGAGCAGCGCCCCGCCGGCTACCCCGGCAAGGACGCCGGCCCACCCGATGAGCACGCCCTGCAGGGCGAAGATGCCGACGATGGCGCGCCGGGTGAAGCCGAGCGTGCGCAGGATGGCGATGCCGCCCCGCTTGTCGGTGACGACCATCACCAGCGTGGCCACGATGTTGAAGGCTGCCACTGCGACAATGAGCGAGAGCAGCAGGGTCATCATGGCCTTCTCGATGCGCACCGCCCGGAAGTAGGTGGCGTTGTCCTTCGTCCAGTCGGTGGTGGCAGGGGGGTCCCTGCCCTCTGCCGTGGCGCGCGCCGACCATCCGGCGAGGACAGCCGGCGCCGCGAAGATATCGTCCGCCTGCAGGCGCACGCCGGTGACGCGGTCGCCGAGCCCGGCGAGCGCCGCGGCGTCGGCGAGGTTGACGAGGATCCGGACGGCGTCGTGGTCCCTCACACCGACCTCGAAGACGCCCATGACGGTGAGTTCGCGCAGGCGTGAGGTGACACTGCCGGCCTCGTCACGCACGGGCACGAGCACCCGGATCCGGTCGCCGGGGCCCACGCCGAGGCGCAGGGCGAGGGCCCGGCCGAGCAGCGCGCGCCAGCTGCCCGCCTCGAGGCCGGCCAGCGCTCCGGGCGGCAATGCGCCCTCGAGCCCGGCGATGGGCACCTGCCGGCCGGGATCGACACCCTCGATCACGGCACCGGCGAGTTCGCCACCGACCGCGACCATGGCCTCGAGCTCGACGTAGGGCGCTGCGGAGCTGACCCCGGGATAGGCCTCGATGTCCGCGAGGATCCCGCGCCAGTCCGCCTCGGTACGACCCGTGAGCACGGCGCCGTGCCCGCTGATCGCGACCAGCCGGGACCTGAGCTCGTTCTCGAATCCGTTCATGACGGAGAGCACCACGATGAGGGCGGCCACGCCGAGCGCCACCCCGATCACCGAGGCGAGCGCCACCAGCCCCGCGAACTGGTTGGCCCGCTGGGCGCGGAGGTAGCGCAGCGCGATCCAGACCGTGGCGGGCCGCATCATGCGGCGAGGGCCACCGGGAGCAGGCGGTCGACGAAGATGCCTGCGGGCGTCGCCCGGGCCCCGACGGCCATCACGTCGACCCCGTCGGCCGCCGCGGCCCGGAGCGCGCTGCCGTAGGCCGGATCGATGGCATCGGCGGGTTGAACCACATCCACGTCGGCGCGCTGGGCGCAGAAGAGCACACCGGCCCGGGCGCCACCCCGGCGCAGCCGGGCGAGTTCCCGGGCGTGCCGGGCGGCCCGCTCGCTGACCGCGTCCGGGAAGAGTGCGCGGCGGTTCGTCACCGCGGCGGTCACGTTCTTCACCTCGAGGTAGTAGTCCGGCAGTCCGGCGCCACGCAACCGGAAATCGAAGCGCACGCCCGCCTCCGGCACCCGGACCTCGGCCGTGACTTCGGCATACTCCCGGAGGCCGGGCAGCAGGCGGGCCGCGAGCGCGGCGGCAGCGAGCCCGTTGGTGCGGCCGGTGTGGACCCCGACCAGGGTGCCGCCTTCCACCTCGACCAGTTCCCAGGTGAAGGCGCAGCGGCGTCCCGGGCGGGTGGCGGCACTCAGCCACACCCGGGAACCGGGGGCCTGGCAGCCGAGCATCGCCCCGGTATTGGGGCAATGGGCGGTCACCACCGCCCCGTCCGGCAGCTGCACATCGGCCAGGAAGCGCTGGTAGCGGCGCACCAGGACCCCCTCGGTGAGGGGTACCGGGTACCGGATGCCCACCGGTACGGGCCCGGGACCGGTCACCCGGCGGGTGCTCCGGGGGAACCGGCGGGAGAGTTGACGGGGTAGCTCATTTGTCTAGTCGAGTCCATGGGATACGTCGTTTTTTTGAGGGCAGGTCGAGTGCTATATTCGCCGGTGAACGACCACGGAGAGGTTAGCATGGCCGCCATCCCCCGAGCCTTCCTCCTGACGCTCGCGCTCGCCACCCCGCTGCTCCTGCCGGCCGGCAACGCGGCCGCGGACAAGCTGGTGATCGAGAATGTCGCGGCCAGCGCCGCCGCTGGCGAGCGCCCCTCCCGGGGCACCCGCATGGCCAAGGTCGAGTCCCGCTTCGGCGCTCCCGCCACGCGTACGGGGCCGGTCGGCCAGCCCCCCATCACCCGCTGGGACTACGCGGACTTCGTCGTGTACTTCGAGTACGACCACGTGGTCCACGCGGTCGGGCGGTAGCTGCCGGCAGCCGCAGCGAACGCAGGAGCGGCTTCAGCCGCGAGGGTGCCCCTGTCGACCGGACGATCCGGTCACTGATCCGTCCCAGGCAACGGGTGCGGGCCGAGCCATCTTAGGTCAGCGTGACCGTGCCCGTGCCGATGGACGTCTCGATGCTGCCGAACGACTCCCCCGGCTCGACGTTCAGGGTCGTGAAGATCGAGTTGCCGTCGGAATGCCGATCTTGTCCATCGTATTGCCGAGGACCGTACCGAGGTCGTCGAAGGCGTAGTTGAGGCTGTCGGATCCGTTGCAGGGAGCGCCGTCGCTGTCCTCGGCGCCGGTGCAGAACGGGGTGGTCGGGGCGAAGCCCTGCGGCGTGATCCGTGGCGAGTGATGGTCCCTGGCAGATGCCCGGCTTCCCGTCGTTCTGGCAACGCTCCGGCATCATGGGATAATCCCCGCCCCGCCCCCGGCGGCTCCCCATGACCCCGAACGCGCCACCCGGACAGTCCCTGCTCCCCCTGCCCCTCCCCCTGCCCGCCGGACCCGGCGGCCGGCGGTACTGGGCGGGGCTGCCGGCGTGCGGGCACGCGCTCGGGCTCGCGACCCTGCGGGCGGCCCAGCCGGGCTTCTGGCTGGTGATCGTGCCGTCGGTCGCGCGGGCGGAGAACCTGGAGGCGGAGCTGCGCTACTTCTCGGGCGAGGGCCGGCGGATCGCGCTCTTCCCGGACACCGAGGTGTTGCCCTACGACACCTTCAGCCCCCACCAGGACCTGGTATCGCGCCGGCTGACGGTCCTCCGGGACGTGGCCGCGGGTCACATCGACACCCTGCTCGTATCGGCGTCGTCCCTGCTGCCCCGGCTCGCCCCGGTGCGCTACATCGGCGCCTACAGCGTCAGCCTCGCGGCCGGCCAGAAGCTGCGGCCGGAACAGCTGCGGCTGCAGCTGGAGACCGCCGGCTACCAGCGCGTGGCCCAGGTGATGGAGCACGGCGACTTCGCGGTGCGCGGCGCACTGCTGGATTTCTATCCCATGGGCGCATCCCTGCCCGTGCGGGTCGACTTCCTGGACGATGAAATTGACAGCCTCCGCCAGTTCGACCCGGACACCCAGCTCTCGGGCGCGAAGCTCACGGGCCTCGAGACGCTGCCCGCCCGGGAAATGCCGGTGGACGCCGAGGCAATAAAGCAGTTCCGCCAGGCCTACCGCCGCCGCTTCGAGGGCAACCCTGCCCGGTCGATCATCTACCGGGAGGTGTCCGAGGGCCGCATGCCCGGCGGCATCGAGAACTACCTGCCCCTGTTCTTCGACGGGACCGCCCTGCTCTGGGACTACCTGCCCGCCGGCACCCTCACCATCGCGCTGGGTGACCCGGCCGCGCTGCTGGAGGCCGCCTGGACCCAGGTGCAGGAGCGCTACGCCGATGCCCGTGAGGACTCGGAGCGGCCCGCGCTGGAGCCCCATGAACTGCATGGCCCGCCCGCCGAGCACCTGAAGCGCCTCGCCGAAGGTCCCCTGCTGCAGCTCGACGCCGGCTCGCCGGATCCGGTGGCAGGGGATGAGCGGGCGGCGACGTCGGGCTTCGCCCCGCTGCCATTGCTGACCCTCGATCCCCGGGCCGAGGTCCCCTCCGCGCGCCTCCGCGCGTTCGTGCAGGACTTCCCCGGGCGCCTCCTGTTCGCCACCGAGTCGCCGGGGCGACGGGAACTCGTCACGGACCTGCTGCGCCAGGAGGGCGTGACGTCCGCGGAGGCCGCCAGCTGGAGCGCGTTCCTGGCCGCGGAGCACCGGGCGATGGTCGGCATCGCACCGGTCGGCGAGGGCCTGCTGCTGCCGGCCACCGGGCTCGCCGTCATTACCGAGCGGGAACTCTACGGGGACCGGCCCCGCAGCCGGCGCCGCCAGCGCCGCGTCCGGGATCCCGAGCAGATCCTCTCCGACCTCACGGACCTCCACCCCGGCGCGCCCATCGTGCACGTGGACCATGGCGTCGGGCGCTACCGGGGCCTCACCACGCTCACGATCGACGAACTTCCCACCGAGTTCCTGACCCTCGAGTACGCGGGCGGCGACCTGCTGCACGTGCCCGTCGCCTCCCTGCACATGGTGTCCCGCTACACGGGCACCTCGGCCGAGGAAGCGCCCCTGCACCGTCTCGGCAGCGACCAGTGGGACAAGGCCCGCCGCAAGGCCGCCGCCCGGGTCCGGGACGTGGCGGCGGAACTCCTCGAGCTCTACGCGAGGCGCGCGGCCCGGCAAACGACCCGGGCGGCGGCCACCCGCCATGACTACGCGGCCTTTGCCGCGGGCTTCCCCTTCGAGCCCACCGAGGACCAGGGCAGGGCCATCGAGGCCGTGGTGGATGACCTGACGTCGGGCAAGCCCATGGACCGGCTGGTGTGCGGCGACGTGGGCTTCGGCAAGACCGAGGTCGCGCTCAGGGCCGCGTTCATGGCGGTCTCCGCCGGCCGCCAGGTGGTGGTGCTGGTGCCCACCACACTGCTCGCCCAGCAGCACTACCAGACCTTCGCCGACCGCTTCGCCGACTGGCCCGTGACGGTCGAGGTCCTGTCCCGGTTCCGGACCGCCCAGGAGGGCCGCAAGGTACTGGAGCGCGTCGAGGCCGGCACCGTCGACATCGTCATCGGCACCCACCGCCTGCTCCAGGGCGACATCCGCTTCCGGAACTTAGGCCTCATCATCGTCGACGAGGAACACCGCTTCGGGGTCCGGCACAAGGAGCGACTGAAGGCGCTGCGCACCGAGGCCGACGTGCTGACACTCACCGCAACACCGATCCCGCGCACGCTCAACATGGCCCTCGGCGGCCTGCGCGACCTCTCACTGATCACCACGCCCCCGGAGACGCGGCTCAGCATCAAGACCTTCGTGACCCGCTTCGAGGACCGGATCGTGCGGGAGGCCTGCCTGCGGGAACTGAAGCGCGGCGGCCAGGTGTACTTCGTGCACAACCACATCGAGGACATCGCCAAGGTGGCGGCGGCCCTTGCCGAACTCGTGCCCGAGGCCCGCATCGAGGTCGCCCACGGCCAGATGCGGGAGAAAGACCTCGAGCAGATCATGCTCGACTTCCACCACCGGCGCTTCCACATCCTGGTGTGCACCGCGATCATCGAGAGCGGCATCGACATCCCGTCGGCCAACACGATCATCATCAACCGGGCGGACCGCTTCGGACTCGCCCAGCTGCACCAGCTCCGGGGCCGCGTCGGCCGCTCCCACCACCAGGCCTTCGCCTACCTGCTCGCGCCGCCGAAGGAAGCGCTGACGCCGGACGCGGAGAAGCGCCTCGACGCCATCGCGGCGCTGGAGGACCTGGGTTCCGGCTTCATGCTGGCCACCCACGACATGGAGATCCGCGGGGCCGGCGAGCTGCTCGGTGAGGAACAGAGCGGCCAGATCCAGGAGATCGGCTTCGAGCTCTACAACGAGATGCTGGGCCGCACGGTGAAGGCCCTGCAGGACGGTCTCGAGCCCGACCTGGACCAGACCCTGCCGGCGGTGGCCGAGTTCAACCTGCACGTGCCCGCGCTCCTGCCGGACGACTACCTGCCGGACGTGCACCTGCGTCTCGTGCATTACAAGCGCATCGCCAGCGCCCGCAGCGAGGAGGCGCTGCGCGAACTCAAGGTCGAGCTGGTGGATCGCTTCGGCCCCCTGCCCGAGCCCACCCGCAACCTGTTCCGGATGACAGCCCTGCGCCTCGCGGCAGAGCCCCTGGCGATCCGGCGCCTGGATGCCGGCCCCGCGGGGGGCTTCGTGGAGTTCGGGCCGCGCACGACGGTGAGCCCGGCCTGGATCGTGACCCAGCTGCGCACGGCGCCGAAAACCTTCCGGCTCGACAAGTCGCAACGGTTCCGGTTCTCGGCACCCCTCGAATCACCGGAGACACGCTTCGCCTTCGTGGAGAAGCTGGTGGCTGAGATGCTTGCCAGCCGGGAAGGCGGGCGCGGGCCGAAGGTGGCGGGTCAGGCGGCGCCGGTGCCGAGCGCGCCCTGACGGGGGCTGGAATCCCGGGCCGGGGGCAGTCCGCTGCGCGCTTCCGCGTCCTCGAGCAGGCCGGGTTCCTCGGCCGCGGGGGCCGGCACTTCGGAGGCGATGCTCCAGGACACCGTCACGTAGCGGGCCAGCTGGGAACGCGGATGGTGGATGGCGAGGTCCCGCACCCGCTGGGCGATGCGCTCCGCGAAACTCGCCACCGCCGGCTCGTCCGCACCCGCTATCAGCACGGCGAAGCGGTCGTGCCCGACCCGGGCACAGTAGTCGGCGGCACGTTGCAGGCAGTTGGTGATCGCGTGGGCGATCTTCTTCAGGCAGGCGTCGGTGGCGTGGCGCCCGAATAGCTGGTGGTAACTCTCGAGCGCATCGACCCGGAAGACGATCACGCTGAGGCGGCGCTGGTCCCGGCGTGCGACCTGCCAGTCGCGCATCAGGACTTCCTGGAGGGCGGCGCGGCCCGGGATGCCGGTAGTGGGATCGGCTCGTTCGTCCCGGGCGCTGCGGCTCCAGGCATCCGTGGCCATGAACACGCCCGTGGCGGCCGCACCCGCGGCGCCCGGCGAGCCGCCGGCCGGCTGCAGTTCCTGAGGCGGCGTGGCCTCGCTGGTCAGCAGCCAGTACCCGGCGCGGCCGGGCTGGTCGTAGAGCGGTGCCGGGCGCAGCGCGACGGGGCCCCGGGAGGACCGGGGACGCCAGGGCTCCGGCGAGGCGGGATCGAAGGCGGTGTCCGCGAGGCTGTCGACCGGGCGGCCAATGACCTCATGGGGATGCAGGCCGATGGCGCGACCGAACGCGGCGTTGGCGTAGACCACCGGCCGGTCCCGGTGCTGGGCATCGACGATGAGCGCGGGGGCAGCGGCCGCGTCCAGGGCCTGCCGCAGGATGTGACGATTCAGCTTTTTCAATGAGTTAGAAGCCATATCTCAGGTCTATGAGATACGTCGCCGCGGAACCGCCCACAGCTGCGCACCACCCGGATGGGCATCCTAGCCTTAGGTCAAACGACGTTCTGTGAGGGCGTTCACTGACCCGCGTTGAAGTCGCTCGTGTTGTTCAATCCGGCGTGCTGGCCAGGAGCCCCCGGAGCAGCCGGCCGGCACTGGCCATGCCCGCGCCGAGCCCCGCCGCCATCTGGTCGTGGATCGTCTCGCCCGGCGGACCGCGGCCGGCGGCCCGGTTCACGACCACGCAGCACAGGGCATAGGACAGGCCGAGTTCCCGGGCGAGCCCTGCCTCCGGCATCCCGGTCATGCCCACGATGTCGCAGCCGTCCCGCTCCAGCCGGTCGATCTCCGCGGCGCTCTCGAGGCGGGGACCCTGGGTCGCGCCGTAGACGCCCTCTTCCAGGGCGCCGAGCCCGAGCTCGCGGGCCACCTTGAGGAGCGAGTCTCGTAGCGGCGCCGAGAACGGCGCCGTGAAGTCGACATGCGCCAGGGGAAAGCGCGCGTCCCCGGTGTAGGTGTGTTCCCGGCCCCAGGTGTAGTCGATGAGCTGGTGCGGAATCACGAGCCGGCCCGGCGTGGTGCCTGGCGAAATGCCGCCGACCGCGTTCACGCCGACCACATGGTCCACGCCGAGCTCGCGCAGCAGCCAGAGGTTGGCCCGGTAGTTCACCCGGTGCGGCGGGATCACGGGCCCGCCGGCCGGCCCGTGCCGGGGCAGGAACAGCACCTCGTGGGCGCCGGCCCGGGCGCGCAGGGGGCTTGCCGACGGACTGCCCCAGGGCCCGGCGGTGAACGGCAGGGGCTCCCCCGCCGGCAGCAGGTCCGCCGAACCCGTGCCACCGATGATGCCGAAGCGCACGCTCAGCCTGCCACGGCCCACAGGTCCGGCAGGTGTCGCCAGCGGCCCTGGTAGTCCATGCCGCAGCCGAACACGAACTCGTCACCCACCTCGAGGCCAGTGAAGTCCGGCTGGAACCCGGTGAGCCCTCGACCGTGCCGCTTGCGGACGAGGACCACCGTGGTGACCTGGCGGGCGCCGGCGTCCCGGCAGTGCCGGGCGATGAAATCGAGTGTGACGCCCTCGTCCCAGATGTCGTCGACCAGCAGCACGTGGCGGCCCCCGAGATCGGTGGTCGGCGCGGCAAGCCAGGCGGGCGCGCCGCCGCGGGTGGCCGTGCCGTAGCGGCCGGCGCGGCAGGTATCGAGCAGGAAGTCTCCTTCGAGGCGTGTCGCCAGCCGGGCGAGCGGGATCAGTCCCCCGAGCAATACGCCGAGCAGCACGCAGGGCTCCCGGTCGACGAGGGGCTGGAGGGCCGCGGCGAGGCGGTCGTAGGCCGCGTCCACGGCCTCCCGGGCCACCACGCGGCGCGCGCCTGGCACGCTCGGCACCATCAGCCGAGGGTCAGGTCGGGCGGCGCCTGCGCCGCGTCGAGCAGGCGGATGGCTTCCGCCCAGGCGGACGATCCGCGGAACGTGCCACCGCTCGCCTCGAGGTCGATGCCGACGGGCGGCCGGCGCCGCAGGGCGACCAGCCGGGCCTGGCCGACGGGTCGCTCGCTGGCCGTGCCGTCGGCCCCCAGTGCGTCGAGCACCCCGTCGACGGCGTCGGGCGCGTTGCAGACCAGGGCCATGTCGGCGCCGGCAGCCAGGGTGCGCCGGACCCGCTCCGGCATGTCGCCCTCCCCGGCGAGCGCCTGCATGCTGAGGTCGTCGGAGAACACGACGCCCCCGAAGCCGAGTTCCCCGCGGAGGTAGCTGCCGATCCACCAGGGCGACAGGCTGGCCACGGCCCCGTCCACCTGCGGGTAGCGGACGTGGGCCACCATGACGCCATTGACGCCCTGGCGCACGAGCCGCCCGTAGGGCAGGAGGTCATCGTAGAGTTCGGCGAGCGTGCGCGGGTCCACCGGCAGGTCCAGGTGGGAGTCCGCGACCACGTAGCCGTGGCCTGGAAAATGCTTGGCCACGGCCACCATGCCCGCCTTGTGCATGCCGAGCACGTAGGCCGACGCCAGTTCTCCGACGATGTCCGCGTCGCCGTGGAAGGACCGGTCGCCGATCACCTCGCTGGTGCCGTAGTCGAGGTCGACGACGGGGGCGAAGCTGAAGTCGACGCCCGCATCCAGCACCTCGGCGGCCATCAGCCACCCGCAGGCCTGGGCGAGGCGGCGGCCCCGGTCCGGGTCCAGGTCGTACTGCCGTCCCAGCCAGCGCAGGGGCGGCAGCCGGTAGAAGCCGGTGCGAAAGCGCTGGACCCGGCCACCTTCCTGGTCCACGGCGACCAGCAGGGGTGGCGAGCGGACGGCCCGGATCTCTGCCACCAGTTCACGCAACTGGTCGAGGTCCCGGAAATTGCGGCTGAAGAGGATGACGGCGCCCACGAGGGGGTTCGCGAGACGCTCCCGCTCCGGCGCCGTGAGCGCGAGGCCCCCGACATCCACCATGAGGGGGCCGAGGGTCACTCAGGCCACCACGTTCACGCGGGTGCCGGCGGTGACCGCGTCGAACAGCCAGCACACGTCGGCGTTGCGCATCCTGATGCACCCATGGGAGAACGGCACACCCATGGGCTCCTGGTCCGGGGTGCCATGAATGTAGATGTAGCGGCGCATCGAGTCCACGTCACCCAGCCGGTTGCGGCCGGGCTCGAGCCCCGACAGCCAGAGGATGCGTGACAGGATCCAGTCCCGGCCAGGCTCGGCCCGGTGGAGCGCCGGCGAATGGACCTCCCCCGTGGGGCGTCGCGCGCGGAATACGGCGCCAGGCGGCAGGCCGGCGCCGATGCGGGCGCGGATCAGGTGCAGGCCCCGGGGCGTGCACAGGCTGCCCCGGCGCTCGCCGGGTCCGTAGCGGGACGTGGACACGGCGAACTCCCGCTCCACCCGGCCGGCACTGATGAGCTGCAGCGTCTGCCGCGTGAGGCTTACCCGCAGTTCCACGGCAGGGGTATCCCGGGTGCTCATCGGCGCTCGAACAGGGCCATGGATTCGACGTGGCTGGTGTGGGGGAACATGTCCATGATGCCGGCCGCGACCAGGCGGTAGCCATGGTCGGCCACCAGCCGGCCCGCGTCCCGGGCGAGGGTTCCCGGGTGGCAGGACACATACACGATCCGGCGCGGTCCGACCTTCGCCAGGGCGGGCAGGAGCGCCAACGCGCCGGTTCGCGGGGGATCGAGCAGGGCCAGGTCGAAGTGCTCCCGGGTCCAGGCGCCCTCGGCGCCGGCCCCGGCCAGGTCGGCCTCGACGAACCGGGCCCCGTCGAGGCCGGCGAGGATCGCGTTGTGCCGGCCACGCAGCACGGCGGCGCCGGCGCCCTCGAGCCCGGTCACGGCGGCTGCCCGGCGCGCGAGCGGCAGGGTGAAGTTGCCAATCCCGCAGTAGAGGTCGAGCACCCGGTCCGTCGGCGCGGGCGCGAGCAGGTCGAGGGCCTGGTCCACCATCAGCCGGTTTACCTGGCCGTGCACCTGGATGAAATCCGTGGGCCCGAAGGTCAGGGTGAGGCCGTGGGCCGGCAGCCGGTAGTGCAGGTCCTCCCCGGCGGACGTGCCGGGGAGCAGGGCCGCGGTCTCGGGCGCCCCGCTCTGCAGGTAGATGCGGACCGCGTGGTCCCGCCCGAAGGCCAGCAACCGCTCGACGTCGCCCGCCGACGGTGGCTCGAGCACGCGGAATACCAGGGCGGTCGCGTTGTCGGCGGCAGTAGCCTCGACCTGGGGAACCCGGGCCCGGATGGAGAGCGCCCCGATGAGCGTGGACAGCGGCGCGATCAGGGTCGCGATGTCGGGCACCAGGGTGGCGCAGCCCAGCATGTCGGTGATCCAGGGCTTGGCCGCCTCCCGGAAGCCGACCAGCACCCTGCCCTTGCCGGGAACGTGGCGCGCCGCGAGCCGGGCCCGGCGGCGGTAGCCCCAGAGCGCGCCGCGCACCGGGGGCAGCACCCTGTCCGCCTCGACGCCGCCCAGCCGCGCGAGGCTGTCGAGCAGCGTGGACTGCTTGAGCTCGACCTGGGCGGCGGGTTCGACGTGCTGGAGCGAGCAGCCCCCGCAACGGCCAAAGTAGGGGCAGGCGGGCGTGACCCGGTGGGGGGATGGACGACGCACCTCGCGCAGCACGCCCTCGTCGAAGTTGCGGTGGCGGCGGGCGCGCTCGAAGGCGACCTCCTCGCCGGCGAGTGCGCCCGGGACCAGGACACGCTTGCCCCCCGCCGCGATGACACCCGCACCTTCCAGGGTGGCCGCCACGACGTCTGCCACCTCCGTGAGCGGCGCGGCCGCCGGCCGCGCCTTCAGGTGCCCTCCCCGGGCCCGGCGCTGCCGGGCCAGGCGGCCGCGAAGGCTCGCCAGTGGTCCGCCTCGCTCGCCTCGAGGAAGCGCCGGACCCGGCCCATCTCCGCTGCGAGGCCGGCGGCGTCAAGCTGGTCGCGCATGAACTGGAAGCGCAGCCAGATGAGGTAGGTATTCAGGACGTCGGTCTCGCAGTAGTCGCGGATGGCGCCGATGTCACCGCGCAGCCAGGTGTCCCAGACCTGGTCGCCGGCGAAGCCCAGCTTGCCCGGGAAACCCAGCAGGACGGCGATGTCGTTCAGGCTGGCGCGGGACCGGCCCTGCCACCCGGACAGCACATCCATGAGGTCGGTGTGACGCCAGTGGAACCGGCTGAGGTAGTTGTTGTAGCGGAACGCGCTCTCGTTCTCGCCCAGCTCCCAGTAGCGGGGGGCCTGCACGCCGTGGAGCAGTGCCCGGTAATGGAGTACCGGCAGGTCGAAGCCGCCACCGTTCCAGGAGATGAGGTCGGGGGTGTGCTTGTCGATCGCCTCGAAGAACTTCGCCACGAGGTCCCTTTCAGGGCTGTCCGGCTCACCCAGGCTGAAGACCTTGAGGCCCTCCCGGTGGCGCCAGACCACCGAGATCGCCACGATGCGCTGCTGGTGGGGCGGCAGGAAGTCCGAGCCCGTCTCCTGCAGGCGGTGGAACGTCATGGCCTTGGCCACCTCCTCGT
>CALGMY010000247.1 GCA_937958785.1 uncultured Gammaproteobacteria bacterium | reverse complement strand
GCCGGGCCCTGCTGCTCGTAATCGACGAGGGACCAGCGCGCCGACGCGAAGGCCGGATCGAGTTCCTCGGCCAGGGGATCGGGAATCTCCTCGGCACCCGCCGGTCCGGCGCCGCCGGCCAGGGACCGCCCGGTCTTCCGGTAATGGTCCACGAGGCAGTTATGGCCGATCTGGTACAGGAAAGTGGCGAAGCGGGCCCGCGGCTCGTAACGCTCGCGGGCCTTGATGATGCGCATCCACACTTCCTGGAAGAGCTCGGCCGCCGTCTCCGGGTCCCCGCACTGGCGCAGGAAGTAGCGGTACAGCGGCCCCTTGTGCCGCCCGTAGAGCGTGCCGAATGCGGCCACGTCGCCCGTCGCGTACCGGCTCATGAGCTCTGCGTCGTCGGATCCACCCACCATGGCCAGCAGCATAAGCCAGCCGGCCCGGTGGGTGAACGCCCGGGTTGTGACTAGCGTCGCACCTGGGGCTCGCCGACCGGCGCCAGGGCTTCGGCCAGCTTCACGAGCCCGATGAACTCCGCCCGGTAGCCGTCGGGATCCGGCCCACGGCCAGCCGTGGCCAGGGCGATGATCTCCGGATAGTCGTAGCGGTCGAGGTAGTCACTGCCCCGCAGCTTCTGGCCGAAAGCGGCCACGGCCGCGGCGAACCGGAGGTCCCTGCCCCTTTCGGCCGGGAGCGCCTCGAGGGGCTTGAGGGACGCGCGCAGGACCGGCTGCTCGATGAGCCGGCTGGCGTCGCCATCGGGTGCCTTGTAGCGCAGGCGCACATGGGCGATCTCCGCCGCCGGCCCCCCGGTCGCCGCGGTCGGCTGGGCCCCGTAGCGCAGGGGGTCCACGAGGCGCGCCGGGCTGTCCGTGAGCACCAGCTCGTAGAGCGCGGTGACGGTATGGCCGGCGCCGATGTCGCCAGCGTCCACGCGATCGTTGTTGAAGTCCTCCCGGCGCAGCCCCCGGTTCTCGTAGCCGATCAACCGGTACTCCGCGACCTGGGCAGGGTTGAACTCGACCTGCACCTTCACGTCCTTCGCGATGGTCTGCAAGGTGCCGGACAGCTGCTCGACGAGCACCTTGCGGGCCTCCGCCAGCGTGTCGATGTAGGCGTGGTTGCCATTGCCGGCATCGGCGAGCTGCTCGACGAGCGCGTCGTTGTAGTTGCCCGTGCCGAAGCCGAGCGCTGTGAGGGACACGCCGCCGGCGCGCTCCCTCTTCACCAGGTCGACCAGCGCGTCGAAATCGGTGGTGCCGACGTTGAAGTCCCCGTCGGTGGCCAGCACGATGCGGTTGATGCCGCCCTCGATGAAGCCCGTCCGCGCCAGGTCGTAGGCGAGGCGGATGCCCCCCTCGCCGTTCGTGCTGCCACCCGCTTCCAGCCGGTCGAGGGCCGCCCGGATGCGGGCCACCTCGCTGCCGGCCGTGGGCTCGAGCACGACCCCTGCCGCGCCGGCGTAGACGACCAGCGCCACGCGGTCGGTGGCCTTGAGCTGGCCGGTCATGAGCCGGAAGGCGCTCTTCAGCAGCGGGAGCTTGTCCTCATCCTGCATGGAACCCGAGACGTCGACCAGGAACACCAGGTTAGCGGGCGCCCGCCGGGCCGCCGGCACCTCGTAGCCCCGGAGCCCGACCTGCAGCAGCACCTTGCCGGCGTTCCAGGGGGCGGGAGCCAGCGCGGTGGTCACGGAGAACGGCTGGCGCGTGCTGTCAGGGGCCGGGTACGCATAGGCGAAGTAGTTGAGCATCTCCTCCACCCGGACCGCGTCGGCCGGCGGCATTGCCCCGCCGTTCAGGAAGCGGCGGACATTGGCGTAGGCGCCGGTGTCCACGTCGACGCTGAAGGTGGAGACCGGCTGCTCGCTGGCGAGGTGCACCGGGTTCTCGTCCTGGTGGGCGTAGTTCTCCCGGTCCTCCGGTGGGAGAACGCAGCAGGGCATCGGGGCCGGAAGGTACGCGGCACTGGCCGGGGCAATCTCCCGGGCCAGTGCCAGGTCCTGTGCCCGACTCTCGGCCCGGGCCGGGGCGACCGGCGGGGCCGGTTGCGGGGCCGGGACCTGGTCCTCGTTGAGGCTGCAGCCGGCGATGGCGAGGCTGGCCAGCAGGGCACTGGCGAGGCGCTGGGTGGACATGGCGTTCGACTCCGCCGCCCGGAAGGGCAGCTCCTGAAGCCTGT
>CALGMY010000246.1 GCA_937958785.1 uncultured Gammaproteobacteria bacterium | reverse complement strand
TATAAGAGACAGCTCCATCACCGCGTAGTCGATCGACTCCTTCCGGCAGCGGCCGAAGCTGTCCTGGGTGAGCATGGTGAACTCGGGTCCGGTAACCGCGGCATCCAGGGCCGCCACCGCGGCCGCGGCGATGTCGGGGGCGTGGGCCGCTAACTCCCGCAGCCACGCGGACGCAGAGAACAGGAACATGCCGCTGTTCCAGAGGTAGGCGCCGGAATCAACATAGCGCCGCGCCGTCTCGTAGTCGGGCTTCTCGACGAATTCGAGCACCCGGTGCACGGCGCCTTCGGCAGGGCCCGCGCCGGGATCGGTGCGGATGTACCCGTAGCCGGTCTCGGGATGGGTGGGCACCACGCCGAAGGTCACCAGGCGGCCGGCCTCGGCGGCGGGCCGGGCGGCGGCCACGGCAGCGGCGAAGGCGGCCGGATCACGGATGACGTGGTCGGCCGCGAGGACAAGCAGCAACACGTCGCCGCCAGCGCGACGCTGCGCGGCCAGGGCCGCGACGGTGGCCGCCGGGGCAGTATTGCGCCCCTCGGGCTCCAGGATGATGGTCGCGGCGGCCCCGGCCTCGCGGAGCTGGCCGGCGACCAGGAAGCGGTGGGCCTCGTTGCAGACGACCAGCGGGGCGCCCGCGGGCCCGGCGATCGCCTGCAGCCGGACCCAGGTGTCCTGCAGCAGGGACCGTCCGCCCGTCAGGGCCAGCAGCTGCTTCGGGTAGAGGGCCCGGGACAGGGGCCAGAGCCGGGTGCCGGAGCCGCCACAGAGGATGACGGGGACGAGGTTCATGGCATGAGGGTAATGCATCGCGCCTGAAGGCGCTCCTACAGGCGCTCCTACAGGCGCTCCTGCGGGCGCTGCCTGCGATGCTACACCGGCAGCGCTCTGCCCCGCCCGATGGCGTAGTGGGCGAAACCCTGCCTCGCCAGCAGCTTCGGGTCGTAGAGGTTGCGGCCGTCGAAGATCACCGGCGCCGCCAGCGCCGCCCGGATCGCGTCGAAGTCCGGGCTGCGGAACTCCTTCCACTCGGTGACGATGACGAGCGCGTCCGCGCCCGCCAGTGCCTCGGCGGCGGAGCTTACCAGGGCGAGGTCGGCGCGCTGGCCGTAGATGCGGGCCGTCTCCGCCATGGACTGTGGATCGTAGGCCCGCACCCGGGCGCCGGCCTGCCACAGTGCCTCCATGAGCACGCGGCTCGGCGCCTCGCGCATGTCATCCGTGTTGGGCTTGAAGGCGAGGCCCCAGAGGGCGAAGGTCCGCCCCTTGAGCTGGCCGCCGAAGTGGGCCGAGATCTTGCGGAACAGCGCGTGCTTCTGGCGATTGTTGACGTCGTCGACTGCCTGCACCAGCTGGGCCTCGTAGCCGATCTCCTCGGCGGACCGGATCAGCGCGTGCACGTCCTTGGGGAAACACGAGCCCCCGTAGCCGCAGCCAGGGTAGATGAAGGAATAACCGATGCGGGGATCCGAGCCGATGCCTACGCGCACCTGCTCGATGTCGGCGCCGTAGCGCTCGGCGATGTTGGCGAGCTCGTTCATGAGGCTGATCTTGGTCGCCAGCATCACGTTGGCGGCGTACTTGGTGAGCTCGGCGGAGCGCACGTCCATGACGATCAGCTTGTCGTGGCTGCGGCTGAAGGGCTCGTACAGCTGGCGCAGCAGGTCCGCGGCCCGGGGGCTGTCGGTGCCGACGATGATCCGGTCCGGCTTCATGAAGTCGGCGACAGCGGCACCCTCCTTCAGGAATTCGGGATTCGAGACGACGTCGAAGTCGAGCTGCGCCTTGCGGCCCGCGAGCACCGCCGCAATGGCCTCCCGCACCCGGTCGCCGGTGCCTACGGGCACGGTCGACTTGTCGACGACGACCTTGTACTCGGTCATGTGCCGGCCGATGGTCTCCGCAACGGTCAGCACGTGGCGCAGGTCCGCCGAGCCGTCCTCGTTCTTCGGCGTGCCGACCGCGATGAACTGGAGCTCCCCGTGGCGCACGCCGGCCGCCACGTCGGTGGTGAAGCTGAGCCGCCCGGCCGAGCGGTTGCGCCGGACGATGTCCGCGAGCCCGGGCTCGTAGATGGGGATCTCGCCGGCGTTGAGCGCAGCGACCTTCGCCTCGTCGATGTCGACGCAGATGACGTGGTTGCCGGCCTGGGCGATGCAGGCGCCCGTGACCAGGCCCACGTACCCGGTACCGTGTACCGTTATTCTCATTGGTTATGTCCGAGGCTGCCGAAACGAGTGCGTAGAGTAGCCGCCCCGGCGACCAAGGCAACCAAACCGGTCACGACCCGCCGGCAGATCCCGTCCGCCGGGCTGCCAGGGGCGTCACCCCGGCCCGGGCCGGGCCCTCCCCGGCGCCGCTCCGCCCCGCGCGAAAGACCAGGTCGTCGACCCCGTTCTCGGGCCGGTAGTTCCCGACGCAGTCGATCAGTATCTGCCGGACCCGCTCGCAGTCGGAGCGGGCCGACGCGGCAAGCAGGCCTTCCAGTTCCCCCTGCAGGCGGTCCCAGGGCAGCAACTCCTCCATGGCGCGGAGGATCATGGGGTGCTCCGTGCCGGTCACGTTGTTGCCGATCAGGAGTTCCTCGTAGAGCTTCTCGGCGGGCCGGAGCCCCGTGTAGTGGATCGGGATATCACCCTCCGGGTGGGCCTCGTCCCGCACGGTGTAGCCCATGAGGTGGATCATGCGCCGGGCGAGGTCCGCGATGCGCACCGGCTTGCCCATGTCGAGCACGAACACGTCTCCGCCCTGGCACATGGCGCCCGCCTGCAGCACCAGCTGGGCCGCCTCCGGGATCGTCATGAAGTAGCGGATGATCTCCCGGTGGGTCACCGTCACGGGCCCGCCACGCCGGATCTGTTCCCGGAACACCGGCACCACGGATCCGGATGAGTCGAGCACGTTGCCGAAGCGCACCATGCAGAAGCGGGTGGCCCGCGGACGACCCTTCTCCCGCTCGCTCATCGCCTGGAGCACGAGCTCGGCCATGCGCTTGCTCGCGCCCATCACGTTGACGGGCGATACCGCCTTGTCGGTGGAGACCAGCACGAACGTCTCGACCCCGGCCTGGCAGGCCGCCTCGGCCGTGTGCCAGGTGCCAATGATGTTGTTGTGCACGCCCTCGAGCATGTTGTATTCGACGAGCGGCACGTGCTTGTAGGCGGCGGCGTGATACACGGTCTGCACGCCGAAGTTGCGCAGCAGCTGGTGCACCCGGATGCGGTGGTGGGCGGAGCCGATGAGGGGCACGAGTTCTACATCCGTGCCCGCCTCCGCCACCCGCCGGCGGAGTTCCAGGTCGATGGCGAACAGCGCCGACTCGGAGATGTCGAGCAGTACCAGCCGGCGGGGCGCGAGGCCCACGATCTGCCGGCAGAGCTCGGAACCGATGGACCCGCCAGCCCCTGTGACCAGCACCGACTTGCCCCGGATGCACGCCTCGAGGAGTCGCGCGTTCGGCGGCACGATTTCCCGGCCGAGCAGGTCGGCCACGTCCACATCCTGCAGGTCCTGCACCCGGGCCCGGCCGGAGAGGAGCTCGGCCACGTCCGGAATGGTCTGGACCCGGACATGCAGCTGTTCCAGGTGGCCGATGATCTCCTGGCGCTTGCCCCGGGAGGCGGATGGCAGGGCCAGCAGCACCCGGCGGATTTCATGGCGGGCGACGAGTTCCGGGAGGTCCGCCGGCGCCGCCACGGGCAGGCCGGCCACGACCCGGCCATGCAGCCGGGGATTGTCGTCGATGAACAGTCGCGGGCTCCACTCATTGCCGCTGGCGATCGCGGCCACCAGCCGGCGCCCGGCCTCACCGGCGCCATAGATGGCCACGGGTTCGCCGTGGCCGGACCGGCCGGCGATGAGCGCCCGCATCGTGAGCCGGCTGCCTACGACCCCCAGTACCGCGAAGGCCCAGAACACCAGGCCCAGGGCGAAGCTCCCCGGGACGTCCCGGGTGGCAATCACATCGACCACCGCGACCAGCAGCGCGAGCAGGCTGCCACCCCGGAGGGCCCGGTAGAGCAGCTCCTCGCCAATGAAGCGGATGACGGTCCGGTAGAGGCCCTGCAGGGCGAGCACCGGGAGGCCCACCAGGATCATCACCGCGAAGGACACCGCGAGTTCGGCCGGGGACCGGAACGGGGCATCCCCGAGCAGCATCAGGGCCACGCCGAGCGCACAGGCGAGCACGGCGGCATCGCTCGCGACGAGCACCACCCGCTTCGTCGCCGGGGGCAACCGGAGGATCCGGCTCTTGAATCGCGTGGGCAGCATGTGGCCTCTGATCAGTAACTTGCAGTCACTACCTCGACCTGGACTCCGCGCCCGGCAGGAGCGCTGCGAGGGTCCGGAGAATCAGGCCCACGTCGCCGCGGAGGGTCCGGCGCCGGGCGTACTCCACGTAGAGCGCGAGCTTGCCCGGCAGGATCTCCTCGACGTAGTACCGCTCCGGGTCGGCGGCGGCGCCGAGCAACTCGCTCTCGTTGCGGAAGCGGATCGCCGCCTCGTCCGTGATCCCCGGCCGGACCGACAGGATGACGTCCCGCACGTCATCCGGATAGAGCGCCACGTATTTCGCCACCTCCGGCCGCGGTCCGACGAGACTCATGTCACCTTTCAGCACATTCACCAGCTGGGGCAGCTCGTCGAGCTTGGTGGACCGGAGCCAGCGGCCCGCCCGGGTGATGCGGGGATCCCGGCCCGCGGTGATCAGGGGCCCGGCGGCCCCCGGCCCGGCGGCCATCGTGCGGAACTTGAGCAGCGAGAACGGACGCCCGAAGCGGCCCACCCGTTCCTGGCGGAAGAGTGCGGGTCCGGGGCTGTCGAGCCGGACGATGACCGCCAGCAGGAGCAGGACAGGCCACAGTACGGCCAGCCCGGCCAGGCTGGCCGCGAAGTCGAAGAGCCGCTTGGCCATCAGCGGGTGTGGGCCCCGAGGATGCGACGGACGGTGGCCACGACCCGCACCACGTCCTCGTCCGTCATGCGGGTGTGGATCGGCAGGCTCACGGGGAAAGTCGCCGGGACTGAAGCCATACCGGTCCCGCCAGTAGGGCTGGATGTGCAGCGGGATGAAGTGGACGCTGGTGCCGATCCCCTCCCCGGCCATGAGCTCGATGAAGCGGTCCCGGGAGATCGTGAGGGCCGGCAGGTCGAGCTGCAGCACGTAGAGGTGCCAGGCGTGCTCGTCCGCCGGACGGCGCGGCGCGGGAGTCCGTACGGGCAGGCCCGCGAGGCCCGCGGTGTACGCCGCGGCGATCGCCGCGCGCCGCCGGGCAAAGGCGGCGGCCTTGCGCAACTGGTGCACGCCGATGGCCGCCGCGATATCCGTCAGGTTGTACTTGAAACCCGGGGCGACGACCTCGTAGTACCAGGACGGGGTCCGTGCCTGGTAGCGGTCGAAGACGTCCCGGTTGATGCCGTGCAGGCGCATGGTGCGGGCGCGCGCGAGCAGCGCCGTGTCCCGCGAGACGATCATGCCGCCCTCGCCGGTGGCGATGGTCTTGGTCGCGTAGAAGCTGAACACGGTGGCGGCCGAGTCGAGTGCACCGATGCGCTGGCCACGCCAGGCCGTCGGCAGCGCATGGGCGGCGTCCTCGACGACCGGGATCCCCGCGTCACCCGCCAGCTGTCCCAGGGCATCCATGTCGCAGGCCTGGCCGGCGAAGTGCACCGGGATCAGCGCCTTCACCCCGGGCGTCGCCGCGAGGACCCGGGCCGCGGCGCCCGGATCCAGGTTGAAGGTGTCGGGATCGATGTCGGCAAACACCGGCTCGGCGCCGAGGTAACGCACCACCTCTGCCGTGGCGGTGAACGTGTAGGGCGTCGTCAGCACCCGGTCGCCGGGACCGATGCCCAGCGCCTCGAGGGCGAGGTGAAGGCCCGCAGTCGCGGAATTGACGCTCACCGCCTCGACGCCACCACCGATGAAGGCGGCGAAGTCGGCCTCGAACTGGCGGGCCATCGGCCCCGTGGTGATCCAGCCGGACTTCAGGCAGCGGACGACCTCGTCGATTTCGTCCTGGCCAATGTCCGGGATGGCGAACGGCAGGAAATCTGGTACGGCGCTCACTTCGACGGGCCCTCCGGCTTGCGCAGCCAGCACAGCCTGTGCGTGCGCAGCCAGGGCAGCAGGTTGAGCCACCCATAGAGTGCCGGATGCAGGCGCGTAACCCATCGGCTGAGGGGTGGCGCCAGCGTGACGCGCCACGCATGCATTTCGGCCGCGGGAAACAGCTGCCGCACACGGGGGAGCGGCACCCCACGGACATCCGCGTTGGCCGGGTTGTCCATCGTGAAGTCGTACCACAGGACCCCGCCCCCCGGGCTGACCCAGTCCCACATCCGCCTGGCGAGCATGACCTGAACCTCGGCATCGAGTATGGAGCTGAATACCAGCGACTGCAGCACCACGTCCACCGAACCCGGCGGCCGCGCGAGGTCGAGCGCATTTCCCTCGTCGACGCGCACGGAGGCGGGCAGGACCTGACGGGCCTGTCGGACCCGGTCGGCCTGCAGCTCGTTGCCGGCAAGGTTCGCCGGGTCCATGCCAAGCCGCAAGAACTGCAGCAGGTTGGCGCCGGAACCGCAGCCGACCTCGAGCAGGCGCACCCTGGCGAGGCCGGCAGGATAGGCGTGGCGGGCCCAGCGGCACAGGGCGCGCTCGAGTTCCTGGCGTGTCAGGAGCACCCAGGGCTCGAGCGGGTCATAGGTCCGGGTCCGGCGCGCATATCGCTCGTGCACGGCCCGGCCTTCGTCGGCAACACGGCCCTCGCTCATCGCGTCAGCTCCGCTGCACTCGACCTGGGTCCATGGCGCCGGAACACCGCATCCGAGAGCCCCAGGAGGAATCCCGCCCCATAGGCGGCATGATAGATCGCGAACACCCACGGCAGGACGGGCAGGAGATCCCACTCTCCGGTCCGGCGGCAGGCCGCGACCGCCGCCACAATGGCCAGGAAGAGCCAGGCCAGCAAGGCGGCACCCAGGAGCGCGGCCGCCCACGGGACCCACGGTGTGATGGCAAGCAGCAGTATGCCCGTACCGACGGCTAGCGCAGGCACCAGGTGCCTCCAGGAGGCGGGCAACCGATGCTTGCGGATCACCCTCACCTTCCAGTAGCCGTACTGGAAGTACTGCCGGAACAGGCTCCAGGGATCCCCGCGGGGCCGATACCAGGACCGGATGCGGGGTGTCTGCCAGATCCGGCCACCACGACGGCTGAGGCGCAGGTTCATCTCGTCGTCCTGGTTGCGGACCAGCTCCTCGTCGAAGGGTCCGAGATCCGCCAGGGTCTCCCGGCGCCAGCAGCCGTAGGGTACGGTGTCCACCAGGCCCTCGAAATTCTCGTCGTGGAATCTCGCGCCGCCCACTGCGAACCCTGACCCGTAGGCAGTCGCGTTCGCCCGCTGGAAGTACCCGCTGGCACGCGTGCGCGCCGGTCCTCCCACGTTGCCAGCCCCCGTGCGCGCGAGTTCCTCGACGCAACAGCGGAGGTAGTCGG
>CALGMY010000245.1 GCA_937958785.1 uncultured Gammaproteobacteria bacterium | reverse complement strand
GGCAGGCCCGCGGCGCGAGTGACGACGGAGGGGCCCCGGTCGCGCAAGCGGCCGGGGCTTTTTCTTGCCGACGTGCTAGGCTGGCGAAGCTCGCGGACAGGAAAGAACACGGTGAAATTCGAGCCCGGTGAATTGAAGGAGCTCAGCGAGAGCTTCCGTTACAACGACGCGAACAAGGACGGCCTCATCGAGTACGCCGAGTTCGCCGAAATGCTCGACCAGCTCGAGTCCGGCGTCACCCCCGAAGAGGCCCGGCTCGGCTTCGACGAGGTGGATACCGACGACGACGGGGCGATCAGCTTCGACGAGTTCGTCGCCTGGTGGCGGGACCGCTGAGCCGGTCGCTGACGGCGATGGGCACGGTGCCCACGGCGGCACGCACCCGCCGGTTCAGTTCGAGCATCGGCAGCTTCGTGAGATCGGACCGGATCTCCGCGGCAATGCGTTCGCGGACCTTGCCGGGCAGCAGTCGACGGTAGGCGGCCACGAGTCGTGGTGCGGCCACGAGGATGAGCGCCTTGTCCTCGTTCCGGCCAACATCGGCGGCCACGGCAGCTGCCACCTGCTTCACGAAAACCTCGTCCGCGTGCTCCCGGATCGTGTGCTTCGGTTCAAAGGTCTGGCGGCGACTGCTGGTGCCACTCGCCATGCGGCCTGCGGGTCCACTCGCCAGGGCCCTTTCGGGCTGCATGCCGGCGGGGTTCACGAAGGCCTCGACGGCCCGCAGCCTGCCGCGGCGGCTGGGCAGGTCGTAGAGCTGGGCCTTCACCTTGTCGGCGACGAGGACGCGGAATGCGGTCATGATGGCCTCCCGGAGCTGGATCCCGGGGACAGGATGACCTCGCCCGCACGCAGGGTAAAGGCCGGCAACCCGTCACGCCGGATGGGTATTTCCCCCGATAGTCGCTCCCGTCCTGCCGTGGTCGAATGGATCCCTTGGGTGGTTGATGTTTGGAGCGGTGCAGTGCTGTACGAAGTGACGGGCGACATCCTGCTGAGCAAGGCGGCGGCGGTCGCCCACGGTGTGGGTCCCAATGACAACTTCCACCAGGGGCTGGCGCTCAGCCTCCGGGAGCAGTGGCCGGCCCTGTACCAGGACTTTCGTCACTTCTGCAAGACGCAGAAGGCCGAGCCCGGCGAGCTGTGGGCCTGGGCGGGTGCCGACGGGCGACGCATCATCAACCTGTTCACCCAGGAGCCCCCGCGCAGCGCCGGCGGCCACCCGGGGCGCGCCACCGTCCAGCACGTGGGTCATGCGCTGCGGCGGCTGCACGCGCTCGTCGAGAAGGAGAAGATCGCGAGCCTCGCATTGCCGCGCCTCGCCACCGGCGTCGGTGGCCTCGAGTGGTCCGCCGTGCAGCCCCTGGTGCAGCAGCACCTGGGCTCGCTGAACATCCCGGTGCTGATCTACACGCGCTACGAGAAGGGTGTGGCGGCCCGGGAGCCCGGCCTGGCCTGAGGCCAAAGCGTCTTTGCGGTGGGGCCGCTTCCCCAGGACAGGGGAGGACGGCGGCACCGTGCTGGCGTACATTCCCGTATTGCCGGCGCCCCTAGCGTCGCCGATCGTCCCCGGGATGCACATGCCCCTGCTGCGAGCCGTCGTCAACGGCATCGACCGTGAGGTCCCCGCCGGGACCACGATCCTCGAGTTGCTGGGCGGCCTCGGCATCGAGGTGCCGGCCCTGTGCCATGACCCGCGCCTCAAGCCCTCGGCCGGCTGCCGGCTCTGCGCGGTGGAGGTCGCGGGCATGCCTCACCCGGTGGTGGCCTGCGCCACGCCCGTGGCCGACGGCATGGTGGTCACCACCCACTCCCCGGCGCTCGAGGACTTCCGCCGGGGCACGCTCGAACTCCTCGTGCCCCACTGTGACCCGGCGACCCGCGCCCTGCTGCCCGAGAAGCCCTTCCACCGGGCCCTCGACCGCTACGGGATCCCGGACGCGCCGGAACGTTCCGGCAGCGTCGTCGTGGACGATTCCCACCCCTACATCCGCGTGGACATGTCCCAGTGCATCCAGTGCGAGCGCTGCGTGCGCATCTGCGACGAGGTCCAGGGGCTTTCGGTCTGGCACCTGCTGGGGCGTGCGGCCGATGGCCGGCTGGTGCCCGACTCCCTTGGCCGGCTCGCCGACAGCGCCTGCACGGGCTGCGGTGCCTGCGTGGACACCTGCCCGACCGGGGCGCTGGTGGATCGGCAGCGGCTGGAACTCGGCCAGCCGGAGTCCTGGACCCGCAGCGTCTGCGCCTACTGCGGCGTGGGCTGCGAGCTCGAGGTGGGCACCCGGGCCGGCCGGGTCGTGCAGGTGAGACCGGCCCGGGATGCCCCGGTTAACAAGGGGCACCTCTGCATCAAGGGCCGGTATGCCTTCGAATTCAACGCGGCGCCGGACCGGGTCACGCAGCCACTGCTCCGGCGCAAGGGCGGATGGCAGGGCATCGACTGGCCGACCGCCATCGCCACCGTGGCGGAGAAGCTGTCAGCCGTCCTGGAGCGGGACGGCCCGGGCGCCATCGGCATGCTCGGCTCCGCCCGCGCCACGAACGAGGACAACTACGTCATCCAGAAGTTTGCCCGCGTCGCCCTCGGCACCAACAACGTGGACTGCTGCGCGCGGGTCTGCCACACGCCGAGCGCGGTCGCGCTGAAGCGCATGCTGGGTTTCGGCGCCGCCACCAACTCCTTCGACGACATCGAGCTGGCCGGCGGCTTCCTGCTGGCCGGGTGCAATCCCGCGGAGAACCACCCCGTCGTCGGCGCCCGCATCCTGCGCCAGGTCCGGCTCGGCAAGCCCCTCGTCGTCATCGACCCGCGGGTGACCGACCTGGCCCGGCACGCCACGGTGCACCTGCGACCGAGGCCAGGGACCAACGTGCCGCTGCTGAATGCCATCGCCCAGGTCATCCTCGAGGAATCCCTGGCCGACGAGGCCTTCCTCGCCGGGCGCGTCGATGGACTCGCGGAATTCCGTGCGCTGGTCCAGGGCTTCCCGCCGGAGCGGGCGGCCGCCACCTGCGGCGTGAGTGCCGATGACATCCGCCGGGCCGCGCGCCTGTACGCCACGACCCGGCCCGCCATGTGCTTCCACGGCCTCGGCATGACCGAGCACCTGCAGGGCACCGAGGGCGTGATGTGCCTCGTCAACCTGGCGTTGTTGACCGGCAACCTGGGCCGGCGCGGGTCAGGCATGAACCCGCTGCGGGGCCAGAACAATGTGCAGGGTGCCGCCCACATGGGCTGTGATCCGGGCTCGCTGACCGGCGGCGTCGCCGTCGACGCCGGGCGGGAGCGGTTCGAGGCGCTGTGGGACACGGCACTGCCCGCCGCGCCGGGGCTGAACCTTCCGGAGATGATCGAGGCGGCGGCCCGGGGCGAGCTCCGGTGCCTCTGGGTCGTGGGCTACGACGTGCTGCCGACCCTGTCCAACCACGCCGCCACCCGGGAGGCCCTGGCCCGGGTGGAGACCGTCATCGTCCAGGACCTCTTCATCAACGAGACGGCCCGGGAGTTCGGTACGGTCTTCCTCCCGGCCGCGAGTGCTTTCGAGCACGACGGCACCTTCATGAACAGCGAGCGGCGGATCCAGCGGGTGCGGCAGGCCGTGCCGCCGCCCGGCGGCGCGCGCCCCGACTGGCAGATCGTCTGCGACGTGGCCCGCGCCCTGGGCCACGGGCACCGCTTTGCATTCGGCAGCGCCGCGGAGATCTGGGATGAGGTCCGGGCGGCGTGGCCGGCTGGCGCTGGCGTGACCGGCGCGCGGCTCGACCAGTCGGGCGTGCAGTGGCCGTGCGCAGACGAGGAGGCGGCCGGCACGGAGTACCTGTATGGGGAGTCCTTCCGCACGGGGCCTCGGGCGACCCTAGCCTGCGTCGACTACCTCCCGACGCCGGAAACCGTCACGCCGGAGTTTCCGTTGCTGCTGGCCACGGGCCGCAGCCTCTACCAGTTCAACGCGGGCACCATGACCGGGCGGGGTCGTACCCGCGACCTGCGGCCCACGGACCTGCTCGAGATCAGCCCGGCGGACGCGGCGGTCGCGGGGCTCGGCAATGGTGACCCGGTCCGGGTGCAGAGCCGCCACGGCGAGGCCTGCCTGCAGGCGTGGGTCACGGACCGGGTGAGGCCCGGTGAACTGTTCGCGACCTTCCAGGACCCCGCAGCCCGGGTGAATCGCCTGACGAGCAGCCAGCGGGACCGGGTCACCCAGGCGCCGGAGTACAAGGTGACGGCGGTGCGGGTGGCGCGGGCCTAGCCGTGCACCGGGTCAGATCCCGAGCTTGCCGAGGGCGTCGGCGACCTGCCCCACGGCGCCGGAGAGTCGGGGGTGGTCGGCTTCGAAGCGCAGCACGAGTTCGCGCAGCCGGGCCTCCAGTGAACCGTCGCCGCCCGAGGCTTCCGTCGGGATATCGGCCAGCACCTGCTGCAGCAGCTGGCGGGATTGGCCATCCAGCGCCCGGGTGGACTTGAGCTCCCGGTCGAGTTCGGCGAGCAGTGCGTGCAGCCTGTCCTGGTCCATAGGTACCGTTCCGGGGTCCTGAGTGCCGGCGTGAGCGCCGGGACGATTATGCACCCGCGCGCTCGCGCGCGCGCCGGAAAGGGGCGACAATCCGGCCATCGACCCGGCCGCGACCGCGGGGTTGTGCGAATGAGAGTCCGATCCTGCCTGGGCAGCGCGCCGTGAATGCGATGGAACATCGCTGCGGGCAGCGTTTCGCCATCAACCTGCCGGGCGTGCTGCACGTCCTGGGGGACACGGCCCTGGCCGTCACGGTGCGGGATGTGAGCACTGGCGGCGCCTTCGTGGAGGTCCCGGCGGGCCAGCCGGAGCCCCGCGGACTCGTGACGCTCGAGTTCCAGGTATTGCCGGACGATGCGCCGATCCTGTGGCGGGCGTGGGTCATCCGCCAGCAGGACGATGGTGCCGGACTGATGTTCGATGACGGGGAGCTGGCTTCCCGGCTGACCTTCCTCCGCGCGCGCCGCCGGCGCACCGTGTGGCCGGCGTGATGCGGGCGGGCGG
>CALGMY010000244.1 GCA_937958785.1 uncultured Gammaproteobacteria bacterium | reverse complement strand
CCACGGGCGTCATCTATTACTTCCGCAACAAGGAGGAGCTGGCGGCCGCGGTCTTCCTCAGCGGCCTGGAGACCTACGAACAGCTCATCGGCCGGGCGACCGGTCACGAGGGGCGGGCGGACGCGGGCGAGGCCCGGCTCTCGGCCTTCATCGGGGCCTGGTTCGAATACGCCCGCGCGGTGCAGGAGGGTCAGGCCGACCGGGTCCTGGCGGACAACGCCGCGCGCCTTCTCGCCGCCGGCGGCTTCGGCACGCCGTCATTCCTCGTTGACCCGGGCGGCGTCGCCGATCTCTACTTCGGCAACGACCGCCTGCCGCTGGTCGAGGCCGCGCTGGCCCGTGCCGGTGGCCTGCGACTGGTACTCCCCGGAGCACACGGAGCATGACGATGACTGAAGCCATGGCCACGGGCGGCACCTCCCGCCGACGGTTCCTCGCGGGCTCCGGCGCGGCAGCCCTTTCGCTCAGCCTGCGCTACGCGCCGGCGGTCGCCGCCGACGCCGCCGGCCCCCAGGCGCCCTACGGCGCCTGGGAGGACCTGATGCGGCGCAAGTGGACCTGGGACCGGGTGGCCCACGGTACCCACGGCACGAACTGCACGGGCACCTGCGCCTTCAATGTCTACGTGAAGAACGGCATCGTCTGGCGGGAGGAGCAGCAGGGCGAGTACGGGCGCTCCGAGGACGCGCCCGACTACGGGCCCCGAGGCTGCCAGAAGGGCCTGCGCCACGCCAAGTACATGTATGGGCGGCAGCGCATCCTCTACCCCATGAAGCGCGCCGGTCCCCGGGGCTCCGGCCGGTGGGAGCGGGTGAGCTGGGACCAGGCCCTCGCCGAGATCGCGGACCGGTTCATCGACTGTTCGGTGCAGTCGGGGCCCCGGTCCATCAGCTTCGACCTGGGGACGCAGATGGTGCTGAAGCGGGCCTCCTTCGCAGCCCTCGGCCGCTTTGCCACCATCAGCGGCATCGAGCTGCCGGAGGCCTTTGCCGGTGTCGGCGACCTGCCGACCGGCGTGCACATGACCGTTGGCGAGCCATTGCTCGGCGACACCATGGCGGCGGTCTACAAGTCGAAGTGCTGCTTCGTCTGGTACTGCAACCCCGCCGTCACGCGCATTCCCGACGCCCACTTCTTCTGGGAGGCCCGCTACAACGGCACGGAGGTCATCGCGATCTCCCCCGAGTTCACCCCGAGCGCCATGCATGCGGACAAGTGGGTCAACCCGAAGCCCGGCACCGACATCGCACTCGCCATGGGCATGGTCCAGGTACTGCTCGACGAGGACCTCATCGACCGGGACTATGTCCGGGAGCAGACCGACCTGCCGTTCCTGGTGCGGACCGACACGGGCCGCTTCCTGCGGGAGAGTGACTTCGAAGCCGCGGAGGGCGCCCGGGACAACCTCTTCTACGTCTGGGATGCCCGCACCCGCACCGTGATGCCGGCGCCGGGCACGGGCGGCGCGCCGCCCCCGCCCGGTTCGCCCGTGCCGGTGATTCCCTCCGGGACCCTGGCCCTCGGCGGGCTCGAGCCCGCCCTCGAGGGAACCTGGACCGTGCGGACCCGCGAGGGGCGCGTCAGGGTCACCACGGTCTTCGAGCTGGTGAAGAAGCGCGCGGCGGACTACACGCCGGCGAAGGCCGCCGGGATCTGCGGCGTGCACCCGGACAACATCGTCTACCTGGCCCGGGCCTTTGGGCGGGCGAAGCCGGCGATGATCTTCACCGGCTACCGCATGTGCAAGTGGCTGCACGGCGACCTGCTGCAGCGGGCCTTCATGCTGCTGCTGTCGCTGACCGGCAACCTCGGCAAGGCGGGCGGTGGCCTGCAGCTCGAGAACCTGGGCAGCACCGACAGCCAGCTGGCCTTCATGCTCGCAGGAGTGCCGCCGACACTGCGGGTGGCGACGATGTCCCGCTGGGACTATGCCCACGCCGACGGCCGGCAGCTCAACGAGCGGCTGTACGGGCCCGAACTTGCCGAGAAGGTGGACCGCTATTTCCAGGAGTCGACCCGCTCAGGCGCCTGGCCGGACTATGCCGCGACACCATGGCGGATGGCCTTCTTCGCCGGCAGCAACACTGCCAACTGGCGCGCGGGCGGTGGCCGCTGGCGCGAGACCGCCTTTGCGAAGCTCGAGACCATCGTGACCCTGGCCCCCGACATGGGCGTCACGGCGCTCCACTCCGACTATGTCCTGCCGATCGCCCATCACTACGAGCGACAGGACTACATGCTGGAGGCCCGCACGCCCTACGTGCAGGTCCTCGATGCCGCCGTGCCCCCGCTCGGCGAGTCGGTGGACGACTGGCATGCGCTCGACAGGCTCGCTGCGGCCATCTCGTCCCGGGCCCGGGCCCGGGGTATCGGCCCGATCGAGGACAGCTTCTTCGGCCAGCCCGTGCCCCGGGACTTCACCCGCTACCATGAGCTGTTCACGCTGGGCGGCCAGATCCGCGACACGAAGGATGTCATCCAGTTCCTGATCGACAAGGATCCCGGCGTGCCCAAGGTGCCCTTCGACGAGATGCGGCGCCATGGCCTCATGCGCAACGGCGACACCGACAGGGTCGTCTACGGGCCGGGGGCCCCCTACGGCTCGGTGATGATCCGGGCGGTGGAGGGCAAGCAGCCCTATCCCACGCTGACCGGACGCCAGCAATTCTACGTGGACCATCCCTGGTTCGTGGCGGAGGACGAGCAACTCCCCGGGCACAAGGCCCCGCTGGCCCTGGCCGGCCATCCGCTGCGGATGCTGATGGGACACCTCCGCCATGGCATCCATACCATGTGGACCGACGACTCCCTGCTGCTCAGCCTGCGCCGGGGCGAGCCGGACATCTACGTGAGCCCGCAGGACGCGCGGCAGCGGGGCGTGGCCGACGGCGAGCACATCCGCATCTTCAACGGCATGGGTTCCTTCGTGGCCATGGCCCACGTGACCCCGAGCATGCAGCCTGGCATGGTCTACATGTACCACGGCTGGGATCCGTTGCTGTTCCGGGGCGGCCGCCAGAATTTCAGTGCGGTGGTGGCGAGTTCGGCGCTGATCAAGCCCACGGGCCTCGTCAGCGGCTATGGCCACATCACCTACCGGCCGCTCGCCTTCGAGCCGAACATGACGTTCCAGGACTTCACCTGCGACTTCGAGCGCTACGTGGAGCCGGCGTAGGAGCGCCCTGATGGCGAGGAAGACCTCGCGCAGGAAGAGCACCAGGG
>CALGMY010000243.1 GCA_937958785.1 uncultured Gammaproteobacteria bacterium | reverse complement strand
CCCGCTGGTACCGGCTGGCGGCGGACCAGGGCTACGGGCTCGCCCAGGCCGCCCTCGGCGACCTCTATGCCCGCGGCGATGGCGTGCCTGCCGACTACGCCACCGCGGCCCGCTGGTACCGGCAGGCCGCCGAGCGGGGCTATGCCGCCGGCATGGCGGGCCTCGGCTACCTCACGGCGACGGGCAAGGGCGTACCGAAGGACGAGGTGGCGGCCCATGCCTGGTTCAACCTGGCCGCCGCCACCGGCAATGCCGACGCTGCCCGCGCCCGCGACCAGCTCGCGACCCGCCTGCTCCCCGGCGACCTCGCGCGGGCGGAGCGTCTCGCCAGCGAGTGGCGGCCGACCTACCCGCCCTGACGCCGGTGTCCCCGATGATCCGGGCCGCCGCCGCCGCGCTCCTCTGGCTCAGCATCGCGCCCGCGCAGGGCGCCGCGCCGGATCCCCGGCAGCCGGTGGATGCCCAGCTGGCCGCCCACCCGGGCCAGACGGGCACCTTCGTGCTGGACCGGGGCGAGCAGTCCCTGCTGGCCCGGGCCTGGCTGGTGGACAACGCCCGGCGCAGCATCGAGGTCCAGTACTTCATCTGGAGCACCGACAACATCGGCACCCTGGCGGCCGAGGCCCTGCTGCGCGCTGCCGAACGCGGCGTGCGGGTGCGCGTGATCGTCGACGACCTGCTGATCGACGCGCCGGACAAGACCCTGCTGGCCCTCGCCAAGCACCCCCGCATCGACATCCGCATCTACAACCCGGTGCACTCGGTGGGCACGCCCGTGCAGAAGCGCGTGGTGAACATCGCCACCGACTTCCGCGGCGCCAACCAGCGCATGCACGACAAGACCTTCATCGTCGACGGCGAACTCGCCATCACCGGCGGTCGCAACATGGCCGACGAGTACTACGACTACGACCACGAGTACAACTTCCGGGACCGGGACGTCCTGGTCCTCGGGGACGTCGTCCGGGACATGCAGGCCAGCTTCGAGCGGTTCTGGGCCAGCGACATCAGCGTGCCCGTCGAGGAGCTCTACGACGGCCTCGGACTCATGCAGAAGCACGTCACCGTGGCGGACGCGGAGGTCCAGGCCATCTACCGGGAACTCGGCCGCTATGCCGCGGACCCCGCCAACTTCGCGCCGGAGGTCCGCGCGGCCATCCGCGACATCCCCGCGGGCTTCGCCACCCTGGCGGCGCAGATCGTCTGGGGTCGGGTGGAGTTCGTGAGTGACCTGCCGGGCAAGAACGTGGCCCGGACCGGCCTCGGTGGCGGCGGCCTCACCACCTCCGCACTGGCTGCCCTGCTGGACGGCGCCCGGCGGGAGGTGCTCATCCAGTCGCCCTACCTGGTGCTCTCGGACCAGGCGCTGGAACTGTTCGCCCGGGTCCGGAGCCGGGGCGTGCGCGTGCGCATCAGCACCAACTCCCTCGCGTCCACCGACAACCTGCAGGCCTTCAGCGGCTACCGCAGCCAGCGGCGCCGGCTGCTGGAGATGGGCCTCGAGATCCACGAGTACCGGCCGGATCCCGCCATCCAGGAGCAGGTCATGCAGCGCTACGCGGCGTTGCGCGCCGAGGCCCCCGTGTTCGCGCTGCACGCGAAGACCATGGTGGTGGACGGGGAGGCCGTGTACATCGGCACCTACAACCTGGACCCGCGCTCGGAGAACCTGAACACCGAGGTGGGCGTGATCATCCACGACGCCGGCCAGGCCCGGGCAGTGGCGGCGGCGATCATCACCGACATGGAGCCGGCCAACAGCTGGAATGCGGCCACCGACGACCCGGACGGCCACGCCTCCTTCGCCAAGCGCAGCCGCGTGCGCTTCTGGCAGTTCATGCCGATCCGGCCCCTGCTCTAGACCGGGAGACCCGATGACCAGCCAGCTGCACCCCTACGTCGTCCACTTTCCGGTCGCGCTGCTCCTCGCCAGCGTGCTGCTGTTCTTCGTGGCCGCGGCGGCGGGCACCCGGCCCTGGGCAGCCAGCCTGCGCACCGTCGCCCGCTGGAACCTGTGGATCGGCGCGCCGCTGGCGCTCGTGTCCATCGGCACCGGCTTCGTCGACTACATCGCGGCCCAGTGCGACGCCGACGCCGTGGCGGCGACGGTCATCCACCGGCGCTCGGGCGCCGTGACCTGGTGGTCGTCCCTGATCGCCGCCATCGCGGTGTGGCGGACCCGGCACCGGGCGCCGGGGCCGCTGCTGCTCGCCTGGCTGCTGCTGGTGGGCATCGCCGCCAGCACCGCTGCCGCGCTCGGCACGGGCCTGACCTACGACCGGGGCCTCGGTGTCGCGGGCGCTTTCCCCGCCGACGCGCCCCGCTGCTTCGAGTACGAGCGCTCGCTGGCCGGGCCGGGATGAGGGGCCCGGTGCGCGGCGGCCTGGCGCTGCTGCTGGCCTGGCCGGCAGCGCTGCCCGCGGCCGATGCCATCCTGCCCGGCAGTCTCGCCGCCGATCCGCCCACCACCTGCTGCCTGGGCCTGTACCTGCCGGTCAGTGGCGACGACGACCGGGACGCGGTCGCGACGCTCCGCTACCGGCCCCTGGGCGCTCCGGACTGGCAGGCGGGGATGCCGCTGCTCCGCGTCCGCCCGGACCAGATCAGTGCGGAGTCGCCCCCGGGCGCCTTCGGCCTGCCGGTCCCCGTGGCCCAGTTCGCGGGCAGCGTGCTGGGCCTGCCGCCGGCCACCGCCTGGGAGGTGGAGGTGACGGTCACCGATCCGGATGGCGGCGGCGGCGTGCAGACGCTCGCGCTGGCCACGGCCGCCGTTCCGGCGGCGCTGCCCGCCGCGCCGGTGCCCGTCGCCGTCAGTACCGCCGGCCAGCTCGCCACCGCGCTGGCCAACGCCGGGCCCGGCGACGTGATCACCCTGGCACCGGGAACCTACACCGGCGCCTTCACGCTCAGCCGGGATGGCACGGCCGCCGACCCGATCCTGGTCCGCGGGGCCGACCGGGACACGGTCGTGATCAACGCCGCGGGGCAGGGCACCGGCTTTACGCTGGCGGGCGACCACACCCGGCTCGAGGACCTCACGGTCCGGGGCAGCGACTGGGGCCTGCGGCTGAACGGCACCACCGGCGTGGTCGTGCGCGGCATCCGCATCACCGACGTGAACCGGGCGATCGACGGGCGGGGTGGCGCGACCCGGGGCCTGTACATCTGCGACAACGTGCTGGAGGGGCGGCGCGTCTGGCCGGACTTCGCCAACAACATCGAGAACGCCGAGGGCATCGCCGTGACGGGCCAGGGGCACACGGTGTGCCACAACCGGATCCAGGGCTTCGGCGACGCGCTCGGCCTCAACCAGAACACCAGCCTCGTCAACGCAGCCATCGATTTCCACGGCAACGAGGTGCTCTGGACCGGCGACGACGGGATCGAGCTGGACTACGCCCACCGCAACGTGCGGGCCTTCGGCAACCGGGTCACCAACGCCTCCATGGGCGTCAGCTTCCAGCCCGTCTGGGGCGGGCCGGTCTACGTCTACCGCAACGTGCTGGTGAACATGGCCCGCAGCCCGTTCAAGCTGAACAACGACCCCACCGGCTTCTACATCCTGAACAACACCACGGTGCGCACGCTCGGCATCGGCAACAACCAGGACTACGCCTGGCCTTCCCTCGGCTACCTGCAGGCCGACGGCGACCCGGCCTACGCCGCCAATTTCGAGTTCCGCAACAACCTGCTGATCGGCGTATCCGCGCCCGCCTACGTGACCACCGAGCTCTTCGACGCGACGATCGACAGCAACGGCTGGTGGCCCGACGGCGTGTTCGTCTTCTACGACGCCTGGGCGAACCTGGCGGACCTGGCGGCGAATTCGCCCTACGAGGCCCACGGCCGGATCGTGGAGCAGCAGCCCTTCGTGGCGCCGGTCGTGCTGGGGCTGGACCACACCACCCAGGTTGCACCGGTCAGTCCGCTGCTCGCCCCGGGCAGCGTTGCGGTGGATGGTGGCCAGGTGATACCAGGCCTCACTGACGGCTACGCCGGGGCCGCCCCGGACCTCGGCGCCTGGGAGCGCGGGCTGCCGCTGACCGTCTACGGACCGCGCCCGGCACCCGATGGCGATGCCGACGGCGTGCCCGATGCCATCGACAACTGCGTGCTGCTGGGCAATGCCAGCCAGTGCGACTCGGACGGGGACGGCTACGGCAACCGCTGCGACGCGGACCTCAGCGGCAACGGCGAGGTGAATGCCCAGGACACCACGCTCTTCCGCCAGCGGCTCGGCCAGTCCAGCCTGCTGCCCGACTACGACGCCGCGGATCTCAACTGCAATGGTTCCGTGAACGCCCAGGACACGACGCTGTTCCGGTCGCTGCTCGGTGCCCCGCCCGGGCCCTCGGCCCTCGCCCCGTAGGAGCGCCGGTCGGCGCTCCTACGGGAGTCAGAGCAGCGCGGCCAGGCGCTCGGCATACCACCGGTCGAAGGTGTGCACGCAGTCCTCACTGGGCTGGTAGGGGCCCGGGCGGAAGCCGCGGGAGCGGGCGCCGGCCTGGGTGCGCTCGCAGAGGGCCCAGTCCTGCCGGTTGGTGAGGTCCCAGAAGTCCGCCATGTCGCCGGGATCGAAGCCGGGCCGCGCGACGGCCTCGGCGGTGAAGAGCAGCTCGCACTCCACCCGGGTGCGGTTCGCGGCCAGGGGCCAGGCGGTGTGGGTCAGCACGTAGTCCGGGTGGGGACTCAGCAGCAGGTTCGGGTAGATCACGTAGTAGTAGACGTAGCGATGATCGTCCGGGCCGAGGCCGGGGATCAGCGGCACGGTGCGCCGGCCGCTGAGGGACATGGTCTCGACGCCGGCTTTCAGCTGCATCGGGCCGCCGTTGTAGCAGCCGCCGGTCTCCATGGGCCGGTCGCTGCGGCTGATGAGGTCGGAGATCCGGGCGAGTTGCGGGTGGGCGCCCGGGCAGTGGTAGCACTCGCTGTAGTTCTCGACGATCAGCTTCCAGTTGGCCTCGACCTCGTAGGTGCGCCGCCAGCCGCACTGGAGGGCCGGCAGCTGGAAGCGCCGGAGGTCCGGCAGGTCCTCGAGCTGCAGGCCGAGGGGCGCCGCCCCCGGGTCCAGGTTCACGAAGATGAAGCCCTCGTGGATGCCCACGTTCACGGGCACGAGCCCGAGGTCGCCGCGGCCCGCCGGATCGGCGCCCGGCAACCTGGCCAGGGCGCCGTCGAGGCCGTAGCTCCAGGCGTGGTAGGGGCAGAGGATGCGGGCGAGGCCGGTGCCGGCCGGTTCGTCCACCAGCCGCGCCCCCCGGTGGCGGCACACGTTGAAGAACGCCCGCACCTCCCCGTCCCCACCCCGGACGATGAGCACGGCGTCCCCCGCGATTTCCCGGGTGAGGAAGTCACCCGCCGCCGGGATGTCGGCGGCGCGGCCGGCGCAGAGCCAGGTGCGGGCGAAGATCCCCGTGGACTCGAGGGCCAGCACGGCCGGGTCCGTGTAGGTGGCGGCCGGCAGCGTGCGGGCCTCGGCGAAGGGCCGGCAGGTGGCGTGCAGGTCGGCAGGATCGAGCATGGCGCGCATTTGACAAGGCCCGGATGGCAGTCTTTCATTCGCCCGGAGGCGGTGTCAAAGCCGGGATGACGGGCCAGCATGACAGGCCAGGACGCAGCGGCAACCGATCCGGCGGGCAGCCTCGAGGTGGCCCTCGCCCACGCCCGTGGCCTCAAGGCCCGGGACCCGAAACTCGCCATCCGGCAGGCCGGCGAGATCCTGAAGGTGCATCCGGGTGAGCCCCGGGCCCTCGCCATCCTCGCCGAGGCCTGGCTGGCGGTGGGTGACCACTACACCCTGCTCGGCGAAACGGCCGCCGCCGACGCCGCCTATGCCCTGCACATCCAGGCCGGGACCAGGGATCCGCGGCTGCTCGAGCCCGCGGCGGCGCTCGCTGCAGGCCGCATCGCCGTCGCCGAGCAGAAGCTGCGGGAGCACCTCACCGAGTTCCCCACCGACGTGGCCGCGATCCGCATGCTGGCCGAGGTCGCGGGCCGGCTGCGGCGCTACACGGACGCCGAGAACCTGCTGGCCCGCTGCCTCGAGCTCGCGCCCGGCTTTTCTGCCGCCCGCCAGAACTACGCCCTGGTGCTGCACCGGCAGAACAAGCCCGGCCCCGCGCTTGCAGAGCTGGACAGGCTGCTCGCCACCGACCCCCGGAACCCCAGCCTGCGGAACCTCAAGGCCGCCGTCCTCGGCAGCATCGGCGAGTACCCGGCCGCCATCGACCTGTACGCGGGCCTGGTGGCTGAGTATCCGGCCCAGCCGAAGGTCTGGATGAGCTACGGCCACTCGCTGAAGACGGCCGGCCGTACCGCTGACAGCATCGGTGCGTACCGCCGGGCCGTTGAACTCCAGCCTGGCCTCGGCGAGGCCTGGTGGAGCCTCGCGAACCTCAAGACCTTCCGCTTCAGCGCCGCCGACGTCGCCCTGATCCGGACCCAGCTGGCCCGCACCGACCTCGGCGACGACGACCGCCTGCATTTCGGCTTCGCCCTCGGCAAGGCGCTGGAGGACGAGGGCGAACACGCGGCGGCCTTCGCGAGCTACGCGGACGCGAACCGGCGCCGCCGGGCCGCGGTGAGCTACGACGCCGACGAGACCACGGCCTACGTGCAGCGCGCCAGGGCGCTGTTCACGCCGGCCTTCATCGCAGCCCGGGCGGGCAGCGGCGCCGACGCCCCCGACCCGGTCTTCATCGTGGGCCTGCCCCGGGCCGGCTCCACCCTGGTGGAGCAGATCCTCGCCAGCCACCCGCTGGTGGAGGGCACCATGGAGCTGCCGGACCTGGTGGCCATCGTCCGCCGCCTGGGGGGGCGGTCCCGGCGCACGGAGCCGTCCCGGTACCCGGAGGTCCTCACGGACCTCGCTCCGGACCAACTCCGGGCGCTCGGCGATGAGTACCTGGACCGCACCCGCATCCAGCGCAAGACCGGGCGGCCGTACTTCATCGACAAGTTGCCCAACAACTGGGCCCACGTGGGGCTGATCCACCTGATCCTGCCCCGGGCGAAGATCATCGACGCCCGGCGCCACCCCCTGAGCTGCTGCTTTTCCGGGTTCCGCCAGCACTTCGCCCGGGGCCAGCACTTCACCTACGACCTCGCCGAACTCGGCCGTTACTACCGGGACTACGTGGACCTGATGGCCCACTTCGACGGCCTCCTGCCCGGGCGGGTGCACCGGGTTATCTACGAGCGCATGGTGGCCGACACGGAGGGAGAGGTGCGCCGGCTCCTCGACTACTGCGGCCTGCCCTTCGACGGGCGCTGCCTCGAGTTCCACCTCAACGACCGGGCGGTGCGCACGGCCAGCTCGGAGCAGGTGCGCCGGCCCATCTACCAGGAGGGCCTGGAGCCCTGGCGGCCCTATGAGGCCTGGCTGGGCCCCCTCAAGGCGGCGCTGGGTCCGGTGCTGGAGGCCTATCCGGCGGCGCCCGACTTCTGACAGAATCGGTCCACCTTCGGGGGAGGGGTCGTCCATGACGCGTAGTCGCCGTCGCAAGCTCCAGCGGATCGCCAGTGCCGGCCTGATGGCCGCCGCAGGCCCAGTGCTCGTCCAGGCCCAGCAGGCGCCCATGGGCCTCGACGAGATCATCGTCACCGCCCAGAAGCGCGAGGAAAGCCTGCAGGACGTGCCGATCAGCGTGCAGGCCCTTGGCAACGTGAAGCTCGAGCAGCTGAACGTCACCGACTTCGACGACTACGCGAACCTGCTGCCCAGCGTCTCCTTCGTGACCATCCGGCCGGGCTACGCCCAGGTGTACATGCGGGGCGTCGCGAGCGCCGGCGACGCCGACGCCAACCACTCGGGCTCCCTGCCGCTCATCGGCACCTACCTGGACGAGCAGCCCATCACCACGATCCAGGGCGCGCTCGACGTGCACCTGTACGACATCGCCCGGGTCGAGGCCCTGGCCGGGCCCCAGGGGACCCTGTACGGCGCCAGTTCCGAGGCGGGCACGGTGAAGATCGTGACCAACAAGCCGGACCCGTCCGGCTTCGCGGCGGGCTACGGCATCGAGGGCAACGTCGTCAGCGGCGGCGACCAGGGCTACGTGGTGGAGGGCTTTCTCAACCAGCCCCTGGCCGACAACATGGCCATCCGTCTCGTGGCCTGGGCCAAGCACGACGCGGGCTACATCGACAACGTGCCGTTCCAGCGTACGTTCCAGAGTTCCCTGATCACCTCGCCGCCGGACGGCATCACCACCGACAACGCGGCCTTCGTCGACGACGACTACAACGGGGTCGACACCCTCGGCGCCCGCGCCGCCCTGCGCATCGACCTGAACGACAGCTGGACCATCACCCCGTCGGTCATGGCCCAGAAGCAGAAGGCCGATGGTTCCTTCGGCGCCGACAATACCCTGGACCGCTACGAGGTGGGCCATGGCCTGCCCGAGGGCTCGGACGACCAGTGGATCCAGGCCGCCCTCACCGTCGAGGGCCGGATCGGCGCCTGGGACATGGTGTACGCCGGCTCCTACCTGGACCGGGACGTGGAGTTCGACTTCGATTACGCCGACTATTCCTACTGGTACGACGTCGCCTACCTCGCCGACGGCACCAACTTCAGCAGCTATTTCTACAACGACGACGGGGACCTCATCGACTTCTCCCAGTACGTCCAGTCCACCGACGGCTACGAGAAGATCAGCCAGGAGCTGCGCTTCTCCTCGCCCCAGGAATACCGGCTCCGGGCCCTGGTCGGCGCCTTCTGGCAGCGCCAGGAACACGCGATCTACCAGAACTACATCATCAACGACCTGGCGGAGTCACTGTCCGTGGTGGGCAGCGAGGACACCCTCTGGCTCACGGACCAGGACCGGGTCGACGAGGACTACGCGCTGTTCGGCGAGGTGTACTACGACATCACCGAGAAGCTCACGGGCACCATCGGCGCCCGGGTCTTCAAGTCAGAGAACTCCCTGGAGGGCTACTTCGGCTTCGGCCAGGGCTACAGCAACAGCGGCAACAGTGGCGAGGCCCGCTGCGACGACCTGTTCGGCGACGGGCGCGACGTGGGTGCCCCGGGCGCCGACCTGCCGGACTACAACACCGCGCCCTGCAAGAACCTGGACGACGACACCTCCGACCGGGACACCATCTGGAAATTCAACCTGGCCTACGAGCTGACCGACGATGCGCTCGTCTACGCCACGTATTCGGAGGGTTTCCGGCCGGGCGGCATCAACCGCCGGGGCACCGTGCCGCCCTACGAGCCGGATTTCCTCGACAACTACGAGGTCGGCTGGAAGACCAGCTGGCTCGAGGACCGGCTGCGCTTCAACGGCGCCCTGTTCTACCAGGAGTGGAACGACTTCCAGTACTCGATCCTGGGTCCGAACGGGCTCACCGAGGTCACCAACGCGCCGGGCGACGCCGAGATCAAGGGCCTGGAGATGGACATCTCCTGGGCCGTGACCGACGGGCTTGGCATCACGGCCGGCATCGCCATCATCGATGCGGAGCTGGCCGGACCCTACTGCCAGAACCTCTTCAACGGCGCCGCGGTGTCTGCGGACCCGTGTCCGGTGGACGGCGGCGGCACCGAGGAGCCGGCGGCGCCCGAGGGCACCAAGCTGCCGGTCACCCCGGACTTCAAGGGCAACATCACGGGCCGCTACCAGTTCGCGCTGGGCGCGCTGGATGCCCACGTGCAGGCCGCGGTGATCTACGTGGGCGAGCGGGAGACCGACCTGCGCACCTTCGAGAACGGCATCGTCGGCCAGCTGCCGGATTACACCCTGACCAACTTCTCGGCAGGCGCGGGCGTGGATGGCTGGGCCATCGAGTTCTTCGTGGCCAATGCCTTCAACGAGTACGCGGAGTTCAGCCGCTTCGCGGAGTGCCCCGAGGCGAGGTGCGGTCCCCAGACCTACTCGATCGTGGCCCCGCCGCGCACCATCGGCGTGAAGTTCAGCCAGGAATTCTAGGGGCGCGGGACTGGACGGCGCCCGGTCCATCGGCCCGCTCCGGGCCACCTTCCTGGTGGCCGGCAACATGATCGGGTCGGGCGTCTACCTGCTGCCGGCGACGCTCGGCAGCGTCGGCTCGGTGAGCGTCATCGGCTGGGTGATCTCCGGCTTCGGCGCCTTCCTGCTCGCCGCCGTGTTCGTGATGCTCGTCGGACTCCGCCCGGGGAGCATCGGCATGGTGCGCCAGGTGCGCGACGGGCTCGGCCGTTTCTTCGGCTTCCACGCGAGCCTGCTCTACTGGGTCAGCGGCTGGGTGGGCAACGTGGCGATCGCCCTCGCCGGCACGGGCTACCTGTCCACCTTCTTCCCGGGGCTCCGCGAGACCGTCCCCGCCGCCGTGTGCACGCTCGGCATCATCTGGCTCATGACGCTCATCAATTACCTGGGCGCACGCCGGGTCGCCGACTTCGAGGGCGGCACGCTGCTGATCGGCCTGCTGCCGGTGCTCGCCGTCGCCGTGCTGGGCTGGTTCGCCTTCGATCCCCAGGTGTTCGCGGACTCCTGGAACGTCAGCGGCAAGTCCGACATGGCGGCGGTGCCCGCCACCTTCGCGCTGATCTTCTGGGCCTTCGTGGGTCTCGAGAGCGCATCGGTGGCCGCGGCGGTGGTGCGCAACCCCGCCAGGGACGTGCCCATAGCCACTTTGGCCGGCGTGGCCCTGGCCGCCTTCGTGTACCTCGCGGCCTCGCTCGCCATCTCGGGACTGCTCCCCGCGGCGACCCTCGCCGCCTCGAGCGCGCCCTTCGCCGACGCGGCCGCCCGCTGGCTCGGCGCGGGCGCCGCCGCGCTGGTGGCCGGCTGCGCGGTGCTGAAGGCTTTCGGCACCCTCTCGGGCTGGATCCTGGTGACCGCCGAGGTGGCGCGCAGCGGCGCCGACTCGGGCGTGTTCCCTGCCTTCTTCCGGGAGCCCCTGGACGGCCCGCCCCGCCGCAACCTGGCCATCGTCGCCGCGCTGATGACGGTCATCGTGGTACTGAGCTCGCTGGCCCCGGGCATCGCGGCCCGGTTCACCGTGCTCATCAACCTCTCCACGCTGCTCTACCTCGTGATCTACCTCTACTGCTGCGCCTCGTTGTGGCGCTCGACGGCGCACCCGGGCCTGCGCCTGCTCGCGGCCCTGGCCGCCGGCTTCTGCGTGTGGGCCATCTCCGCCACCGACCCGGGGCAGCTCCTGCTGCTCGCGGGCATCGCGGCCCTCGGCATCCCCGTCTACCTGGCCCTCCGTCGTGGCATGCCGGTTCGCTAGCGCGCTCCTCGCGCTGCGCTGGGTGCTGCCTTGGGCGCTGCTTTGGGCGGGCGCCGCGGGCGCGCTCACGCCCAGCGAGGAACTGGCCCGGGACATCCTGGCGGAGCTGGTGGCCTTCGACACCGCGCCCGACGGGGAGACGGGCCGCACCCGCGAGTCCGCCGACCGGCTGGCCGACATGCTGAAGCGGGCGCGCTTCCCGGCGGAAGACGTCCAGGTGCTGGGACTCACGCCCGGCGACGGAAACCTGGTGGCCCGCTTCCGCAGCCC
Organism: uncultured Gammaproteobacteria bacterium; assembly: GCA_937958785.1. Lineage (GTDB taxonomy): Bacteria > Pseudomonadota > Gammaproteobacteria > Steroidobacterales > SHZI01. The sequence goes on along the minus strand of CALGMY010000243.1, from coordinate 9,412 downwards.
CGCGCCCCGGCGCGCGCCCGTGCTGCTCATGGCCCACCTGGACGCGGTGCCCGCGGCGCCCTTCAGCTGGGCCACCAACCCGCTCACGCTCGTGGAGAAGGATGGCTACTACTACGGCCGGGGCACCCGGGACCAGAAGAACGGCGCGGCGGTGCTGGTCGCGAACTTCATCCGCCTCAAGGCCGAGGGCTTCGCGCCGGACCGGGACCTCATCCTGCTGCTCACGGCGGATGAGGAGACCACCGGCGCGAACCTGGCCTGGCTCCTGCAGGAGCATCGGCCCCTGGTGGAGGCCGGGTTTGCACTGAATACGGACGCCGGCTTCGTGGACCTGGCGCCGGACGGGCGGCCCGAGGCCTTCGTGCTGCAGACGGCCGAGAAGGTGTATGCCACCTTCGCGCTGGAGGCCGCGAGCGCCGGCGGCCACAGTTCCATGCCCCGGCCCGACAACGCCATCTACTCCCTGTCCCGCGGGCTCGCGCGCCTCGCCGACCACCGCTTTCCCGTGGCCCTGAACGAGACGACCCGGGTGTACTTCGAACGCTGGGCGGCGCTGGCGCCGCCGGACCTCGCGGCCGGCGCCCGGGCCCTCGGTGCGGGCCGTACCGGCGATCCCGCGTTGGCGGCGATCACGGCTTCGCCGTACCTGGATTCCCTGCTGCGCACCACCTGCGTGGCCACCCAGGTCCGGGGCGGTACGGCGGAGAATTCCCTGCCGGAGCGCGCCCGCGCGCTCGTCAACTGCCGGATCCTGCCCGAGTCCTCCGCGGCGTCGGTGCAGGCGGTGCTGCAGGACATCGTCGGCCCGGGGCTCGTCGTGCAACCGACCGCGCCCGTGGTCGCCGGCCCCGCGTCGCCACTCGACCCGGCGGTGCTCGGGCCCATCGAGTCAGTGGCCGCCGGGTTGTGGCCCGGCATTCCCGTGCTGCCCGAGCTGAGTCCCGGTGCCACCGACGGCCTGTTCACCCGCAATGCCGGCATCCCCACCTACGGCCTGGCGGCGATCCCGGAGGATCCGGACGACGACCGCTCCCATGCGCCCAACGAGCGCATCCGCATCGCGGCCTTCCACGAGTCCCTGGAGTTCTGGTATCGACTGATCCGGCAGTTCGCGGAGTAAGATCGGCCGGAGACCCGGAGGAGCCTGCCATGTTCATGAACTTCTGGTATCCGGCCGAGGAGAGCAGGAACCTCGCGGACAGGCCGCTGAAGGTGCAGATGCTGGGGCTCTGGTTCGTGCTCTGGCGGGACAGCAACGGCAAGGCCCGCTGCGTGCACAACACCTGCACCCACCGGGGCGGGTCCCTCGGCGACGGCAAGGTCGTGGGGGACTGCATCCAGTGCCCCTACCACGGCTGGAAATTCAACGGCGAGGGCACCTGCGAGCGCATTCCCTCGCTGGGCCCCACGGCCACGGTGCCGGGCCGCGCCCACATCGATGCCTACCCGGTGGAGGAGCGCTACGGGCTCGTGTTCGTCTTCCTCGGTGACCTGCCGGCGGATGAGCGCCCCACCATCATGCCCAACGACGAGTGGGGCCAGCCCGGCTGGCGCAGCCTGTCGATGCGTTACCGCTGGCAGGCGAACTACGTGCGGCTGGTGGAGAACCAGTCGGACCCGTCCCACATCGAGTACGTGCACGCCGGGTTCGGCATGGCGGGGAAGAGCACCAACTACGAGGTGCCGAAGATCAACGTGCAGGAGACCGACTGGGGCGCCGGCGCCATGGTGGTGTTCTACTCGCCGGAGCTGCCGGACCCGGAGATGCGCAAGCTGCAGCCCGAGGGCCGCAACGAGTCGGGGTCGGGGTATCACGGGGCGGCGTCCACCTGGACCCGGGTGAACTTCAGTGCCACGAGCGCCATGCACATCTACCTCTACGCCGTGCCCCGGGACGAGCTGGACCTCGAGATCTTCCTGGTCATGCAGCGCAACTGCATGCTCGAGGAGAAATTCGACGAGAACTTCCTGAAGCGCATGGGGGTGGCCGTCGAGGAAGACCGGGTCGTCGTCGAGAAGCTCGACCCGGCGATCCCGGCACGCGACGCCGGCGGTGAATTCGTGGTGCCCGCGGATGACCTGATCCTGAGTTACCGGCACCGTCTCCGGGACTGGGAAGGCCGGGGCTGGCGCCTGGACGCCGACGCCCTGCGCGCGCACCGGGGCCGGGTGGCCCTGGCGATCCCGTCCCCCGGCCGGCGGGTCGACCCCCAGGGGTGGGCCGTGGCCGCGGCGCCGGTGGTGCGCGCCCACGGCCTCGAGCGGCGGCGGCTGCCCACGGGCGGCTGACGGGCCCGTTGCTGCCAGCGGGTGGGGAGCGTGCTACGGTAGGCTCACATCCGAATTCCCCCGGCAACATTGCCGAAACATTCAAGAGGAATAGGTCGATGGCCGCGAAGCAGAAGGGCAACCGCCCCGGGAAGCCGAAGTCCGATGCCGCCACCGCGCTGGACGCCGTGCGCGCCCGGTCGGCGGAGCTGAAGAAGACCATCAAGGCCGCGAAGAAGGAGCTCCGGGCCGTCCGGCGCGAACTCAAGGCGGCGAAGAAGGAAGCGCGCAAGCAGCTGAAGGCCGCCCGCGCCGCGACCCGGAAGCAGGTCGCGCGGGTGCAGGCCGTGGTCCGCCGGAAGCGGCAGGCCCTGGCAGCGAAGATCGCCCCGAAACCGGTGGCCAAGAAGTCCGCGAAGACGTCCGCCAGGAAGGTCCCGGCGAAGAAGGGGGCCGCGGTGAAGACGCCCGTCGCCAGGGCGACCCCGGCGATCGAGCCGGTCAGCGTGACGCGCGTGGCCCGGGTCCCGGTCCCGGCGCCGGCCCGGCCGGAAGCCGCGCTGACGCCTGGCAGCATCGGGGTGGCGACCGAGCGTCGACCGCCAGGCGGACAGCCAAGGTCAGGAAATTCAGAGGGTTAGGCGAGCGCGGCCGGGGCCGGAGGGCAGAGGGCGGAAACGTCATCGCCGGTTTGGTGCTGCCGGGATCCTCTGGTACGGTCCCCGTCAAGAGCAAACATAACGACGGCTTCAGGGGCGGGAAAAGCATGAATCAGTGGCAGAAGCTGGCGGCAGTTGCCGTCATCGCGGCGGTTCCGGGCATCGGTTCCGCGTTTACCGTCTTTGATGATTTCGGCGCGTTCCCGGACGCCACCTGGGGCGGCACCGGCATCCCGAACGACGCCGTGGCAGCAGCCAAGCAGTTTGTGGATGGCGATACCACCATCCGGGTGGCGATGAATGCCACCGGTCGCTTCTCGAATCCCCAGCTCGGCAACAATGGCGCCGGGGTGTTCTACGCCGGAACGGGCAGCAATACCGGCGGCAACAACGAGAGTCCGACCACCGGTGCCCTCTGGAACTGGAACTACTTCATCGATATCACCAGCACGAGCGGCAAGGTGCTGAAGGACTACCAGATCGACATCTGGTACGACTTCAACCCGGCCGGTCCCACGGGCTGCTGCAGCGTTTCCGGCCTGGGCCGGATCAACGTCACCCAGGCCCTGACGCTGGCCGCGTCCAACGCCACGCTGCTCGAGGGGTCGCAGAACCTGCTGTTCAACTTCCTCGCCAGCCCGGGGTTCCCGGAGAGCCTTTACATCACCCCGCCGGGCGGCGCGTTCAACCCGAACGCCGTCGGCAACTACCAGTTCGCCATCACGGTTTCCAGCAACAGCTTCCCGCTGGATTCGGTGGCCATGGAAGTCCAGGTGGTGCCGGTCCCGGCCGCCGTCTGGCTGTTCGGCTCGGCGCTCGGGCTCTTCGGCGTGATGCGGCGGCGGGCGGCGGCGACCGCCTGACCGGTCGCGGCTGAAGCCGCTCCCACCATCAAGCAGAAGCCCCGCTCCGGCGGGGCTTCTTTTTTGGGGGCTTCTTTTTTGGGGACATGCCTCATTTGCACAGCGCATAATCCGGCATGGCTCCGAAATTCACCGGTTCCAGCACCTACGTCGCCACCGAGGACCTGCGCCTCGCGGTGAACGCCGCCGCGACGCTCGGCCGGCCCCTGCTGATCAAGGGTGAGCCCGGCACGGGCAAGACGCGCCTTGCCGAGGAGGTGGCCCGCGGGCTCGGCATGCCGCTGCTCGAGTGGCACATCAAGTCCACCACGAAGGCCCAGCAGGGTCTCTACGAGTACGATGCCGTCTCCCGCCTGCGGGACTCCCAGCTCGGGGACCCGAAGGTCCACGACATCGCCAACTACATCGTGCCCGGGATGCTCTGGCAGGCCTTCGTGAGCGAGCAGCCGGTGGTGCTGCTGATCGACGAGATCGACAAGGCCGACATCGAGTTCCCCAACGACCTCCTGCGGGAGCTGGACCGCATGGAGTTCTACGTCTACGAGACCCGGGAGCTCGTGAAGGCCCGGCACCGGCCCCTGGTCTTCATCACCAGCAACAACGAGAAGGAATTGCCCGACGCCTTCCTGCGCCGCTGCTTCTTCCACTACATCCGGTTTCCCGACAAGGAGACGATGGAGCAGATCGTCGAGGTGCACTACCCGGGCATCAAGAAGGCGCTGCTCAAGGAGGCGCTCGAGGCCTTCTTTGCGGTCCGGGACGTGCCGGGCCTCAAGAAGAAGCCCTCCACCTCCGAGCTGCTCGACTGGCTGAAGCTGCTGCTCGCCGAGGACATCCCGCCCGAGGCCCTGCGCACCGACGACCGCAAGTCCATCATCCCGCCGCTCCACGGCGCCCTCCTCAAGAACGAGCAGGACGTGCACCTGTTCGAGCGGCTCGTCTTCATGGCCCGGCGCCAATAGGGGACATGCCTAAATTGGCGCCGCAAAATTAGGCATGTCCCCAATATGCTGAGCCAGTTCTTCTTCACCCTGCGCGAGCACCAGGTCCCGGTCACCATCCCGGAGTACCTGTCGCTGCTCGAGGCACTGCAGGGTGACGTGATCGGCCCGAGCGTGGACGAGTTCTACCTGCTGTCCCGGACGGCGCTGGTGAAGGACGAGGTCCACTTCGACAAGTTCGACCGCGCCTTCGCGGCCTTCTACCAGGGCATCGAGGCGGCTGCTGGAACCTCACACGAGATCCCCCTGGACTGGTTGCGCCGGCAGGCCGAGCTGCAGCTGACGCCGGACCAGAAGCTGCTGCTGGACGAGTTGCTGAAGGGCGGTGGCTGGGACGAGCTGATGCAGCGTTTCCGGGAGCGGCTGGCCGAGCAGAAGGGGCGTCATGAGGGCGGCAACCAGTGGATCGGCACGGCCGGCAAGTCGCCCTTCGGCGCGTACGGCTACAACCCGGAGGGCATCCGCATCGGGCAGGACGAGTCCCGGCACCGGCGCGCGGTGAAGGTGTGGGATGCCCGGGAGTTCCAGAACCTGGACGGCGACGTGCAGCTCGGCACCCGGAACCTCAAGGTCGCGCTCCGGCGCCTGCGCCGCTTTGCGCGGGAAGGTGCGCCCACCGAGCTGGACCTGCCTGGCACCATCGACGGCACCGCCCGCAACGCCGGCCTCCTGGACATCAGGCTGCGCCCGGAACGCCACAATGCCATCAAGGTCCTGCTGCTCCTCGACATCGGCGGCTCCATGGACGAGCACTCCCGGCTCTGTTCGGAGCTGTTCTCCGCCGCGAAGACCGAGTTCAAGCACCTGGAGTTCTTCTACTTCCACAACTGTGTCTACGACCACGTGTGGACCGACAACCGGCGCCGCCACGGCCAGCGCACCGCCACCTGGGACCTGATGCACCGCTTCAACCAGGACTACCGGCTGATCTTCGTGGGCGATGCCACCATGAGCCCCTACGAGGTCCTGCGCCCCGGCGGTTCCCTGGAGTACATGAACGAGGAGGCGGGCGCGGACTGGCTGCAGCGCCTGACCCGGGTCTACTCCCGCGCCGTCTGGCTGAACCCGACGCCGGAGGAGGAGTGGGGCTACCACTACACCATCGGTGTCATCAGCGGGCTCTTGGGGGGCCGCATGTACCCCCTGACCCTCGACGGCCTCGACCGCGCCATGCGCGCCCTGTCCCGCTAGGAGCGCCCCGCAGGAACGCAGTGTAGGAGCGCCTTCAGGCGCGATTTCCCCGCGATTTCCCCCGATTCCCGCCTTGACGCCTGTTCCATTACCCGGGTAATGTGGAGCGCATGACCACGGTCAATTCCCGCCTCACCTCCCAGGGTCAGGTCTCGGTCCCTGCCGAAATCCGCCGGAAGCTCGGCCTTGCCCCGGGGGCCATCCTCGAATGGCGTGAAGTCGGTGGCGAGGTCGTGGTCCGTCGCGCAGGGCGCTACACCACGGCCGAGGTCCGCCAGGCCCTGTTTCCGCGCGGCCTGCCCGACCGCAAGGGGCCGGTGGATGTGCGTGCAGTCCTCAGGGACCACGCGCGCCGGCGCCATGCGCGCCGTTGATACCAACCTGCTGGTCCGCCTGCTCACCGGCGACGACCCCGGGCAGGCCCGGGCGGCTGACGAGTTCATCGCGGGCGGCGCCTGGATACCCCACATCGTGCTGGTCGAGGCCACGTGGGTGCTCGCCTCCGCGTTCGAACTCGGCAGGGCGCAGATCGCCGCGGCCGTCGGGATGCTGCTCGACCACAGGTCCCTGGCGGTCGAGGATCCGGAGGCCGTGACCGCGGCGCTGGCGAGCTTCCGCCAGCACGCCGGTGTCGAGTTCTCCGATTGTCTGGTTCAGGAGACGGCGCGCCGGGCCGGCCACCTGCCGCTCGGCACCTTCGACCGCCGATTCGCCCGGCTGCCCGGCACCCAGCACCTGTCGCAGCGCCCGTAGGAGCGCCGACCGGCGCGATCCCCGACCCCGAATCCCGCTACACTGGCTGCGCTGCAACCACGGGGGGACGACGTGGAGCCGGACCCGAGCCCGGGGCAGGACCTGCCCGAGACTGCCGCGCCCGTCGCACCGCCGCCAGAGCCCGAGCACCACCGCTTCGAGTTCCGCGGCCGGGCAGGCGAGTATTTCCGCATCTGGATCGTCAACGTGGCCCTCAGCGTGCTGACGCTCGGCATCTTCTCCGCCTGGGCGAAGGTGCGCCGTGAGCGCTGGTTCTACGGCAACACCTGGGTGGCGGGCGCGCCCTTCGAGTACCTGGCGGAGCCCCTGCCGATCCTGAAGGGCCGCGCGGTGGCGGTGCTGATCCTGATCGCCTACGTGGGCGTGGGGCAGGTGGCGCCGCTGGTCCAGCCCGCGCTGCTCATTGCCCTCGGCATCGCCACGCCCTGGCTGGTGTACAAGGGGCTGCAGTTCCGGGCCCGGTACTCGGGGTGGCGATCGCTCAACTTCAGCTTCACCGGCGCGCTCCGTCCGGCGATCAACGTGTACTTCTGGCGCTGGTACGCCCTGATTCCCACCCTCGGGCTCGCCTTCCCCTGGATCCGTCACGGCCAGACCCGCTACACCGTCGACGGCCACCGCTTCGGCGGCGAGAACGTCACGTTCGGCGCCGGGACCGGCAGCTTCTACCGCCTGTACGGCCGGGTGAGCCTCACGGTGCTGGTGCTCCTCGTGCTGGCGCTGGTCGGCGTCGGCCTGCTGGCCTGGGCACTGACCTCCCGGCCCGGCCTGCTCAGCCCGCAGCAAAGCGGCTTCGTGGCGGGGTTCGGCGGCGTCATCGCCGCCTATGCCGCGCTCATCACCGGCCTGACCTTCAACAGTGCCTCGATCGCCGGCCACCGGTTCCGCTCGTCCCTGCGGGCCCGGGACGTGCTCGGGCTGTACTTCACCAACACCCTGGCGGTGCTCGCCTCCCTGGGGCTGCTCGTGCCCTGGGCCCGGGTCCGCATGGCGCGCTACCGGGCATCCCACCTGGCCCTGCTCGCGGCCGGGCCGCCCGAGGCCTTTCGCAGCAGCGAGCGGCGGGCCGAGGGCGCGGCCGGGGCCGAGACGGCCGACTTCATGGACGTGGACTTCTCGCTGTGAACCACCGGGGCTTGCTCTACGACGGCGAGAGTGCCCGGCCCGTGCCGGTGACCTGGCAGGTCTCGGCGGGCGTGCTGCTGATCCGGGGCGAGGCCGTGGAACGCCAGGTCCCGGTGTCGGGCCTGCGGGCCACGTCCCGCCTGGGTTCGATCCGCCGCGTCGTGTACCTGCCGGGTGGCGCCCAACTCCACAGCGACGACAACGACGCCGTCGACCAGCTGGTGTCCCGGCGGGGCCTCGAGGCCGTCACCGACCGGCTGGAGCGCCACGCGGTGGCGGTGGCCGCCAGCCTGGTGGTCACCGTGGGCCTCGTGGGCTGGTTCTTCGCGCTGGGGCTGCCCTGGCTCGCGGACCGGGCTGCCCGGGCGTTGCCGCCGGAAACGGAGGAGGCCATCGGCGGCCAGGTGGTCCGCATGCTGGAGGAGACCGTGCTGTCGGCGACGACCCTGGACGAGGAGACCCAGGCCCGTTACCGGGCGCTCTTCGACGACTTCGTGGCGGACCTGCCGGACGCCGGGCGATATCGCCTCGAATTCCGCTACATGAATGGCCATCCGGCGAACGCCTTCGCCCTGCCGGGCGGGATGGTGGTCTTCACCGACGCGCTCATCGAGATGATCGAGGAGGACGAGGAGTTCCTCGCGATCCTCGCCCACGAGCTCGGCCACCACCGGGAGCGGCACCTGACCCGCTCCGTGCTGCAGTCCTCGGCGGTGGTGGTGCTGGGGACCCTGGTGGCGGGAGACGTGAGCGGCGCGACGGCCGTGATGATCGGCCTGCCGACCTTCCTGCTGGAGAATCACTACTCCCGGGCCTTCGAGTCCGAGGCGGACCGCTTCGCCTTTGCCGCCCTCCAGGAGCGGGGCATCTCGCCCGCCTGGTTCGCGCGGATCATGGAGCGGCTCGAGGCGGGCCAGGGCGAGGACACTCCGGAGGCGGACCAGGGCAGCCTGCTGACCTACGCCTCGACCCACCCGCCCACGGCGGCGCGGGTGGCCGTGGCCCTTGAGGCCGGCGCGGACTTGCCGCCGCCGGGCCGGTTGATCGCGGACCGGGAAGTGGCGCGGCTGGCGGCCGCCGCGGGGCCGGAGGGCGCCGTCGATGCGATCCCGCCCGAGGCCGTGACGGGCTGCCTCACGGGCAGCTTCACCCCGGAGGGCGAGGACGGCCCGGTCACCTGGGTCCAACGCACCGACCCGGATGGCACGCTGGCCATCGAGACCACCTACGCCGACGGCACCGTGGGCCGCAGCCGGGGTTACTGGGCCCTCGCGGACCGCAGCCTGGTGGAGTACGTGGCGGGGCTGGACGCGGACTCCGGCGCCGAGTCGTCCGCCGGCATCACCTACCGCTACCGCCTGCTCGCCGCCGGGCCGGACCGCCTGGTGTACCGGGACCCGGAGACGGGCGACGAGAGCGACGCGGCGCGGGTGGCGTGCCCGGACGGCCTGTAGCAGCGGCTTCCTGTAGGAGCGGCCTCCTGTAGGAGCGGCTTCAGCCGCGATCGATCTATCATCCCCCCATGCCCAAC
>CALGMY010000242.1 GCA_937958785.1 uncultured Gammaproteobacteria bacterium | reverse complement strand
GTCACCGTCCTGCACTTCAGCCCCGGGCGGGTGGCCGCACGCCAGGCCACCGCGCCATGAACCGGGACACCGCCGTCGCCCTGGCCCAGGCCGCCATCAAGGCCAGGAACCGGCGGCTGGTTGACGAGGTGCTGCGCCTCCGTGCGGAGCGGGGCCCGGCGCCCGCCCGGCCGGCCGCGGAACTGCCCGTGGTCGCCGTCACCTGCGCGACCGGCTGGGAGTGCTATGCCATCGTCGACGAACTGGTCCAGACCGGGAAATTCCGGGTGCGGGCCCTCTACCGCACCCCGGGTACCCAGGCAGCTGCCCGGCTCGAGGCCCTCCATGCCCGCGCGCAGAAGGAGCATCCGGGGATCCTGACGCTTCAGTCGGGCGTCGACATGAATTCCGAGGAGGCCCTGACCCGCAGCTTCGCCGGCTGCGACGCGGTGGTTCTGTACAACACGGCCAACACGAGCAAGGCGGGCAAGATCACCAACCACGGCAACGACCCCGCCGGGGGCCGCGCGGCCGTGATGCGCCAGGTGATGGCATCGCTTGCCGCGCTGCGGGCCAACCCGTCGGTGCGGCACGTGGTCACGCTGATCTTCCCCACCGACAAGGTCACCGGCATTGCGGACAACTCGCCGCCGATCCCCTGGTGGATCGACCAGAAGCTGCGCCTGTCGGGCTTCCTCCGGGGCCAGGGCGTGAACGTCACCTGCATCCACCGCCCGGCCTACTACTACGCCATGCACCGGGTGGACTACGCCACGACGGAGGCCCAGTACCGGGGGGACTCGAAGCTGTCGAAGACCATGATCCGGGAGAACAACCTGCCCGGTGTCACCGATCCGCACATCATGGTGAACTGGATCGACGTGCGGGACGTGGGCAAGTGGGTCGGCACGGTCTTCGAGTACCCGGAGGTGTTCTCCAACCAGGACTTCTGCATCGCCTCCTCCGCCCATACCGGCCACGAGCTGGTCGCGCTGGCGGAGCAGCACAACCGGCACGGCACCCGGTTCCGGTACCGCCAGTTCCCGCGCTGGCTGATGCGCCTCCTCAGCATCTTCACCGACGAGGTCGTCTACCCGCTGCGCTACGCGGAGTGGTATACGGACCAGGGCAACGCCTACGACTTCGCCAGCAATGCGGACCTCGAGGACCTGGAGCGCATCCACCCCCGCTGGTCCTTCGAACGGGAGCTGGAAGCCTGGGGCATCAACGACATACGGCCAGCCAACAAGGGGTAAGGACCATGCGTGCGTGGGTCATCATCGTGGCGGGAACCGTGCTGGCGGGCTGCTCCGGCCCACCGGGACAGTCGACCGGGCCCATCGCCCCGCGGCAGGCGCGGCTGGACGACACCGACGGGATCGTGCTGCCGGCGCCGGCCAGCGCGGAGTTCTGCAGGGCGGCCCAGCAGATCCTCGCCAGCACGAGCCTGACCGGCACCAACGAGATCTTCACCGACATGCCGTCCTACCGGCACTCGAAGCCGTCCGCGGACCCGCACCGGATCTACCAGGTGGTGACCTACGATGGCGCGCTGCCGGTGGTCGTGTCCTGCAAGGTGAAGACCGCGGCCCACCTGCGGGCCGTGTACGGGCCCGACGCGGCCGGCGCCCAGCAGTCCTGTCCGGATCTCGGCCGGCGCATCCAGCGCCAGGCAGCGGCCGAGCTGGCGGCCGCCGGGGAGACGGCAGCCGCGGAGCGGGTGGCGGCGATCGTGGTGGAGGACAACGAGCCCTACGCGGCGGGCAGCAGCTACCTCGCCGACTTCGCGCTCACGACCGAGGACGCCGATGGCACGTTGCGCCTCAACTCCTACGGCCTCTTCCAGAACTACGACAGCTGGATCACGCGCTTCCTGCCCTGGCAGGTGCAGGGCCAGCACTACTGCCACCTCGCCACGGTGGACTACCTGAAGGGCGTCGGCCGGGGCGACATCCAGCCGGGTGGGCTGTTCACCACCGCCGAGGACGCGCCCGTCACGCCCCGCTAGGGCACCCGGGTGACCGCGCCCGCCGGGTGGTCCGCGAAGGTCCAGCCGCCGATCCCGGGCTGCTGGTCCAGCAGGAAGTCCCGGTAGTACCGCAGCGGCCAGTAGTGGCCATTGCGGTCGAAGGTGGCGCGGCCCGGGTGGGCCGTGACGTCCAGGTTCCATGCCCTGCCAAGGAACCGGTTGGTGGCGGGCGCCGGGTCGTCGGTGTTGATCACCGCCAGCGCGAAGTCCGCGCAGCCGCCCTGCTCCCGAGCGCCATACGTCCAGTCCACGAACCCGTCGATCTGGAACGGGTCCAGCAGGGTCATCGTGACGCGGGCGGGACCCTGACGGCCCTGGCGCCAGGCGGCGCAGATCGCGTCGGGCATGAACGCCCCGGAGCTGTGGGCCACCAGGGTCAGGTCCCGCAGCGCCGGCAGGCCGGCGAGCACGGTGCCGAGGTCCCGCCCCACCGCCCGGGCCGTGGCGGCGGCCCGCAATCGCTCGTCGGACTCCGGGGCCCAGCGGACGAAGCGCACCGCGGCGCCGGGCACGTCCCGGTAGCGGTCCGCGAGGGCCGCGACGATCTCCGCCAGCAGCGGGTTGTCCGCGTCGGCGCTGCCGTGGATCACCAGGACCAGCGTCTGCACGCCGGACGGCAGGTCGAGCGCAGGAACAGGCCGGGCCACCGGCTGGCGCGTCCACGCCTCCAGCCCGGCGGTGGCCAGCGCGATCGCCAACGCCGCCAGGCCGGCCGCCCGGAGGTACTTCACCGGGTCTTGCAGGTGCTGATCCCGAACGGCGTGTAGGCCGGGCACCAGCCGACCAGGGCCGTGAGCAGCGGCACGATGCCGATGAGGCCCCACATCGTCTTCGGGCCGATGACCGTCAGCGACAGCAGCACGAGGCCGGCCACGACGCGCAGCGCCCGGTCCACCGATCCCACATTCCTCTTCATCGCGATACTCCTGGTTTGGATTCGACGGCCGCCATGCTGCGCCGGCCACGGTCCGCGTTCAGTGACTGAGTCACACGGGCCGCGCCGCACCGAGCTGCTCGAGGGCCGCCCGGTCCCGGATCACCACCTGGCCCCGGCCGAGTTCGACCAGGCCCCGGGCCGCGAACTGCTTGAGGTGGCGGGACACGACCTCCCGGGCGGTGCCCGCCGCGACGGCGAGGGACTCATGGGTCTGGCGGACCTCGTCCGCACCCTCCGCGAGCAGGATCCGGGCGAGGCGCCGGTCCAGGTCCCCGAAGGCCACCTCGTCAAAGCGGGAAATCATGCTGCCGAGGCGCTGGGACAGGTGGCCGAGCACGAAGCGGCGCAGGGTCGGGGAGGAATCCAGCGCGTGCTCGAAAACACCCCGTTCGAAGACGCAGGCCGTCACCGACGTCAGGGCCGTCGCGCCGGCCGTGTAGGCCTGGT
>CALGMY010000241.1 GCA_937958785.1 uncultured Gammaproteobacteria bacterium | reverse complement strand
CGCAGCACGTTTGTGGTGATCAGAATCTGCGCAAATGGGAACCGCAAACCGCGGCCAACTTTTCCGGGGCACAGTCGCGGGGCTGTTCGGTTCCCCCGTCAGTCGGAAAGCGGCCGCGTGGCGGATAGTTGTTTGCGCATTTCCGCCCCGCCCCTGGCCACCATTCCTCCGTCGGGAAGGGCACTTAAGGACTTTCCTCAGCCGCTGTGCCCAGGGCGTGGTTCAGCGTCGCCATGCCCCTTCCCCGCCCCGACTCCCCTGCGACGTCTGAGCCTTGCCGCCGCCAGCACACCGAGCCCGGTCCACACCAGCCACGCCGTTGGTGGGAGTGGGGTAACGATCGTGTCCACGACGGCCACGTTGAGTCCGGTAGGCAAACCAAGGATCTTCCCGTCGACGGTATTACCGAATCGCATCAGGAATGAAGAACGGCGAACCGGCCTGCCATTGGCGAGGTTATCGAAATCGTCAACCGATAGCCCGACGGTTCCGGCGAGCGAGTCATCGTCCAGCGCCGTGCCTGTGCTGTCGGTGTACTCGAAGGCCAGGGCGGAGACACAGAACCCGTCGATGCAAGCGCGACCAGGGCCGCCCTGGTAGAACAGGACGTAATCGTAATTGTAGGGCTGATCGTTGAGGACCTCGACCGTGACCCCAAAATCTTCAAGGGGTAGCGGCTGCAATGCGCCCAAGGACATGACTCCCCAAGTGTTCCGATACCTGCCAGTGGAAGGATCCGCGGGAAATGCATCTGATGCCGCCTCGTCGAAGTAGACGGTGGCGTGCCAGGCGTCACCCACGACCACCGACGTGAGGCCTGGCATTCGCACTTCCGTGACCACACCGGTGATGTCGTACCGAAGATAGGCCGCTGCCGAAACCCCGGGTAGCATTGCCAAGGCAATTCCGGCTAGCGACCCAACCAGGCACCTCTGCCGTCCGAAAAGCCCCATCAGACTACCCATTGCTTCCCCCCCAATCATCACTGTCGAGTCCTTACGACCTGCTCCCCGATTTAGTCCGGCGTCGACCTTAGAGTCCGCGGTTAATGAACCGCTCCCATTCCCCGGACCGTTCTGACGATTGGTTTCCGCCCCGCCGAACCACCGGGCGGCGGGGGATGGGTACGCCATAGCGGTCACGGATGTAGCCCCGACGGCCCCGGCGGTTTCCCCAGCAGTTTCCTGAACAGGGCGGTGTCCTGCGCGTTCACGAACCCGTTGCAGTTGATGTCCCCCTGGTTGTACGTCGGGGGCACGCTCGGGTCCTGCAGCAGCTGGCGCATGACGACCGTGTCCTGGGCATTCGTCAGTCTGTTCCCGGTGAAGTCTCCGTCGCAGTAGTTGCCGTAGCCGTCCCCATCCGAGTCGCACTGGCTCGGGTTTGGCACCAGCACGCAGTTGTCCACGTTGTTGAGCACGCCGTCGTCATCAAGGTCGGGATTGGTTACCGTGATGTTCACCACTGCATAGTCCACCAGCGGGCCGGTCTCCAGCCAATATTCGAAGGAATCCGGGCCAACGTAGCCGGGACTTGGGGTGTAGGTGACGCGAATCCCGGCCGGGGAACCCGGCGCCCCACTCACGGTCGCCGTGCCGTGCAACGGGGCGACCCAGATACCAACGAAAACCGTGGGCAGCAGCCCGACATCGTTCTCCAGGACGTCGATATCCACCGGCTGGTTCCGGATGGTTGTCACGCTGTTTGCAATGGCGTACTGGAGTGTGGTGCTGGTAAAGGTGTCGGCCACCCCGCCCACCGTGAGTATCGTATCGACCGAGGTGTCCGGGGCGGCGGAACTCGTATGCCTGACCCGTACGGAACTGCCATTGGCCACCATCCCGGCCACTGAGGTGAAGGCGCCTCCGTCGATCGAGTATTCGCTGGACCCGTCGCCACTCACTGACAGGGCCGTTGGAACATTGATGCCGGAGATGGTCACCGCATTGGATATAACCTGAGCGGACAGACCTGCACCGGATTGGTCAACGAAGGTAAAGCTGTCCGGGATTGCGTCCGGTGGCGGGGCGCCGGTGCCGGAAACGGAGACGGTCACCGTCGGCCGGGCCGGATCGCTAGAAGGGATGTCGAAGGTATCGGGGGCGTCACCGAGGGCCAGTGGAGAGAACTCGATGGTCAGCGTGCACGTTGCCAAAGGAGCGAGGGTCACCGATGAGCAGGTGTCGCTGACCAGGGTGTAGGACGGCGTGAGGGGGTTGGCCAGCGCCACCCCGCCCAGGAGCAGGTCCTCGCTGCCGTTGTTCGCTACCGTGACCGTCCTTTGCAAGGAAGTGGCCCCCACGGTAACTAACCCGAAGGGGACCAGCAGGTCATTGGTCGGCATCACGCTGTCGCTGACCGTGATGGCCGGGATCACGATGCTGGCCTGGACGTAGGCGTTGGAGATGTATTCCGCCGTGTTGGCATCGAACCAACCCGTCTGGGAGCCGCCGTCGTCGTTGATCAGGATGTTGGCGGCGCCGGCGGCAATCGCCTGGAAGGTGAGTTCCGCCACGTTGTAGACGCCGGGATTGGCTGACGTTGGGGTGGGCCTTTCGACATCAAACACCGTCGGATTGGTCGTCAAGGGACTATTCTTGACGAAGACGTTCCAGGGCAACAGTGGGACCCCCTGAACCACGCCTGGGCCAGGGTCGGTGTCCACCAGAACCACGCGGGTGGCGTCGAAGGCCAGGTTCATCGTGGCCGCGAAGGTGTTCGGCACGTCCGCGGTAATTCGCACGGTAAAGGTATCGCCCACCTGTGGTGTCAAGGCAGGGCCCACGATCGTGACTGTCGCTGCAATACCCAGCGGGGAGCACAGCAGTGCCAATACCGCGAGCATACCTGCGGCAATGACGTTCTTCATGGGCGATCCCCTCACGACGACCTAACGGCTCAGACCGATTCGGTCCCACTCGTTTCGTTGTTGTCAGTTAACGTTACACCCAGCCGCAGTCGCCTGACCATAAGTGATGCCTGCGCGGCCGCGATTCCCGTGCAGTTGAATTCGTCCCGGCTGTAGGCCGGAGGTACGTCTGGATCCTGGATGAGCTGGCGCATGATGACCACATCTTGGGCATTCGTCAGGCGGTTCCCTCATTCGTTCCCGACGATACGCGGGGCCTGGTCCCGGGGAAATCACCCGAACGGGTGAGCGACATAACGCACTGGGGGCCCTGCCACCCGCGAGTAAGCAATGCTTTACTTGTGCCCCGTCATGGTAAAGAATGCATTACCATGAAGGCCCGCCCCCCAGGCCGCTACGTCACCACCACCGTCACCGGCGAGTCGGTCCGAGCCTTCGTGCCTGACCCTCTCCCGCCCCGGCTCTCGGCCACGTCCTTGCAGGAACTCAATGGGCCACTGCAGGCGGCGGAGGCGGCGCTCGCCCGGCTGGACCTGGCGGGCGAGATGATCCCGTCCCTCGACTGGTTCATCTATGCCTTCGTCCGCAAGGAGGCGCTGTTGTCCTCGGAGATCGAGGGCACGGAGGCCACGCTCGAGGACGTCCTGGCCTGGGAGCAGGCGGAGCAGACGGGAGCCTCCAGCATCGAGGACATCGAGGAGGTCACGAACTACGTCGCCGCCGTCAAACACGCCTTCGGGCAGGTCCGTTCGCCGAAAGGGGCACCGATCTCGGTCCGGCTCCTCAACGATTGCCACCGCATCCTGATGCAAGGCAGCCGGGGCGCCAGCAAGCAGCCCGGGGAGATTCGCCGCTCCCAGAACTGGATCGGCGGCAGCCGGCCTGGCAACGCGGTGTTCGTGCCGCCGCCACCGCAGCGCATCGCCGGACTGCTGGGTGACCTGGAGCGCTACATCCACGGCAGGGACGACCTGGCCCCCCTGCTCCGGGTGGCCCTCGTGCACGTGCAGTTCGAGACCATCCATCCCTACCTGGACGGCAACGGCCGGCTGGGACGGATGCTGATCGCGCTGCTCCTCGACCACTGGCGGCTGCTGAACAGCCCGCTCCTGTACCTCAGCCTGCACTTCAAGCGGAACCAGGCCGCGTACTACCGCTGGCTGGACGCCATCCGTACCGAGGGCGACTGGGCCGGCTGGTTGAAGTTCTTCCTTGCAGGTGTCGCCGAGGTTGCCGACGACGCCACACGAACCGCGCGCGCCATCTACGCCCGGGTCGGCAAGGATCGGCAGCAATTGCTCGCCGCGCCGGGCGCCACGGTGACGGCCATCCAGCTGTTCGAACAGCTGCCCGCGCACCCGGTCATCACCATGCCGCTGGTGACGCGCCTGCTGGCGACGAGCAAGCCCACGGCCGGCAAGGCCATCGACGTGTTGATCGGCGCGGGGATCCTCAGGGAGATCGGGGAGCGCAAGCGGGACCGGCTGTATCGCTACGAAGGCTACCTGCAGCTGCTCGAGTGACCGGCGGCGGATGCCCGGCGCTACCGCCGCGCCTGGCCACCAACCCTGGCCACCAACCCTGGCCACCACCCCTAATTATTCCCCGGCCCCGGCGGACTCCCCAGCAACCCCCGGAACAGCGTCGTGTCCTGGCTGTTCACGAAGCCGTTGCAGTTGAGGTCCGCGGCGTTGAACAGCGGGCCCACGCTCGGCTGGCCGAGCTGGGCGCGGAACAGGGTGGTGTCGGCCGCGTTGGTGGTGTTGGACTGGTTGAAATCCCCGTCGCAGCGGTTGCCGAAGCCGTCGCCGTCCGAGTCGCACTGGCTCGCGTTGGCGCGGAGGGTGCAGTTGTCGAAGGAATCCGGCACCCCGTCCCCATCGGCATCCGGCACCGTCGAGGTCAGCAGCTCGCCGATGGCCCGCCCGCCGTAGTTCGCGATGATGGTGGCGACGCCCGCCGCCAGCACCTGGGCGTTGCCCGCCGCGTCGATGGTGGCCACGGCCGGGTTGCCGCTGGTCCAGTTGAGCACCGCGGCGGGGGCCGGGGTCTCCTGGCCGAGCTGGCTCGAGTCGTTGCTGCCCCAGCAGAGGGTGGCATTGTCGGCGCGCAGGGCGCACGTGTGGAAGGCACCGGCCGCGACCGCGTTGGCCAGGACCAGCCGGTTCACGTCCACCGGCACGTTCGACGGCGTCGTGTTGCCGGTGCCGAGCTGGCCCTCGCTGTTGGCGCCCCAGCACTGCAGCCGGCCCGTGGCGAGTCGTGCGCAGCTGTGGGTCTGGCCGGTGGTCACAGCGGTGGCGATGGTCATGCCCGACACCGCCACCGGCGTCGAGGAACTCCCGATGGCATTGCTGGTGCCCAGCTGCCCGGACGAGTTGTCGCCCCAGCAGCGCGCGGCGCCGGTCGACAGCACCGCACAGCTGGTGTCGCCGCCGGCGCTCACGCCGAGCGCCGTGCTGATGCCGCTCACGGTCACCGGCACGTTGGAGTCATTGAAGCTGCCGTTGCCGAGTCCCCCCGCGAAATTCGCGCCCCAGCAGCGCACGGTGTTGTCGGCGAGGCGGGCGCAGGTGTGGTTGTAGCCGGCGGCGATGGCCGTCGCCGTCGTGATGCCGGTCACCGTGACCGGCACCAGGGAGTTGTTGTTGGTCCCGTTCCCCAGCTGGCCGAAGCCGTTCAGGCCCCAGCACTGCACCGGTCCCTGGGACAGGCCGCCCGTCTTCAGCACCGCGCAGGTGTGGTTGGTGCCCGCGGCGACCGCGAAGGCCGTCGAGATGCCGCTCACTGCGACAGGCGTGGCCGTGGTCGTCGTGCCCCCGTTGCCCAGCTGGCCGTTGCCGCCGTTCCCCCAGCACAGCAACCCGCCGTTGCCGAGCACGGCGCAGCTGTGGGTGTCCCCAAGCCCGAGCGCCACGGCATTGGTGATGTTCAGCACCCGCACGGGCACGAGGATGTCGTTGGAGAAGAACGAGCCGTGGCCCAGCTGGCCGAAGCCGTTGTAGCCCCAGCAATGCACGGGCCCGGCACTGATGATGGCGCAGCTGTGCAGGCTCCCGGTGGCGATGGCGGAGGCGGGCCTGACGCCCCAGGTCTCCGCCGTGAACCCCACGGCGCTGGCGTTGCCGGTGCCGAGCTGCCCGGACGTATTGTTGCCCCAGCAGTTCAGGCCACCGGTCGTGCTGGCGGCGCAGGTGTGCGCCCCGCCAGCCTCCACGGCCACCAGGTTCGACAGCCCCACGGCAATCGGTGTCGGCGAGTTGACGTTGCCGCCGTTGCCGAGCTGGCCATTGGAGTTGAAGCCCCAGCAGCGCACCGTGTCGTCCGTCAGCCGGGCGCAGTTATGGTGGCTGCCGGTGGCGAGCGACCGGGCGGCGGGCAGGCCCGCCACGGCCACCGGCGTGGCCGAGTCGGTGGTCGTGCCGTTGCCCAGGTTGCCGAACAGGTTGAAGCCCCAGCAGCGCACGGCGCCGCCGACCAGCATGGCGCACGTGTGGTCGTTGCCCGCGCCCATCATCGCGACGTTGTTGAGGATGCCGACCTGCACGGGGATGGATGAATTGGTGTTGCTGCCGTTGCCCAGCTGGCCGAAGCCGTTGGCTCCCCAGCAGCGCATGCTGCCGGTGGCGAGGCGCGCGCAGGTGTGGAAGGCGCCGGCCACCACGTCCGTGGCGTTGGTGAGGGTGACGACGGTCACGGGGGTGGACGAGGCGGTGTTGCTGTTGTTGCCGAGCTGGCCCGACGCGTTGAAACCCCAGCAGCGCACCGTGCCGTCGGCGAGCACCGCACAGCTGTGGTTGGTGCCGGCGGTCACCGCGATGGCCGTGGTGATGCCCGAGACGGTCACCGGCACGGTCGTGGGGTTGGTCGTGCCGTTGCCGAGCTGCCCCGCGCTGTTGTCGCCCCAGCAGCGGACCGAGCCGGACACGAGCACGGCGCAGGTGTGGGCGCTGCCGGCGGCGAGGGCCGCTGCGGTCGTGATGCCGGAGACGTCCTCGGGGATCACCGCGATCCCCGAGGCCTGGCCGTTGCCCAGCTGGCTGGAGCCGTTCTGCCCCCAGCACCGCACCGCGCCCGCGGCCGTGAGCAGGCAGGTGTGGTCGTCGCCCAGCGCCAGCGTGGCCGGCCGCAGCTTCTGGCTGGTGAGATCGTCGTAGAGGCCGGTGGCGCTGAACGGCACGACCGCGCCCGGTGTGGACGACGGCGCCGACGGGGTGATGGTGAGGCTGGTGAGGTCCCGGGCAGCGGCCGGCAGGGCGAGGACGAGGAGCAGGCAGGCGAAGGGGAGGGTGCGGGCGGGGATCATGCGGGGCCTCCGGTTTCCCGGGAGCTTGGTCCCGGTCGGACCCTTCGGTCAATGGCGGCGCACCGGCGGGCCGGGTCTGATAAAAAGTCCGGCATGCCCGGCCTCTCCAAGTCCCGCCTCACCGGCTTCCTGCAGTGCCCGAAGCGTCTCTGGCTGGAGGTGCACCGGAAGGACCTGGCCCCGCCCGTGGCCCCCGCCACTCAGGCCCTCTTCGACACCGGCCACGCCGTCGGGGCCATCGCCCAGCAGCTCTACGACCCGGCCGGCACCGGCACGCTGATCGACGGCGGCGCCGGCATGACCGCGGCGCTGGCGGAAACCGCCGCGCTGGTCGCCAGTGGACTCAAGGGCCCCGTCTTCGAGGCCACCGTCGAGCGGGACGGGCTGCTCATCCGGGCGGACATCATCGAGCCGGCGGCGGGGTGCCGCGGCGTGCGGCTCGTGGAGGTGAAGTCGTCCACGTCGGTGAAGCCCGAGCACGTGACCGACTGCGCCATCCAGGCCTGGGTGCTCGGGGCGTCGCCGCTGAAGCCGGCCAGCGTCGCGCTCGCCCGCATCGACAACACCTTCGTCTACGCCGGTGACGGCAACTACAGGGGACTGCTCGCGGAGGAGGACCTGACGGCGAAGGTCGCGCCGCTGCTCCCCGAGGTGCCCCGCTGGCTCGCGGCCGCGAAGGCCACGGTGGACGGGCCGGAACCGGATGTGACCATCGGCTCCCGCTGCAAGTTGCCCTACGAGTGCGCATTCATGGGCCACTGCTGGCCGAAGGTCGAGCACCCGCTCACCAGCCTGCCCCGGCTCGGCAAGCGCCTCGACGCGCTGGTCGCCGGCGGCTACCGGGACGTGCGGGACCTGCCGGAGACCGCGCTCTTCAGCGCCGATGCCCGTCGCGTGTGGCGGGCCGCCCGGTCAGGCCAGCCCGAATTCAGGCCACCAGGGCCGGCCGAGCGCCTGCCGGCCGGGTTCCCCCGTTACTACCTGGACTTCGAGACCGTCGCGCCCGGCATCCCGCTCTGGCCCGGCTCGCGGCCGTTCCAGACCGTGCCGTTCCAGTGGTCGCTGCACGTGGAGACCGAGCCCGGACAGCTCGAGCACCGGGAATTCCTCGACCTCTCCGGCAGCCACCCGGCCCGCGGGGTGGCGGCGGCGCTGGTGGCGGCGGCCGGCACGAGCGGGCCCGTGTTCACCTACTCCAGCTACGAGCGGCAATGCCTCACCACGCTCGCCGCCTGCTGCCCGGACCTGGCGGACGAACTCCGCGCCATTGCGGCGCGGCTCTTCGACCTGCTCCCCGTCATGCAGGCCTGCTGGTACCACCCGGCCATGCAGGGCAGCTGGTCCATCAAGGCGGTGCTGCCCACGGTCGCGCCGGACCTGGACTACGGGCAGCTCGAGGGCGTGCAGGACGGCATCGCCGCCCAGGGCGCCTGGTTCCGGGCCGTGGATCCCGCGACGCCGGCGCCCGAACGGGAGGTGCTGCGCGCCCAGCTGCTCAGGTACTGCGGCTACGACACGCTGGCGATGGTGCGGGTGGTGGGGTTCCTGGAGACCTGCAAGGTCGCGCCGGTCGGCGCTCCTACACAGGGGCAAACCGACCCTCGCTAGCGGTGCTCGTCCAGCATCGGCCGGAAGCCGCCGAAGATCATGCGCTGGCCGTCGAAGGGGATGCCGTCCTTCATCATCGCCTCCATGCGCGGGTCCTCGATGATCTTCCGGTTGACCTCGTCCCGCACTTCCTTCGAGGGATACTCGATCCAGGCGAAGACGAGGGTCTCGCCCGCCTCGGCCTTCACCGAGCGCCGGAAGTCCGTGACCTTGCCGTCCGGCACGTCGTCGGCCCAGCACTCGACCTGGCGGGTCGCGCCGAGTTCCTTGAAGACCTCCCAGCTCTTCCGGGCCAGTTCCCGGTAGGCGTCGCGCTTGTCGTTGGGCACGGGGATCACGAAGCCGTCGACGTACATGGCAGGCCTCCTAGGGTGCTATCCCCGACGGTCCCGGCGTGCCGCCCAGCATCCGGCGCATCAGCACCGTGTCCTGGGCATTCACCGTGCCGCTGTGGTTCAGGTCGGCGATGGAGCTCGAGGTGCCGAGCAGGGACCGGAACAGGGTCAGGTCCTGGGCGTTGATCACGCCGTTGTTGTTCAGGTCCCCGTCGCAGGCGTTGCCGTAGCCGTCACCGTCGCCGTCGAACTGGTCCGGGTTCGCCACCGCGATGCAGTTGTCCAGCGCCAGCACCATGCCATCGCCGTCCTCGTCGCTGACGGGTGCCGGGCCCTCGTCGCCGCCGATCTGCTCGACGTAGGCCACCAGGGCCGGCAGGTCAACCGCCGGGATGTCGAGTCCGGCGTGGGCCTCGATCGCCGCCGCGAGGGTCGGCGCCGAGCCGTCGTGCAGGTACGGCGCCGTCGCCCAGGCGTCCCGCAGGGTCGGCACGTCGATGCCGGTGAGCGGGCCCGCGAGGCGCTGGCCGCTGGCGGGCTTCAGCGTGCCCACGTCGAACAGGTTGTTGGCCGCGCTCACGGTGTAGTCGCTGCCCCCGTGGCAGGCCGCGCAGTTCTTCTCCGCGAAGATCTCCCGGCCCTGGACCGCGAGGGCGGTCAGGCTGCCGTCGCCGTTGCGGAGCGGGCTCGGCGCGAAGGCATCCAGCGAGGCCACGTAGGCGGCGAGGGCGTCGAGGTCCGCGCTGATACCGGCCTTCGGGTCGCCCAGGGTCTGGCTGCGGGTGCCGGCGAAGAAATCGATGTCCCCCATCAGGCCCGTGCCACCCGAGAGGCCCCGGATCTGGCCCTCGAAGTCCTGCAGCTCGTCGAAGTTGTTGCTCCAGTGCAGGAAGCCCTGGCCGGCGGCGCGGCCCCGCAGCGCGATGGTGTTGCGCAGGCCCTCGCCCATGCCCGTGAGGTCCCAGGTGCGGCCGTCACTGTCGCCATCGTTGTGGCAGGCCGCGCAACTCATGTAGCGGTCCAGGGCGAGGCGCGGGTCCCGGGCGTCGTAGAAGTGCTGCTTGCCGAGCAGCACCTGCGGGTCCAGGGCTTCGGTGGTCACGGACTGGAGCGTGGCGAGGTGGGGCACGCTCGCGATGCCGGAGCCGGTGAGGGGCGTGAGGTCGTACACGTCCACCGTCCGGTCCATGAAGTTGCTGACGTACAGGCGGCTGTTGTCCGGCGAGACCAGCACGCCCTGGGGCGCCCGGCCGGCGTCGAGGCGCAGCACCTGCCAGCCCGTGTGGGCGCCGATCACCGCCACCTCCCGGCTGGTCTCCAGGGCGACGAAGGCGTACACGCCGAGGGCGTCGAAGGCCACGGCGCTCGCCACGCTGGAGTTGTCGTGGTCCACCCGGCGGGCGAGGTCCTCGCTGCCGGTCCCGGTGAGCACCCGGGACGTCACCGCCCGCACCGTGTTCTGGAAGTTGAGGTTGAGGCCGTTGCGCAGCGTGCCCCGCTGGAGGTTGTCCTGCTTGGAAGGCACCAGCGCCTGGGTGCCGTCCGGGGAAATCACCGCCGCGCCCAGGTAGTTCGGCACGCCGCTGCCGGTGACGTCGCTGTCCGGCACCGACGAGTGGCGCAGCACGATGGTGCGCACCACCTGCAGGGAGGCGGGTGCGACCTCCACCACCTCGCCGCCCGCCGTGCCGGGCAGCACGAGGGCCGTGTCCTCGCCGGGCAGGGGCGCGGTGATGAAGCGGGAGACGTACAGCGCGGTACCGTCGCCGCTGATGGCGAGGTGCCGCGGGTTCGGGCCCACGTCCACCTGGCCGGTCACCTGGCGGGTGGCCACGTCCAGCCTGAGCACGCGGCCCAGGCCCTCCAGGGCCACGTAGCCGGCGCCACCGGCGTTGGCGAAGACGATGCCGAAGGGCTGGGAGGCCCGGGGCAGGGCGATGGTCGCGGTCACGGCGAGGCTCGCCGCATCGATGACGCTGATGGACGCCGCCTGCTTGTTCGTCACCCAGACGCTGCCGTCCGGTGCCACGGCGACGGCCCGGGGCGCCGCCTGCACGTCGACCTCGGCGAGGCGGGCGTTGGTGGCCGTGTTGAACACGCTCACCGAGTCGTTGTCCGGGTTCACGACCCACAGCCGGCCGTTGGGGGTGCGGGCCAGGCTTCCCGAGGCGGCCGGCTGGTCCGCGGTGAGCGGGAAGTGCACGGTCACCGGGACCGTGCTGAGCTGCTGCACGCCCCGGGCATCGGTGACCGTGAGGGTCACGTAGTAGACGCCGGGACCGGTGAACACGTGGCTGATGGACGGCGAGCTGGACCAGTCGGTCACCGGCGTGCCGTCGTCGAAGTACCAGCGGTACAGCGGGTTCACCCCGTTCGTCACCACGCCCGCGAAGTTCACCGTGCTGCCGTGCACGACAGGCGCCGGCTGGGGGAGCGGGTCCAGTACCAGCGGAGCGATGGCCGTGATCTGCCAGGAGATGTTGGCGCTCGCCGTGTTCACACCGTCGCTGGCGGACAGCACCACGTTGTAATTGCCCGGGGTGGTTGGCACGCCGCTGATGAGGCCGGTGTTCGGATTGATGCCGAGCCCGGGCGGCAGGCCGCTGGCCGCGTAGCCGAGTTCGTCGCCGTTCGGGTCGGTGGCCACGAGCTGCAGGTTCACGGCCGTGCCCTGCGGCCCGTTGCGGTTCCCCGGCGAGGTCAGCACCGGCGTGACGGCCGGGTTCTGGTTGCCCGCCACCGGGATCTCGACGATCTTGCCCACCGACGGCGTGCCGGCCGCGTTCAGCAGGAACAGGATGTAGAACCCCGGCGGCGCGTCGGCCGCCTTGGTCGGGGCCTGCACCATCACCCGGTTCCCGGTCACGTTGAAGGTCGTCTCGACGAAGCGCTGGTCCATATTCCAGTTGTGGGTCACCGAGCCCGTCTTCACCAGGGCGACGCGGGTCGGCGGGCCGCTGCCGGCGAAGTCCACGGGGAAGGTCTCGCCGATGGCCACGGCGGTGGGGGCGCTGGTGATGATGGGCCGTGGCGCGAAGCCGCCGCCGGGGGCGTACAGGTAGGGCGGGTAGTAGATCTCGATGTTGTTATTGTTTTCCGGGAGGCTGGTGGTGGGGCTGTTGGCACCGCCGCCACCGACCAGCACGCTGGCGTCCGGCAGCAGCAGCGAGACCGAGTGGTACAGCCGGGACTTCGCGCCGCTGGCGTGCTGGGTCCACACCCCGGTGTCGGGATTCCAGATCTCCGCATACTTGGTGACGCCGGTGAGCGAGTTCCAGACGCCGCTGCCCCCGATGGCGAGGACCTTGCCGTCGGCCAGCACCGTGGCGTTCACGATGACCCGCTTCACCAGCAGGTTGCCGCTGTTGGTGACCACGGGCGTCGCGCCGGTGATGTCGATGACGCGGGACTGGTTGGAGTTGCCGCCGAACTGCAGGATCTTGCCGGGCCGGTACATGGCGGCGCCGGCGTCCGCGCCCGTCGGGCCCGTGAAGGTGCCCCGGCTCGTGTACGTGCCGGTGTTGGCCGGGTTGATGTTGTACATCCTCCCGCCGCTGTCGTAGCCGAAGATGATCCCGTTCGGCGCCACGAAATTCCGGGGGTAGGTGGTGTCCAGCGACGAGGTGTTCGCGCCGGTGAGCAGGCGGAAAGTGCCGTTCGCCTGGCGTACCTCCGGGCGGTCACCGCCGGACGAGCCGCCCTGCACGTAGATCTCTCCGTTCGGGAGTACGGTGGACGTGGAGTACCACCGGGGCCGGTTCATGTTGTTCTGGGCGGTCAGCGTGTTGTTCGACAGCTGGTAGAAGTTGGTGTTGGGATTGGCACTGTTCAGCACCTGGCTGCCGTTCCACACGTCGCCGCCCGCAATGAAGACGCCGCTGCCCCCGGGCAGGACGATCTGGGAGCTGCAGAAGATGTCGGTGACGGTCTGGTTGGGCAGGGTCAGGTGGCCGCCCGAGAGGCCGCCCGCCGGGTCCCACACGTCGTAGATGAACCTGCCGCTCTGGACGCCGCTGGCCGTGCTGCCGTAGGAGAGGATGCGCTCATCCGGCAGCAGCACCGCGTGGATGGGGATCAGCGGCCAGTTGTGCACGCTGGACCATGTCCCGTTCACGTTGTCGGCGCGGGCCGCGCCGCCCGCCAGCACGAGCAGGGCAAGCATCAGCGGCCGCACGGCAGTGCGCGTCCTCGGCATGGGCATGGTTCTTCTACTTCTTCTTGTTGTTATCGGGCCGTTGGCCGGCCCGTTGGCCAAGCATAGCCCCGTGCGGCCCGGGGCTGTCCAGGCCGGGCGGGCAAACCGGGACTGCCGTCACGGCCTGGGGGTGTTATGTGAAATGGCCTCCCGGGCCACCTGACCGGTCACCCGGGCCAGGGTCGCCACGGGTGGATCGAAGAAGGTGGCGCGCAGGTTGCCGGCCCGGTCCAGCAGGTAGATCTGGTCCGAGTGCTCGACCAGGTAGTTGCCGGCGCTGTCCGCGGCGCGCCCGCGGAAGAAGACCGCGGCGAACTGGCCCGCCACCCGGCTGACCTCCTTCGGCGGGCCGGTGAGGCCGATGAAGTCCGGCGACAGGCCGGCCAGGTACTGGCGCAGGACCGGGGGCGTGTCCCGGTCCCCGTCGGTGCTGATGAAGACCACCCGGGTTTCCCGGACGGCGGGATCCTCCGACCGGCTGACCGCCAGCAGCTTCGCCATGGCCGAGGGGCAGGCGTCCGGGCAATTCGTGAAGCCGAAGAAGACCAGCACCGGGCGGCCCTTCAGGCGGCCCAGGGCGAAGGGCTTGCCCGTCTGGTCGGTGAGGGTGAAGTCGGCGATGGGCTGGGGCGGCTCCGTCAGGGCGACGGCCGGGTCTGGCGCCGAGGCCACCGCCGGGGCGTGGGCGAAGACCGCCATCGCGACGGCCAGGACGGTCACCAGCAGGCGCAGCCGGGCCGTGACCGCCGTCAGCAGCGCCGCGATGAAGCCCAGGTTGAAGAGCAGGTTGCAGAGGAGCTTCCCCCGGTGGGCGGCCACAGCCAGCAGGGCGACGAGGGCCGGTTCCGGGGTGCCGAGGGTGAGGGCCGCGAAGCCTGCATTTTCCGTCCAGTCCATGAGTACGGTCGCGCAGGCCATCGCCACCAACCAGGGCAGCCGCGGTGGCCAGGCCGGGCCGGCAAAGGGCAGCAGCCAGGCAGTAATGAACAGCATCGCGGTGTAGGTCAGGAAGGGCCAGGCCATGTCGAAAACCAGCCAGCCGAGGTAATAGCGCACCGTCGCCGGGTCGTAGGCCGTGACCTGGGCCAGCAGGTCCGCCGCACTGAGTGCCGGCTGCATGTCGACGAAGCGGCCGCCGGTCAGCTCGGCGAAGCGGGTGAGTGATGGCCCGAGGCCGTACCAGGTGGTGGCGAGGGCTAGCCCGAGCAGCGGGAGGAAGACCGGCAGCCGTAGGTTGGCGCGGATGAGGGTGCTGATGCCGTTCATCGGTAATGCTTATGTCATGCCCGTGTCACCCATGTGGGTGATGGTCTGCCCGGTTCCGGTTCGCTAGTCTATGCCCCGGGCTGGCAGCAGCCCAACCGCAGGCGGGGTGGGGCCCGGGCGGCGACAACCACAACCAGACCGAGGGTCCCACCGTGAAATCCAGAATCCCAGCCCTGCGCGGCCTCCTGGCCGCCGTCCTGCTCGCGGCGTTCGGCGTGGCCGACGCAGCGTCCGTCACCTTCAACGGGGTGGCCAACTCGGTCAACCGGGGAGGGGTCTACGCCGGCTTCTATTCCCTCACCATCGACGGCCTAGGCATCCTTGGCCTCTGCGATGCCCGCTACAGTACGGTCAACCCGCCCGTCACCTGGACAGCGGACGTCCTCACCTACACCGACATCCAGGGCGGTGCCGTGGGCAAGTTCAACAGTCCCTCCACGGCTGCCACCCTCGCGAAGTACAGCCAGGCCGGCTGGCTCTACAGCCAGATCGGCACGCTGGCGCCCAACGACTACGCGGGGCAGGCGGACATCCAGGAGGCCATCTGGAAGATCATGTCGCCCGCCTACGCACTGGTGGGGGCTGGCGCTTCCGCCTGGTATACGGTCGCCACCGGCGGCGCCCACGATGCCTTCAACTGGTCCGCCGTCATGCGCGTGGTTACGCCGAACCCGCTGGTCCAGCAGTCCATCGATGTGCAGGAATTCCTGATCGGCCCCGGCATGACGGTCGTGCCGGTACCTGCGGCCGCCTGGCTGTTCGGCTCGGCCCTCGGGCTGCTCGGCTGGCTGCGCCGACCCGGCTGAAACGTCGCCAATAGGTACCCGAAAAGGTACCGGACACCAGTTTCGTTAGTTATTGAGCGACAATAACTAAATAACTAAGTGTCCGGTACCTTTTCGTGGCTAGCAGCCTGCTCGCGCTTCTCGACGACATCACGACGATCCTCGACGACGTTTCGGTCCTCACCAAGGTCGCGGCCAAGAAGACCTCCGGGGTGCTGGGGGACGACCTGGCGCTGAATGCCCAGCAGGTGAGCGGGGTGGCGGCCGACCGGGAACTGCCCGTGGTCTGGGCCGTGGCGAAGGGCTCCCTCGTCAACAAGGCCATCCTGGTGCCGGCGGCGCTGGCCATCAGCGCCCTCGTGCCCTGGCTCATCACGCCCCTGCTCATGCTGGGCGGCGCCTTCCTCTGCTACGAGGGCGTCGAGAAGCTGGTGCACGTGTTCCGCCGTCGCACCGCCGCCGACGAGGCCCACGCGAGCGAACTCGCCCGGGCCGTGGCCGATCCCGCCGTCGACCTGGTGGCCCTCGAGAAGGACAAGATCAAGGGCGCGATCCGCACGGACTTCATCCTGTCCGCCGAGATCATCGTCATCTCCCTCGGCACGGTCGCGACGGCGCCGCTGCCCCAGCGGGTGGGCGTGCTGGTGGGCATCGCGCTGCTCATGACCGTGGGGGTCTATGGCCTCGTGGCCGGCATCGTGAAGCTGGACGACGGGGGACTGCACCTGCTCCGCCAGGCCGGGGACGGTGCCGCCGCCCGGGCCCAGCGGGCCCTCGGCGCCGGCATCCTGCGCCTCGCGCCCTGGCTCATGAAGGGGCTGTCGGTGGCCGGCACTGCCGCCATGTTCCTGGTGGGCGGCGGGATCATCGGCCACGGCATCGCGCCGCTGCATCACGCGGTCCAGGCGCTGGCCGCTGCCTCCGCGGTGCCGCTGCTGCTCTCCCTGGTGGCGGACGCGGTGACCGGCATCGTGGCCGGGGCGATCGTGGTGGCGGCGAAGTCCGTTATCCTTCCCTCCCGATGATCACCCGCTTCCTGAAGGCCGCCACGCTGGCGCTGCTGCTTGCGGCGACGGCCCCGCTCGCCCAGCCGGCCGCGGACTTCAACGCCGCCATCGCGGCCCTGAAGCGCGGGGACCCGGCGACCGCCGCGGCCCTGCTCGCGCCCCTGGCCGCCGCCGGCGACGCCGGTGCCCAGTACAACCTGGGCGTGCTGCGCGCCCGCGGGGAAGGCGTGCCCCGGGATCCGGCCGAGGCCCTGCGCCTGTTTCGCGCGGCCGCCGACCAGGGCAATGCCCTGGCCGCCGCCGCGCTGGGCCATGCCTACCTGAACGGCCAGGGCGTGGCGGCGGATGCGGACGAGGCCGCCGACTGGTACCTGAAGTCCGCCGAGGCGGGCTACTCGGCGGGGCAGGCCGGCCTCGCCTACCTGCATGCGACGGGGCAGGGCGTTGCCCGGGACTATGCGGCCGCCGCCCGCTGGTACCGCTTCGCCGCACTCCTCGATCCGGTCAACGAGGA
>CALGMY010000240.1 GCA_937958785.1 uncultured Gammaproteobacteria bacterium | reverse complement strand
GTCGGGCCGGTAGCTCCGCAGCCAGTCCTCGAGCTGGCGCAGGCTGGCCGGATTGTCGCGCACGTCGCCGAGCGGCACCTGGTGGGAGCGCCAGGTGCCTTCGGCCTTGTGGCCGCCGATTTCCTTCGGTCCCGTCCAGCCCTTCGGCGACCTGAGCACGATCATGGGCCAGCGCGGCCGGTCCGGCCGGCGGTCCTTGCGTGCGGTGGCCTGGATCTCGCGGATGCGCCCGATGGCCTCATCCAGGGTCGCGGCCATCAGCTGGTGCATGGCCTCCGGGTCGGATCCGCATACCATCAACGGGGAGTAACCGTAGCCTGTGAACAGCGCCGTCAGCTCCTCCTCGCTGATCCG
This sequence comes from uncultured Gammaproteobacteria bacterium, assembly GCA_937958785.1. Classification (GTDB taxonomy): domain Bacteria; phylum Pseudomonadota; class Gammaproteobacteria; order Steroidobacterales; genus SHZI01. Next base: position 4,202 of record CALGMY010000240.1, on the reverse strand, counting down.
CGCGAGCACGGTGGGGTTCGCGATCTTGTAGCCATTGAGGCTGAGGATCGGCAGCACCGCGCCATCCCGGCAGGGATTCAGGAACTTGTTCGAGTGCCAGGCCGCGGCCAGGGGTCCGGTCTCCGCCTCGCCGTCACCGACCACGCAGGCGGCGATGAGGTCCGGGTTGTCGAACACGGCGCCGTAGGCATGGGCGAGGGAATAGCCCAGTTCACCGCCCTCGTGGATGGAACCGGGTGTCTCCGGGGTGACGTGACTGCCGATCTGGCCGGGGAAGGAGAACTGCCGCAGGAAGCGGCGGAGTCCCGCCTCATCCTGGCCGATCTCCGGGTAGAACGCCGAGTAGGTGCCCTCCAGGTAAACGGGGCCGAGCACCCCCGGGGCGCCATGCCCTGGCCCGGCCAGGAAGATCACGTCGAGGTCGTCCCGCCGGATGACCCGGTTGAGGTGCGTCCAGACGAAGGACAGGGCCGGGCTCGCGCCCCAGTGTCCCAACAGCCGGTGCTTGATGTCGTCGGGGACGAGGGGGCGACGCAGCAGCGGGTTGTCCTGCAGGTAGATCATCCCGGCCGCCAGATAGTTGCAGGCACGCCACCAGGCGTGCAGCCGTGCAAGCTCGTCCGTTCCGAGGGGTCCCCGCGGAGGCATTTCCCGGGCAGGTGTCATGGCCGGGACCGTACAACGGGCCTGCCGCCCTTACAACCGGCCGGCGCCTCGTGCGCTATCGCCGCCTGCCCGTCCCGACTGGGGCGGGCCACCCGCCAGCCCTCAGGTTGACACCCTCAGGGTGACGCCCTCAGGGTGAAGTAGGTGCCTCCGGCACCAGCGGGATCTGGTCGGCCAGCACGAAGTTGGTGACCGCATCCAGCTTGTTCTCGATCTGGTAGAACCGGGCCACCTCGGTCTCGGGCAATACCTTGCGGAACTTGCGCAGGTAGCCCTTGCGGATCTTCAGCACCTTCTCCTGATACTTCAGGTAGTCGCCCACCAGCTGTCGCGCCGTCTCGTCCGTCAGGTTGTCGTAGCTGGCGGCGTAATCGGTGATCACCTTCACGCGCAGGTCACCTGCGGCCTTCATGTCGAGCATGTAGCGGTCGTAGACGGGCCAGAAGGCATTCGCCTGTTCGGCGGTCAGGGTGAGGCCCTGGCCGACCAGCAGCTTGCGCTCGGACTGGAGGATGGTGCGCGCCTCCTCGGTGGCGGCCGCGAGTTCGGCGGCGGTAGGCCCGGCCTGGGCACTGGCAACAACGGGCATCGCGAGGGCGAGAATCACCATGAGGGTGGCGTGGAGGCGCATGGTCGGAACCTTCCTGCTGGGGGGGGAGCGGCAGGCAGTCTAGGGTGCCGCGCCGTACTTGTCACCGACCGTGCCCCCGGCCATGCTTCAGGGCGCGTCCCGCCGCCGCGGGTCGTGTTGGGAGTTTCCCGTGACGGCACTGCAGGCTAGACGGCCCAGGCTGACCACATTGCTGTTGTTGCTCGGCATGCTGCCGGGCCTCGCCAGCGGCGCGGAGCCGGTTGCCGCCGGTGAGCAGCGGAGCCCCGGCCGCCCGCGCATCGGCCTCGTGCTCGGCGGCGGCGGTGCCAAGGGCGCGGCACACATCGGCGTGCTGCGCGTTCTCGACGAGCTCCGGGTGCCCGTCGACTGCGTGGCCGGCACCAGCATGGGCGCCCTCGTCGGCGGCACCTTCGCCTCCGGCATGCCGCCGCAGGAGATCGAGGAGACCGTGCTCGGCATCAACTGGTCCCGGACCGTGGGTGCGGAGGGGCTCCGCGACCGCACGCCCATCCAGCGCAAGCTCGCCGGCATCACCTACACCAACAGCCTGGACATCGGCCTCAAGGACGGGTCCCTGAAAGTCCCGTCGGGCCTGCTGAAGACCCAGGACATCGAGGACGTGATCCGGGGCCTCGTGGCCGATGCCCGCTACACCCGGGATTTCGACGACCTGCCGATACCCTTCCGGGCCGTGGCCACCGACATGCTGGGAGGGGACATGGTCGTCCTCGGCTCCGGCGACCTCTCGGTCGCCATGCGGGCCAGCATGGCGGTGCCCGGCGCGTTCTCGCCGGTGGTCCTGGATGGCAAGGTGCTGTCGGACGGCGGCATGATGCGCAACCTGCCCGTCGACGTGGCCCGGGACCTGTGCGCCGACGTGGTGATCGCGGTGTCCCTCGCGTCACCGCCGCCGAAGCTCGAGGACCTGGCAGCGGCAACCTCGCTCGCGGGACGTTCCCTCGACGTCATGATCGACGCGAACCAGAAGGCCCAGCTGGCGAGCCTGGACGAGCGGGACATCAGTATCGTGGTGCCGATGGGCGACATCGGCTCCGCCGCCTTCGACCGGGTGCCCGACGCCGTGCCGCTCGGGCGGGAGGCGGCACTGGCCCAGGCGGAGCGCCTGCGCCAGCTGGCGCTCCCCGAGGCCGAGTACCGGGCCTGGCGCCAGGCCCTGAACCGGGAGGGCAACGCGCCCATCCGGCTCGCCGAGGTGAAGATCGCGCCACTCCAGCGCGTGAACCCCGAGTACCTGCGCAGACAGCTCGAGGCGGTGGGGCCGGACCGGGAGGTGACGCGTACGGAGATCATCGCGGATACCGGGCGGCTCTTCGCGCTCGGTGACTTCGAGCGGGTGGCCTACCGGATCTCCGGCCCGCCCGACGCCCGGATCCTCGAGATTGCCCCCGTCGAGAAGTCCTGGGGCCCGGATTTCGTGCGCTTCGACCTGGGCCTCGCGGCCAACGGCTCCGGCGAGCTCGACGCCCTGATCCGCGCGGAGCACAACCGCACCTGGCTCAACCCCCGGGGCGGGGAGTGGCACAACGTCGTGCAGATCGGCGAGCAGTGGATCTTCTCCTCCGACCTCTACCAGCCGCTCGACCTCCGCCAGCGCTTCTTCGTGCAGCCCATCGCCCAGTTCGAGCGCAGCAACGAGGACATCTACCTGGACGGTGACCGGGTGGCCAAGTACGCCCTCTCGGAGTTGTTCGGCCAGCTCGACACCGGGCTCAACATCGGCACCCGGGCCCAGGTGCGCGCGGGCGTGCGGCTCGGGTGGTACGAGGCGGAGGTGGATACCGGCCCGCCGCTGCTGCCGGAGACCGACCGGGTGGGCGATTCGAGCGTGCAGCTGCGCTTCGTCTACGACACCCGGGATGCGGTCGGCCTGCCCACCCGCGGGACCTTCATCAATGCGCGCCTCGTGAGTTCGGGCGACTGGCTCGGGGGCGAAGAGGACTACGGGCTCGCCGAGGGCGTGCTTACCAAGTCCTTCCCTTTCCGCGGGGACGCGCTGAGCCTGATCCTGGGCGGGGGCAAGGAACTGAGTGGTGACCTGGCGGTGACCCAGGAATTCCAGCTCGGTGGCATCCGCACCTTCCCCGGGCTCGAGCGGGGCGAGCTGCGCGGCTCCAGCTACTGGTTCGCCGGCTCGAGCTACTACTGGCGCCTGGCCGACATCCAGTCGCTGTTCGGCCAGGCCCTGTACGCGGGCCTGCGGCTGCAGGCCGGGCGCATGGGTGAGCGCGTCGACCAGGTGGCTGACGGTTCGTTGTTCGGCATATCCGGTTCGGTCGGCGGGCGAACGCCCATAGGCCCGTTGCTGCTCTCGCTCGGCTGGGTCGACAACGACAGCTGGCAGGTGCAGTTTGCCCTGGGGCGCCCGGTGGCCGAAGGTTCCATCCTCGACGAGATCCGCTGATATGCTCTCGCCCTGCGCCGGCCGCACCGATCTGGTACACCCCCTGACAAAGGCACCCGCATGCATCCGCTGAAATCCGCGCTCCTGGCCCTGGCCGTCTCCGCCCCTGCCGTCGCGGCGGCGGACGAGTGGCAGCACACCGTTACCGCCTACATGATCGGCGCCGCCATCGACGGCACGGCCGGCGTGGGTCCCGTCGTCGGCGACGTGGACGTGAGCTTCAGCGACATCCTCGACAACCTGGAGTTCGGCGCCATGGGCGCGTACCGGGGCGAGTACGGTCCCTGGGCGGTGGTTGCCGACGTCATTTACATGGACCTCGAGGCCGACAAGAGCGGCATCGGGCCGTTTGGCCAGACGCGCGCCAACGTCGAGCTGGACCAGCTCATCGTGGAGCTCGACGGCTCTTACGCCATCACCGAGCGGCTGGACGGCTACATCGGCCTGCGCTACTGGGACGTGGACTCCACCGTCACCGTGCTCGGCGGCGGTCCCCTGGGC
>CALGMY010000239.1 GCA_937958785.1 uncultured Gammaproteobacteria bacterium | reverse complement strand
TGTTCATCTAGCGAGCGAAGGGGAAATCCCGTCGCGGCTGAAGCCGCTCCTACGGGATACCCGTCACGAAGGCGGCCACGTCATCCAGCGTGGGCGCCGCCCCGCGCCGCAGCCGGGTGAATGCACCGACGGTGTCGCCGTGGCCGAGGCCCGGGTACAGCCGCAGCTCCACCAGCCCGCCCGCCTTCCGGACCCGCTCCGTCAGGCGGATCGAATTGGTCGGCCAGCAGACCCGGTCCCCGGTGCCGTGGACCAGCAGGAGCGGCGGCGCGTCCCCCCGGGCGAAACGCACGGGCTGGGTCTCGGCAGGGTCGGCGGGCGAGCCGAAGATCGGCCGGAACGCCGGGTCGTCGATCGCGAAGTCGTAGGGCCCGGAAAGGCCGATCACGCCCTTGAGGTCGGTGGCACTCGCACCTGCGGCAGCCAGGTAGCGCTCGTCCAGGGCCACCAGCAGGGCCGAGTGGGCGCCCGCCGAGTGGCCCATGACGAACACGCGCCCCGGATCGCCGCCGTAGTCGGCAATGTGGTCGAGCGTCCAGGCCACCGCCGCGGCAGCGTCGTGGACGAAGGCCGGGAAGCGCACCTCCGGGCTCAGGCGGTAGTTGGGCACGACGGCGACGAAGCCCTTCTCGGCGAGTGCCGCGCCGACGAACCGGTACTGGTCCTTCGAGCCCCACTGCCAGCTGCCGCCGTGGATGAAGACGACGACCGGCCGCGGGGTCGGGGCCTTGTCCCCGGGCATGTACACATCCAGCCTCTGGCGATCGGCGGTGCCGTAAGCGAGGCCAGCGATGCGCTCGTGGGGGCCGAAGGCACTCGGCGCATTGGCCGCGAGGAAGGCCGCCGAGGTGCAGCCCCCCAGCAGGGGCACGAGGACGGACAGGAAGACGTGCAGGGGGCGGAGCACTCGCATGGGCAGGTTTTCGCCCCGCTGGCGGGGCCCGGATTCAGCTAACCTAGCAACCCCGAAGCTTACGTCCGTGAGGTCCACCGTGTCGCTCGCCAACCGGAATCCCCTGCCCTTCCTGCTGTCGCGGCGCCAGGCCCTCGGCACCGCGGGTGCCCTGGTGGGCGCGGGCCTCACCGGTGGACTGGCCGTGGCCGCCACGCCGGACGGGGGGGACCCGCTCCGCTTCGACTTCACGAAGCCCGAGGACAACCTGAAGGCCTGGGTGAAGCTCGTCGCCGCCCTCGACGGCCGGGAGACCTGCGGCTACTACAAGGGCGACGTCGTCGCGGCCACCGGTCCCGACCAGAAGAACCTGCCCCTGTTCGGCTACGAGGGCTTCGGCATGAGCCGGGTCACCCGCCTGCCGGACGGGCGCTACGAGAACCTGCACCGGGAGATCTCCTACTACACCGACCTGAAGACCGGCGCGATCCTGGAGAGCTGGCAGAACCCGCTGACGGGCGAGACGGTGAAGGTCTACCCGACCAACAACGACCCGGTGAACTCCCACTACGCCACCACCTTCAAGCAGACCTTCGGCGAGGCTGGAAAGCAGGAGACCGTCGAGTTCCCGTTCATCCTGCCCTGGGAGGTCCAGGGTGACCGGGTGATCGTCACCTTCAACGTGCACACCCGCTGGCCGTCGCCGTTCACCCGGGACCAGTGGCCGCGGGAATACATCGGCGAGTGGTACAAGACCTCCGAACTCTTCCAGATCCATGCCCGGATGTCCGAGCTGGCCGACCCGTCCACGGCCAAGGCCTACAGCACCAGCGCCTGGTTCAAGGAGGCGCCGTTCATCCCCTGGATGCTGATGGACAACGCGCCCGGGCGCCTCATCTACAACACGCGCATCTTCAGCCTGGCGGGCCCCCACGAGCTGCCCGGGAAGATCCAGGACTACACGGCGAAGCACTACCCGAAGTTCCTGAAGGCCCCGGACAAGTGGGAGTCCCCCAACATGACCACCTTCGAGACCTGGGTGACCCAGATGACGCCGGCGCCGCCGCGCAAGGGCTGACGCGGTGAACGCCGTTCAGCCCGCCCTGGCCGATGCCGCCGAACTCACCGCCTGGATCGGCCGGGTATACGCCCACCCGGAACTGCGCCGGATGGGCCACAACCAGCGCCTGGAGGACCTGAACCTCGGCCTCGGCTGGCTCTACTATGCCTTCGCGCGCCTGCTGCGCCCCGCGCGGGCGGTGGTGATCGGGTCCTGGCGGGGCTTCGTGCCGCTGGTCATCGCCCGGGGCTGCCAGGACAACCTGGAAGGCGGCGAAGTCACCTTCATCGACCCGTCCCTCGCCGACGACTTCTGGAAGGATCCCGCGCGGACAGAGGCCCACTTCCGCACCTTCGGCCTGGGTAACGTGCGCCACCACCTGGTCACCACCCAGCAGTTCGTGACGACGCCCGCCTATGCGGCACTGGACGACATCGGACTGCTGTTCATCGACGGCTACCACACGGCCGACCAGGCCCGGTTCGACTACGAGGCCTTCGCGGGCCGCCTGGCGCCCCGGGCCATCGTGCTGTTCCATGACAGCATGATCCTGAAGCCGTCGGGCATCTATGGCCCCGACCGCCGCTACGACGTGGACGTGAAGCACTACATGGACGAGCTGCGCCGGGACCCGGGCCTGCAGCTGCTGGACCTGCCCTTTGGCACCGGGCTGACGGTGCTGCGCAGGAGCGGCGGCGAGCACGACGCGGTGCTGTCGACCGAACCCCGGCGCCCCCGCTGACGACACTGACGGCCCGGACCACCTCGATGAGCAGACCCGTCGTCGTCTTCTGCATGCCGGAGGAGGGGCACCTGCGCCGCCTCCTGCCGATCGTCCGGGGGCTTCACGGGCGGGGCCACGCAGTCCACGTCTACACCCACCAGCGGTTCCAGCCCCAGGTGGAGTCGGCGGGCGGCGTTCTGGAGGACCTCTTCAGTGCCTGGCCCCTGGAAGCCGCCGACGGTGAGTCCCGGCCGGTACCGTGCCGCTACGTCAGCTTCGCCGGGCACTTCGGCGCCGACATCGTCGCGGCGGTCCGGCCGCTGCAGCCCGCGCTGGTGGTCTACGACACCTTCGCGGTGATCGGCCGGCTGGTCGCGCGGGAGCTCGGGGTGCCCGGCATCAACGTGTGCGCGGGACACAACGTGACGCCCGGGCCCTTCCTGAGGCAGCTAGCCACCGACCCCCGGGTCGCCATCGCGCCCGCCTGCCACGCGGCGGTGGAGCGGCTGCGGACCCGGCACGGGCTCGAGGACGCCTCGCCCTTCGCCTACGTGAACAACTTGAGCACGACGTTGAACATCTACTGCGAGCCGCCCGAGTACCTCACCGACGCGGACCGGCTGGCCTTCGAGCCCGTCGCCTTCTTCGGCAGCCTGCCCTCCACCGAGTACCTCGAGACCCCGCGCCGGCGGCCGCCACCCACCTGCTTCCCGGCCCGGACCCGGGGCCGGCGCATCTACATCTCGTTTGGCACGGTGGTCTGGCGGTACTACGCCGCGGAGGCCCTCGCGGCCATGGCGGCGCTGGCGGACGCGGTGGCCCGGGAGCCCGACCTCGCGGCCCTGATCAGCTTCGGCGGCTCGGACGCCGCCGATACCCACGGCGAGCGGCTGCGGCGGACCAACGTGCGGGTCGAGAAGCGGGTGAACCAGTGGTCCGTCCTGGGCGAAGCCGACGTCTTCGTCACCCACCACGGGCTGAATTCCACCCACGAGGCCATCTTCAACCGGGTGCCGATGCTGTCCTACCCCTTCTTCTGGGACCAGCCGGGACTGGCGGCCCGTTGCCAGGCCTTCGGCATCGCCCGGCCCCTCGCCGCGGCACCGCGGGGTGCCGTCTCGGTGGACGACGCCGCCCTCGCCCTGCGGGGAATCCTCGCGGACCGGCAGGCGATGGGAAGGAACCTCGAGGCAGCCCGGGAGCGGGAACTGGCCGTGATGGACCGGCGCAATGACGTCATCGACCGCCTCGCCCGCCTGGCGGGTACGACGGGTCAGGCTACCGCGTCGAGATAGCGCCGCACGCCCTCACCCACGGGCATGAAGCCGCCGGTGTAGCCCGCGGCCCGGAGGCCGGTGAGGTCGGCCCGGGTGTAGTTCTGGTAGCTGCCCTTCAGGTGCTCCGGGAACGGGATGTAGCCGATGCGGCCCCGTCCGTGCCACGCGATCACCGCCCGGGCCACGTCGTTGAACGTGCAGGCCTCCCCGGTGCCGACGTTGTAGATGCCGGAGCTGGCGGCCTTTTCGAAGGCCCAGAGGTTCACGGCCACCACGTCGTCCACGTGGATGAAGTCCCTCGCCTGCTCGCCGTCGGCGTAGCCGTCGCAGCCGGCGAAGAGGCGAATCTCGTCCCCCGACTTCAGCTGCTCCCGGAAGTGGTGGATGACACTCGCCATCGGCCCCTTGTGGCGCTCGCCCGGGCCGTACACGTTGAAGTAGCGGAGCCCTACCACCGGCGCCCGGAACGTCCCGGAAACGCGGCGCACGTGCCGGTCGAACATCAGCTTCGAGAACGCGTAGACGTTCACCGGACGCTCGCAGTCGTCGTCCACCCGGGACTCCTTGCCGGTGCCGTACACGGCGGCCGACGAGGCATAGACCAGGGGTGCACGCACCGTCGTCGCGTACCCGAGCACCTGGCGCGAGTAGTCGTAGTTCAGCCGCATCATGAGGAGGCCGTTCCACTCGGTGGTGTCGGTGCAGGCGCCTTGGTGGAAGATGGCCTCGATGCGGGCGCCGAAGGTCTCGCCGGCGGCCATGCGCGTGGCGAACTCGTGCAGGTCCAGGTAGTCACTGATCCGGCAGTCCGCGAGGTTCAGGACCTTGTGGGCATCCCGCAGGTCGTCCACGACCAGGATGTCGGCGTGGCCGGCCCGGTTGAGGGCCCGGACCAGGTTGCTGCCGATGAAGCCGGCGCCGCCGGTGACGATGATCATCCGGCCGCCGGCAGGGCACTCACCGCCCGCGGGAGAGCGTGAAACTGGCGCCGCAGTAGGGGCACTTGGCGTGCCCGTCGGCCTCGATGGGCAGGTAGACCTTGGGGTGGGAGTTCCAGAGGTACATGCCCGGCATCGGACAGGACAGCGGCAGGTCCGCCGGCGTCACGGTGTAGTGGTTCTCGGCGTTGGGCTGGATCAGCGCAGGTTCCGCGGCCGGGCGCTCAGTCTTTGGAGTGACCATGGGTCTGGGGTGCTTCGGGGCTCTGGGCTTCCGGAGTCCCAGTATAGAACACCGCCTGCCAGTGCCGGATCACCGCGTCCGTGAGCGAGGCCACCTCGGCCCGGGGCACGAGTCCCGGGGCCCCCGCCAGGTTCAGGTGGTGCATGCGCTGCCGGTACGCCCGGTAGGCGTCGGCCAGCGCGCCGGCATCGGCCGCCGGCAGGATGCCGTGGGCCGCCAGCCCCTCGAGCTGGCGGATGTTGTCGGACCAGCGCACCAGGTCCGGGAAGTTGCCCGCCTCCCGGAGCACCAGGTACTGGACCAGGAACTCGATGTCGGTGATGCCGCCCGGGTCCTGCTTCACGTCCAGCAGCTCCGGCGTGCCCTTCGAGAGTTCCGTGCGCATCCGCTGGCGCATGTCCGCCACCTCCCGGGCGAGGTTCTCGCGGCGCACGTAGGTGGTGAGCGCCTTCACGCGCAATTGCTCGAAGGCCGCCTTGACACCCGGGTCGCCGGCCACGGCCCGGCTCCGGAGCAGCGCCTGGTGCTCCCAGGTCCAGGCGTCCTGGCGCTGGTAGAGGTCGAAGGCCGTGAGGCTGGATACCAGCAGGCCGGACTGCCCGCTCGGCCGCAACCGGATGTCGACCTCGTAGAGCTTGCCCGAGGTGGTGTGCATCGTGAGGATGCTGATCACCCGGCGGGTGAGCCGGGAGAAGAACACGGCGTTCTCCACGGGTTGGACGCCGTCGGTCTGCTGCTGCTCGCCCCCCGAGTCGTTGAGGAACACCAGGTCCAGGTCGGAGCCGTAGCCAAGCTCGAGTCCGCCCAATTTGCCGTAGGCCACGATGGCGAAGCGGGCGGGCCGCGCCACCCCGTCCACGACGCAGCGGGGCTCGCCGTGGCGGGCCGCGAGCTCGGCCCAGGCGATGCCGAGTGCGGCCTCGAGGACCAGCTCGGCGATATCCGTCAGCCGGTCGCTGACCTTCATGAGGGGCAGCACGCCGGTGAGGTCCACGACCGCCACCCGGAAGGTGGCCGCCTGCTGGAAATTGCGCAGGGCGTCCAGGCGGGCCTCCACGTCGTCGGGCGCGACACGCTCCAGCCGCATGGCGAGATCGGCGGCGAGTTCGTCCCGGGACGGGGCCTGCTCGAAGACCCGCGGGTCGAGCAGCTCGTCGAGCAGCAGCGGGTGGGTCGCGACGAGCCGGGCCAGGAACTCGCTGGCCGAGCAGATGCCCACGAGCCGCTCCAGGGCGGGCGGATTCTCGTTCAGCAGCGCGAAGTAGGCGGAGCGGCGCCCGATGGCCTCGAGTACCAGCACCATGCCGTCCAGCGCACGGGCCGGCTCCGCCTGCCGGCTGGCAGCGAGCAGCACGGCGGGCACCAGGGCGTCGAGACGCTGGCGCCCGGGCTGGTCGAGCCGCTGCTGCAGGCCGCCCTCCCGCAGGCGCCGCACCCGCTCGAGGGCGGCGTCCGGGTCGGCGTAGCCCGCAGCCGCCAGGCGCCCGCGCTGCACCTCGGGGGCGGCATCCTCGAGCCAGACCTGCTGGAGGGCACTGTCCGCGCCTGCCGGGGTAATGGCGGCGGTCTCGTCCGCAGCGGCGCCGTTGGAGCCCCGGAAGACGATGTCGCGGAAGTGCCGGGCGACGACGTCCCGCTGCACCTTGAGCTCGGCGAGGAAGGCATTCCAGTCCGCACAGCCCATGGCGCGGGCGAGCCGGCCCTGGTCGCTGGCGTCGGCGGGCAGGTCGTGGGTCTGCCGGTCATGGAGTGCCTGGATGCGGTTCTCCGCCAGGCGCAGGTAGCGGTAGGCAGCGGTGAGTTCGGCGGCATCCTGCTCCGGCAGGCAGCCGGCGCGCACCAGTGCCGGCAGGGCCTTGCGGATTTCCCGCTCGCGCAGCGTGGCGACGGTGCCGCCCCGCACGAGCTGGAGGGCCTGCACGATGAACTCGATTTCCCGGATGCCCCCGGGGCCGAGCTTCAGGTTGCCCCGGAACTCCTTCTTCGCAACCTCGGCCTCGATGAGGGCCTTCATCTCCCGCAACGAGCTGAACACGCCGTAGTCCAGGTACCGGCG
>CALGMY010000238.1 GCA_937958785.1 uncultured Gammaproteobacteria bacterium | reverse complement strand
ACTCACCCGCATAGGCATAGGCACGGATGTCCAGCTTCAGGTCCGTGAAGTCGTTGCCGATGCGGACCACCCGTTCGCCGGGAGGTGCCACCCGCTGGGCCACATAGTCGCCAGCCAGGATCTCGTTCCAGACCCGCCGGGTGAGCTTGTCGCCCCGGTACGCCGCCCGGCTGCCATATCCCCGTGCAGGCTTGAAGAACAGCTCCCGGCGCCGGGCCCAGAGCTCCGCCGCGTCCGCCGTCGCGACGGATACCGTGGCCGGTACGCCCTGCCGGAGCACCGCGCGGTCGGCCGCGGTGGCACCCAGGGCGGACAGCGCCGCATCGTCGCTCAGCGTCACGAGATTCCGCTTGTCCGCGTAGAGCGCGTGGACCTGGGGGTTGGGCGTCAGGACGACACCACCCGCCAGGTAGGCCTCCCGGAGGGCGGCATGGCCGGGCATCTCGAGGTGGAAGTCCGTGAGGCGGTTGTAAACGAAGGTCACGGTCCGGCCAGCAAGCCACAGGGCGCCGCCGCGCCACTCCAGGGACGCGGCGTCCGCTATCACGGCCTCGATGCCGTGGCGCGCGAAGAGTTGCGTGAACAGCTGGAACTCGGGGTACAGGTACTGGCCGGCGGGAGCATCGTCGACGATGGCGAGCCGGTCCGGGTTCCCCGGCCCGCGCTGCCGACGCCACTCGGCGCGAAACATTTCCACGAAGGTGTCGTCGATTTGAGCGAGGTCCGCGGTGGGTTCCAGCAGCTCCGCCATCTCCGCGCAGCACGCCTGCTGGGCCCGCGCCAGGATGGCATTCAGGATCGCTCCCCCGGCGTTCGTGTTGATCTCGATCAGCCGTGGACCATCGCTGCCCACATGGAAGTCGAAGCCCATGAATACGCCCCGCGGGCCCGGGTCCCCGCGGGCGATGTCCGGCGCCCGGTCCAGGGCGGCTTGCCGGTAGCCCGGCAGGGCCACCACGCGCTCCACCGCCGCAACGACGGCCTTGATGTCCGCCAGGTGCCGGGGCGAGAGGAAGACCGCGGTTGCGGAGAAGAGGTAGGGCCGCGTACCCGCAATTTCACCGGCCAAGCCGGCCAGGGACGGGTCGGCCTCGAGCTGGCGCAGGAGGCGTGTAATGTCCAGCGTCCGGCAGGCGCACCCGCTGTTGAGGTTCGCTGCAATCGTCAGAACCAGCCCTCGACCTTTGCCCGGCTGGGTACGCCACCGGAGTGGACGACCTGACCGTCGATCACCACCCCCGGCGTGGACATGACGCCATGACGGGCGATTTCCTGTATCTCCTGGACCTTCTCGAGCCGGATCTCGGCGCCTCGCTCCCGGGCGACTTCTTCGATCAGCTGGATCGTGCTCCGGCACTTGCTGCATCCCGTACCCAGTACCTTGACGTCCTTCATCCGAAGAATCCTTTACAGCACGGCGTTGAAGACGTAGCCGACCAGCAGGATGCCACTGGCCACGACCGTTATGAAGGTTGCGATCAGTCGTGGCTTCAGCACCTTGCGGAGGATCACCACCTCTGGCAGTGACAGGGCGATGACACTCATCATGAAAGCCAGCGCGGTGCCGAGGGCTGCGCCCTTGGCCAGCAATGCCTCGACGATCGGGATGATCCCCGCCGCGTTCGTGTACATCGGCACGCCGATCAGGACGGCAAGCGGAACCGACCACCAGGCGTCTCTGCCCATCAGCCCGGCCATGAATTCCTCCGGCACATAGCCGTGGATCCCGGCGCCGATGGCAATGCCGGCCACGACGTAGGGCCAGACCCGCCCCACTATGTCACGCACCGCCGCGACACCGGCGTGGATCCGCTCCGGGAGGGGGACGGCCGACTCATCAGCGGCGGCCGCGCTGCGTGGCATGTCCCGGACCCAGTCCTCCAGGTACCGCTCCATGCGAAGCCGGCCGATGATCCAGCCTGCCGCGATGGCAACCGTGAGCCCGAGAGCCAGGTACAGCAGTGCGATGCGCCAACCGAACAGCCCAAGCAGCAGAGCCAGTGCGACTTCATTCACCATGGGTGCCGCGATCAGGAATGAGAAGGTCACCCCGAGCGGCACGCCCGCCTGCACGAAGCCGATGAACAGGGGTACGGCGGAGCAGGAGCAGAACGGAGTCACGATGCCGAGGGAAGCCGCGGCGACGTTGGCAAGGCCCTCCCGGCGGCCGGCGAGCAGGCTGCGCGTTCGCTCCGGCGTAAAGTAGGAATTCACCATCCCCATCACGAACACGACCCCAGTGAGAAGAAGCAGCACCTTGGGCGTGTCGTAGAAAAAGAACTGCAGGGCGCTGGCGAAGTGCGTGCCGCGAGTCACGGGTAGCAGTCCCAGTAGTGCTTCCGACAGGGAGGCCAGGTTGCGGTAGGCCGCCAGCCAGAGAAGCAGGGCGCATAGAAGGCCGGCATAGGGTCCAAGCGGGCCGGCGCGTTGACGCGCGCGCATCAACATCCGCGAGTTGCCCTTCTACCGGTCCACCCGGCTTGCCGCTGGGTCGCCTGAAGCCGGCGCGTCCCGCTCGGACACCCGGCGGCGGAATGCCGGACTGCCGGCGTGCGGATCCCGGGTAGCCCGCGCATCCCGCGCTGCCGTGGCCCACCACTCGAGCTGGGCCAGCGTCCGGCCAAAGTAGCCGGTCCATGCCTCGGCGTCCTGGTCGGGCTGCAAGGCGCCGTCCTCGGTGAACACGTCCTGTGCCTTCGGAACGTGGATCATGGCGGACACGGGCAGGCAGCCAAGCTCGCCGAGGAACGTGCGCATGCCCACGGCGGCCCGCGTGCCGCCCCACTGGCCGGCCGAGTACGTCACGATGGCGCTGGGCTTGAAGGCGAACAGCGAGCTGCCGAAGTGATTGAGCAGGTGGGCCAGTGCCGGACTCATGGTGTGATTGTACTCGGGGCTGGTCATCACGTAGCCGTCGGCGCCGCCGATGCGCGCGGCGAGCTGGTCAAGTGCGGCAGGCGCCTCGCCACGGGCGTGGGCGAACTGGGGCTTGAACACCGGCGGAAAGTCGTAGTCCAGCGGGTCGATCAGTTGCACGTCGGCGCCCCGTGCTGCCAGTTGCATCACGCAGGCGCGCGCGATCCGGAGGCCGAGGCGGACAGGGTACGGCGGGCTGCTGGCCCGCGCAGAGCCGAGGAAGACCAGGAGCTTCAGGGTCATGGCAGTGCCTTGGGCGAAACCAGGCGCGGGTCGCGGCTGAAGCCGCTCCTACTTGGGGCCGCTGCCCGGCGAGAAGTCGATGCCCTGGGCCAGCGGCAGCGTGGACCCGTAGTTGATCGTCACCGTCTGGCGGCGCATGTACGCCTTCCAGGAGTCGGAGCCGGCCTCCCGGCCGCCGCCGGTCTCCTTTTCGCCGCCAAAGGCCCCGCCGATCTCGGCGCCGGAGGTGCCGATGTTCACGTTGGCGATGCCGCAGTCACTGCCGGCGTGGCTCAGGAAGCGCTCGGCGTGCTGCAGGCGGTCGGTGAATATGGCGGACGAGAGTCCCTGGGGGACCGCGTTCTGCCGGGCGATGGCCTCGTCCAGGCTGGCGCAGGGAATGAGGTAGAGGATCGGCGCGAAGGTCTCGTGCTGGACCACGGGCCAGTCGTTCTCCGCCAGCACGATGGTGGGTTCGACGTAGTGACCGGGGCCGGGGCGGACCTTTCCGCCGCAGAGTATCCGCGCACCGTGGCCCTCGAGTTCCTTCAATACCGCCTGGTAGCGCTCCACCGCGTGGGCGTCGATGAGGGGGCCCATCAGGGTGCCCGGGCTCGAGGGGTCGCCGATCGGCACCTGCCCGTAGGCGGCCACGAGGCGCGCGGTGAGCTCGTCGAGCCGGCTCCGGTGCACCAGCAGCCGCCGGGTGGAGGTGCAGCGCTGCCCCGCGGTGCCGACGGCCCCGAAGAGGATCGCCGGGATGGCGAGCTCGAGGTTCGCGTGCTCGTCCACGATGATGGCATTGTTGCCGCCGAGCTCGAGCAGGCAGCGGCCGAAGCGGCGGGCCACCCGGGCCGCCACGCCGCTGCCCACGGCGGAGGAGCCGGTGAAGGAGACGAGGTCCACCCGCGGGTCGTCGACGAACCGGGTCGCCAGGGCGGTGTCGTCGGTATTGAAGAGGAAGAACGCCGGCGGGAAGCCGCCTGACTCCAGGGCCGAGTTGCACAGGCGCTGGACCGCGACGCTGGCGAGCGGCGCCTTCGGGGAGGGCTTCCAGACGGTGACGTTGCCGCACACGGCGGCGATGAAGGCATTCCAGGACCAGACCGCCACCGGGAAATTGAATGCGCTGATCACGCCCACCACGCCGACCGGGTGCCACTGCTCGTACAGGCGGTGTCCGGGACGTTCCGAGGGCAGGGTGCGACCGCCCAGCATCCGGGAGAGGCCGACGGCGTAGTCGGCGATGTCGATCATCTCCTGCACCTCGCCGTCACCCTCGGCGCGGATCTTGCCCACTTCCAGCGTCACCAGGCTGCCGAGCGCCGGTTTGTGGCGCCGGAGCGCCTCGCCCACGAGCCGCACGGCCTCGCCCCGGCGGGGGGCCGGCAGGTCCCGCCAGGCGGCGCCCGCCCGGACGGCGCTGCTGATCACCTGGTCGTAGTCCTGCTCCGTGGCCGCAGCCACGCTGGCCAGCACGGCGCCGGTCGCCGGGTTCACCGAGGCCAGCCGTTCCCGTCCGGTGGCAGGATGCCAGCCCGAAGCCGACCAGCTGCCGGGGTTGAGCTCGGCGAGGCCCAGACTACCCAGGGGATCACGCATGGCCCGCCTCCGGCGCGCCACTCACGCGCTGCTGACCCCGGCTGCCCGCTGCGATGATCCGCGCCGAGACCTCCTTGCCGGCGCCATCGCTGTAGTAGCGGCCAAAGCGGTTCGCGAGCACCTGGTTGAGCGGGAACTGTTCCTGGCGCACGAAGCCCCGGTAGTCCGCCGGGTGGCGCAGCACCAGGTCCAGTACCGCGCAGATGCCGCCGGCCGTCGTGATCTGGATCGCCGACC
>CALGMY010000237.1 GCA_937958785.1 uncultured Gammaproteobacteria bacterium | reverse complement strand
ACCAGGTCCAGTACCGCGCAGATGCCGCCGGCCGTCGTGATCTGGATCGCCGACCACAGTCGTCCACCGATCACCTGGGGATAGACCTTGTTCACGTAGTTCTCCTCGCGGAGCTCGCCTTCCTGCAGGCCCGTGACGGCGGCATACACGATCACGACGTCCTGCAGTGTCTGGGGCACCGAGTTCTCGAGGATGCGCTTCAGCGTGCCCCGGTCCTGGTTCAGCTTGAGGCCGTTCATGAGCAGACGCATCTGGTCGCAGTGCCCCGGGTAGCGGATGGTCTTGTAGTCCATGGACTCGACGCCGGCCCCGAAGCTCTCGCCCAGGGAGCCGAGGCCCCCGGAGGTATTGAAGGCCTCGTAGAGCGTGCCGTCGATCTCGATCTCCTCGAGGCCTTCCAGGGGCTGCACGTCCAGCGGGCTGCCGTTGACGACCGCCCGGCACAGGTTGCCGTACTCGTTGATGAGGCCTTCGGTGGACCAGGTCAGGGAGTACTTGAGCACGTTGTTGGGGTGCTGGGGGAGGGCGCCGACCCGCAGCTTGACGGTACGCACGCTCTGGAAATGCCGGATGAGCTCCGCCGCGGCGATGCTGATGAAGCCGGGCGCGAGGCCGCACTGGGGTGCGAAGGCCGTGGTGGCCCCGGTGGCGATGGCCAGCACGGCGCTGGCGGAGCGCACGTCCTCGGTGAGGTCGAAGTAGTGGCATCCGGCCTGGCGGGCACAGCGGGCCACCAGCTCGTTGCAGTAGTAGGGCAGGCTCGACACCACGGCGTCGATGCGGTGCTCCCGGAGGGCGGCCTCCAGCTCGGGGCCCCGGGTGGCGTCCAGGTCCAGGGCGCGGATGCCGCCGTCCCCACCGGCCAGCCGGTGTGCCGACGCGACCTCGGCCGCTGCCCCGGCCCGGGAGTCCGCCAGCGTGACCTGGTAGTCACCGGACTCCTCGAGCAGACCTGCGATCAGGGAACCGATCTTGCCGGCTCCCAGCACCATCACGCGATGCATGGCGACTCCTTCGTCCTGATGTGGCAGAGTGCCTGAAATTTATGCCTGCGGCTGCAAGGATAACGGAGAATCAGGCCTTGACTCCCCCGGTTTCCCGCCGAGCCTTTACCCTCGATGCCCTCCGCATCGGCACCGGCCTCCTGGCCCTTGGTGCTGCCAGCGAGGCCCTGCCCCGGGTGGCCGGCACGGTGCCCGCCAGCGGGCCAGACCTGACGGTGCCCGCAGCCAACCTGCGCGCCCTCGTGCGCATGACCGCGAGCCTCGAGGAGTGCGACGTGCCCTGGTGGTACGACGGCACCATCTTCGGCGTCGTGCCCGGCGAGAATCCCCGGCCCCTCGTGAAGTTCGAGGGCATGGAGCTCTACTGGATGCGCCACCTGCCGGGCGGCGAGTACGAGCTGACCGGCAACACGGTCACCTTTTTCCGGGACGTCGACACGGGCGCGATGCTCTCCGACGTGATCGGGGAGCGCGCAGCCAGGAGCTACCT
>CALGMY010000236.1 GCA_937958785.1 uncultured Gammaproteobacteria bacterium | reverse complement strand
GGGCGTCGTCCAGGGTGCGGGTGCCGTTGTCGCCGATGAAGCGGTGCCAGTCCGGGTCGGTTAGCAGCGCCAGGACGAAGGGCGCATCGGCCCCGGTGAAGGGGCGGAGGTGGAGGCGGGGGGTGGTGAGGGTGTTAGCGGCGGCCATTGCGACAGTGCCCGGCTCAACGCTTCCGCGCCGGCTTGGCCTGGGGCGCCGGCGGTGATGCCCGGTACTCGGGAATCTCCTCCCGCAGGATCTGACGCAGCAGTTTCTCGGTGACCGGGCGGTCGGCCGAAGAGAGGTACTGCCGCAGGGCCTCGTTCATCAGCGTCTGGTAACCGCTCCCGGACTGCTCGGCCCGCGCCCGGAACGCCGCAAGAACGCTGTTGTCGATGAAGATCGAGATGCGGGTCTTGCCCTTCTGGGGGATGACGGAGCCCCGCCGGGCCTTCGAGAAGTCGTAATCGTGGCGCATATGCATATGATATGCATATGGCACCTTCAGGGCCAGACGCGCTCCGCGTGGCTGATCGCGGCTGAAGCCGCTCCTACGGGGCCTAGTCCCTACAGTCCCCGGGCGATGGCGCGGTAGCCGATGTCCCGGCGGCACTGGGCGCCGGCGAAGCGGATCTGGTCGACGACCCGGTAGGCCTCGGCCTGGGCGGCCTGCACGGTGGCGCCGGTGCCGACCACGCAGAGCACGCGGCCGCCGCGGGTGACGATCTGGTTGTTTTCGTTCAGGCCGGTGCCGGCGTGGAAGACTTTCGTGGTGGGGGTCGCGCCTGAAGGCGCTCCTACAGGCAAGCCCGTGATCTCGTCGCCGGTGGGGTAGTCGCCGGGGTAGCCGCGGGCGGCCATCACCACGCCCACGGCGGGGCGCGGGTCCCACTCGACCTTGGTCTTCGCGAGCTTGCCTTCCAGGGCGGCCTCGATGAGCAGCAGCAGGTCGGTCTTCAGGCGGAAGAGGATCGGCTGGGTCTCCGGGTCGCCGAAGCGGCAGTTGAATTCGAGCACCTTCGGCGTGCCGTCCGGGGCGATCATGAGGCCCGCGTAGAGGAAGCCCGTGTAGCGCACGCCTTCTTCCCGGAGCCCCTCGACGACGGGGCGCATCACCTCGTTCATCACCCGCTCGGCGATCGCGTCGGTGACGACGGGCGCCGGCGAGTAGGCCCCCATGCCGCCGGTGTTCGGGCCCTGGTCGCCGTCATCGCGGGCCTTGTGGTCCTGGGAGGTGGCGAGGGGCAGGATCGCGCCGTCCACGCCGACCATGGCGATGAAGCTCGCTTCCTCGCCCGCCAGGAATTCCTCGATCACCACCCGGGCACCGGCGTCGCCGAAGCGCCGGTCACCCAGCATGTCGGTCACCGCGGCGTGGGCCTCGTCCAGGGTGCGGGCGACGACCACGCCCTTGCCGGCGGCGAGGCCGTCGGCCTTGATCACGATGGGTGCGCCGACCTCCTCGAGGTAGGCCTGGGCCTCCTCCAGGTCGGTGAAGGTGGCGTGGTGTGCGGTGGGGATGCGGTGCCGGACCATGAACTCCTTGGCGAAGCTCTTCGAGCTCTCGAGCCGGGCGGCCTGCTTGCGGGGGCCGTAGCAGCGCAGGCCGTTGGCCCAGAAGCGGTCGACGATGCCGGCGGCGAGCGGCCCCTCGGGGCCCACCACGGTGAGGGTCAGGTGCTCGTCCTTCGCGAGGGCGAGCAGCGCTTCCACGTCGTCGGCCGGAATGGGTACGTTGCGCACCTTCGGCTCGAGCGCGGTGCCGGCGTTGCCCGGCGCGCAGATCACTTCCTCCACGTGCTTCGACTGCGCCAGCTTCCAGGCCAGCGCGTGTTCCCGTCCGCCGCCGCCGACGACGAGGATCTTCATCGGGTCAGTGCCGGAAGTGCCGCATGCCGGTGAAGAGCATGGCGATGCCGTGCTCGTCGGCGGCGGCGATGACCTCGGCGTCCCGCAGGGAGCCGCCGGGCTGGATGATGGTCTTCACCCCGAAGCTGGCGGCGAGGTCGATGCCGTCCCGGAACGGGAAGAAGGCGTCGGAGGCCAGCACGGCACCGGCGGTGGGCAGGCCGGCCTCCTCGGCCTTCCAGGCGGCGATGCGCACGCTCATCACGCGGCTCGCCTGCCCGGCGCCGATGCCGATGGTGGCCCCGTCCTGGACGAGGAGGATGGCGTTGGACTTCACGCTGCGCACCAGTTTCCAGGCGAGTTCCGCGTCGGCGCGTTCGGCGGCGGTGGGCCGCCGCTTCGTCACCACCTTGAGCGATTCCGGGGCCAGGATGGCCACGTCGGTGTCCTGCACCAGCATGCCGCCCTCGAGCTGCTCGACGCGCAGGCCGGGCGGCAGGGTCGGGCGCAGCGGGCCCGTTTCCAGGACGCGGATGTTCGGCTTGCGGGCCAGGGCGGTGAGCGCGGCCGGCGTGAAGCTGGGCGCCACCATGACCTCGACGAACTGGCGCTCGACGATGGTGGTGGCGAGCTCGCCGTCGACCGTCGCGTTGAAGGCGATGATGCCGCCGAAGGCGGAGGTGGGATCGGCCCGGTAGGCCTTCTCGTAGGCGTCGGCGGCCGAGAGCCCGAGCGCGACGCCGCAGGGGTTGGCATGCTTCACGATGACGCAGGCGGGCGAGGCCAGGGCGCGCACGCACTCGAGCGCCGCGTCGGCGTCCGCCAGGTTATTGAAGGAGAGTTCCTTGCCCTGGTGCAGTTCCGCGCCGACGACGGTGTCGGGCGCGCCACCCGGCAGGGTGTAGAGGCCCGCGCGCTGGTGGGGATTCTCCCCGTAACGGAGCGTATCGCGCAGCTTCAGCCCGATGGGATAGCGCACCGGCAGCTCGTCGTCGCCGTCCGCCTGGCGCAGCCAGTTGAAGACCGCGGCGTCGTAGGTGGCCGTGTGGGCGAAGGCCTTGCGGGCCAGGTAGCGGCGCGTCTCCGCGCCCACGCTGCCCGCGGACTCGAGTTCGCCGAGCACCCGGTCGTAGTCCGCCGGGTCCACCACCACGGCCACGAACGCGTGGTTCTTCGCCGCGGCCCGCAGCATGGCAGGGCCGCCCACGTCGATGTTCTCGATGGCGTCCTCCCGGGTGCAGCCGGGGCGGCTCACGGTGGCCTCGAACGGATAGAGGTTGACGACCAGCAGGTCGATGGCGCCGATGCCGTGCTGCTGCATCACCCCGGCATCCACGTCGCGCCGGCCCAGGAGGCCGCCGTGCACCAGCGGGTGCAGGGTCTTCACCCGGCCATCCATGATCTCGGGAAAGCCCGTGATTTCAGACACATCGGTGACGGCGAGGCCGGCCTTGCGCAGGGCCGCGGCGGTGCCACCGGTGGACAGCAGTTCGACGCCGAGGCGGGCGAGGCGCGTGGCCAGCTCGACCACGCCGGCCTTGTCGGAGACGCTAAGGAGGGCCCGGGTCTTCATGCCGCGCGGTGCCGGGCGGGTTCGTGGCGACGCACGGCCGGGCCGGCGTCAGCCAAGCAGCTGGTAGTGCCGCAGCTTCTTGCGCAGCGTGGCCCGGTTGATGCCGAGGATCTCGGCCGCGACGCTCTGGTTGCCCTTGGTGTAGTCCAGCACGGTCTTGAAGAGGGGCTCTTCCACTTCACCGAGCACGAGGTCGTAGAGGTCGCCGGGCCGGTGGCCGTTGAGGTCGCCGAAATAATTCTGCAGGGCTTCTTCGGTGTGGTCCCGGAGCGGGCGGTTCCGGACCCGGATGTGGGCGACGCCGTTGCGGACCGGATTCTGTTTCTTGTTCGGGGACTTGCTACGCGCGCTCTTGGCCACCGCTCCGCCACTCCTGAAGTCATGGGTTGTCAACAACGGGCTTGTCGAGTTGGTCGTGGATGCCCGCGGTGGTCATGAAGAATTGTTAGCCACTCGCGGGGGGCGAAAGCATAACACGATGCGCGTGCGCGCCAGATTTTTTTCCATGCACCGGTGTCGCAGGCGGTGGTTGTCGGCACACCGCACCGGCAGACAACCAGTTGCGACGATTTCGTGAGGTGAGTTCAGCGCGCGAAGGGTTCGCGATCGCTGCGGCAGGTGACGCCGTCACGCCGGTTCATCACGCAGACATCCACGTCGAAGCCCTGCGCATCGCGCCCCGGATCCTCGAGGCTGATCTCCACGGGAATCATCGTGCCGGGCGCCACGGGTTCGCGGGGCACCGCACCCGGCGCCAGGTACTGGGCCGGTTCGAAGACGCGCGTGCCCAGGGCCTCGCCGAAGCGGTCCCGGAGGGTGACGCGCACGAGGGGCAGCCCCACCCGTTCCTCGACCCCCACGACGATGCGCGCCAGGACGTCGAGGGCGCCGGGGCTGCTGCGGTCGGCCACGGCTTCCGCGGTGCGCAATTCGTACGCCCGCAGGTCCCAGGCCGGCCATAGCGGCAGTCCCAGCGTGGCGTAGGTGCGACGAAGCGGCTCGGTGAGGCTCGGGTGCGTCGCCAGTTCGTCGCGCTGGAGATGAAGCAGCTGGATTACGAGCAGCAGCCCCGCCAGCACGCTACCCGCCGTGTAGCCCCAGTGGCGCCCCGTGTCCTCGACGGGCTGGGGCGGCGGCTGCCAGACGAAGGGCCGGTCGGCGAGCGGCAGCTCGTCCCGCCGGGGCGCGGCGGCCGGCGCGGGGTAAGGGTCCGGATCGGCCAGCGGCCCGGGCGAAGACTCCGGCGCAAAGTCCGCGGGCAGCGGTGCCGGCGCGCGGGTGTCCTCGGCCGGCGGCTCGTCCCAGCTGAAGTCCGGCAGCGGCGGCTCCGCGTCCGGTGCCAGAGGCTCTTCAGGCGCCACGTCCTGGCTGATGACGTAGACCGGTTCCGGATCCTCGTCGTCCGCGGCCACTTCCGCGAGCAGCGCCTGCCATTCCGCATCGTCGTCGAGCCGGAACGGGGCCTCGTCGGAGAGCGCCCGGTAGAGGCCCGCCTGGTCCACCGTGTCGGACCCGATGCCGCGCCCCACGTCGTCGCCGACCGTGACCGGCGCGGCTGGCGGCGCGGGCTCCGGGTCCGGTTCTGGTTCCGGCTCTGGTTCTGGTTCCGGCTCTGGTTCTGGCTCTGCCTCTGGCGTTGCAACTTCGGACCCGGTCTTGGACTCGGTCCGGACGGCTGGAGGGGCGTCGAAGAAATTCTCCCAGCGGTCCTCGGGCAGGTCGAACTCCAGCGTGTCCTCGTCCACGGGTGCGGGCGGAAGCGCCGCCGAGGCCTGCAGTTCGGGGGGCGGGGCCTTGTGCGCCGGCTCGGCGGGGAAGCCGGGCAACGGCTCCGGTTCCGGCTCCGGTTCGAGCGGAGGCGTGATGGCGGCGGTACCGGGCGATTCCCCCTCGTCCGGCAGCACCAGCTGTTGCAGGGTCACCGTGGGCGGCGGCTCGTCGCTGAGGGTCGCCACCGCATTGAACGTGGCGGAGCAGTGGCCGCAGCGGACATAGCCCTCGGCCAGCCGCAGCTCCTGGGTGCTGATGCGAAAGACCGTGCCGCACTCGGGGCAGCTGGTGTACATGGTGCCGCGCGCCGTCCTGTTACGCCTCAAGTGCCGCCGCTGACGCCGGCGAGCAATACCCACCCGCCTTCCTGGCGGGCGAGCGTGAGGCGCACCCAGGGATCGAACGCCGTGATCACCTCGGCCGCCTGCTCCGCAAGGATACCGCTCAGGGCGACCCGCGTGCCCGTCCCGGCGTGGCGGCGAAGCGCGGGCGCCAGCCGCACGAGGGGTCCCGACAGGATGTTGGCCACCAGCACGTCGAAGCGGGCGGGCGTCCCGGCCGGGAGCTGCTCGTCCGGCAGGCCGCAGGAGAGCTGCGCCGTGCAGCCATTGCGCGCCGCGTTGTCCCGGGTGGCGACCAGCGCCTGGGGGTCGATGTCCACGGCCACCGCCGTGCCGGCACCGAGCTTCAGGGCCCCGATGGCCAGGATCCCGGAGCCGCAGCCGTAGTCCAGCACCCGGGCGCCGGACAGGGCGCCGGCCGAGGCGAGGCCGTCCAGCCAGGAGAGGCACATCGCGGTGGTGGGGTGGGTGCCCGTGCCGAACGCGAGCCCCGGCTCCAGGATGAGGCCGATGCCGGCCGGGTCCGGGCAGGCCTGGCCCACGGGACAGACCCAGAGGCGCTCGCCGAACCGCAGCGGCTTCAGGGACTTGCGCCACTCCGCGTCCCAGTCCTTGTCGGCCACCACGCTGAAGGTGAGGGTTCGGCCCGGGAACGCGGCGGCGAGGCGGGCGCGGTCGGTGTCCGGGGGCAGCAGCGCGGTGAGCCGCACGGTGGCCCAGAGCGGTGTCGCGCCGGGCTCCGGTTCCAGGATCTCCTCCGCGTCCGCGCCCTCGGTCCAGGACACGAGGGCCCCCTCGGCCTCGAACACGGCCTCGGCGTCCGCGACGGCGTCCCTGGGGCAATCGAGTGCCGCCTGCAGCCAGGTTCCGGCCATGGGCGGCGTCAGGCCCGGAGCTTCTTCTCGAGGTAGTGGATGTCGGTACCGCCCTGGAGGAAGGCCGCGTCCTGGCACAGCTCCTGGTGCAGGGGGATGTTGGTCCTGATGCCGTCCACGACCATCTCGGTGAGGGCGATGCGCATGCGCGCGATGGCCGATTCCCGGGTGTCCCCGTGGGCGATGACCTTGGCGACCAGGGAGTCGTAGAAGGGCGGGACCGTGTAGCCGCTGTACAGGTGGCTGTCGACCCGGATGCCGGGGCCGCCGGGCGCGTGCCAGACGTCCACCTTGCCCGGCGAGGGCATGAAGGTGCGGGCGTCCTCGGCGTTGATGCGGCACTCGACGGCGTGGCCGCGGATCACCAGGTCTTCCTGGCGGATGGAGAGCTTCTCGCCGGCAGCGATGCGCAGCTGCTCCTTGACGATGTCCACCCCGGTGATGAGCTCGGTCACCGGGTGTTCCACCTGGACCCGGGTGTTCATCTCGATGAAGTAGAACTCGCCGTTCTCGTAGAGGAACTCGA
>CALGMY010000235.1 GCA_937958785.1 uncultured Gammaproteobacteria bacterium | reverse complement strand
ATCCACGTCGAAGAAGGGGTTGTTGGTGAGGTTCACCGGGCCGGTGCCGTTGGCGTTCATCACGTAGATCTCGTCGTTGCCATCCCGGTTGGTCCAGAAGGCGATCTTCGTGCCGTCGGGCGAGAAGACCGGCTGGCCGTCCGTGGCAGTGTTGGTGGTCAGCCGGGTCTGGGCCGAGCCGTCGGCATTCATCACGTAGATCTCGTCGTTGCCGTCCCGGTTGGTCCAGAAGACGATGCGGGTGCCGTCCGGCGACCAGTTGCCGGCCAGGTCGTCCGCCGGGTTGTTGGTGAGGCGGACCTGCTCCGAGCCGTCCGCGTTCATGACGTAGATCTCGGCATTGCCGTCCCGGAGGCTCACGAAGGCGATACGGGTGCCGTCGGGCGACCAGAATGGCTCGCCATTCGCCGCGGGCGGGGTCGTGATGCGGGACTGGTTGGCGCCGTCGGCGTCCATCACGTAAACCTGGTACTGCCCGTCGCGCTGGCTGTTGAAGGCGATCTGGGCGCTGGGGGCGGCGGCCACCAGCAGCAGTGCAGGCAGGCTGGCAGGACCGGCGAGGCGACGGATCGGACGCCGATGCGGACTGGCCATGGTTCGCTCCACGCAAAGAGACACCGACGCGCCCACGATACGCCGCTTACGGGTTCGGCCG
The DNA here is from genome assembly GCA_937958785.1 of uncultured Gammaproteobacteria bacterium. Lineage (GTDB taxonomy): Bacteria > Pseudomonadota > Gammaproteobacteria > Steroidobacterales > SHZI01. Next base: position 2,115 of record CALGMY010000235.1, on the reverse strand, counting down.
GAGGGCGAGGCACCCGAATTACGTCAAATCAGTTCCGGCCTCCGCGAACCGCGGCGCCTGCAGCCCTGCCTCGGACTCGCCCCGGCGGGCGCGCTCCGCCCGGTAGGCGTTGACGATATCGAGCGCCGTGCGCGTGAGGGGGGGCAGTTCCGCGTCGCTCGTGCCCAGCGGCGCCACACGCCGGCCCCAGCGGATGACGTGGGAGCAGAGGGTGAGGCCGCCACCAAAACCCGGCGTGAGGAGGAGGGAACCCGGCCGCACCCGGCCCTCTTCGACGGCCTCGACCAGCGCCACCGGCACGGTGGCCGACGACATGTTGCCGTAGCGGTCGACGGTCAGGAACACCTTCTCCATCGGCACCTTCGCATACTTCGCCACGGACTCGATGATGCGCAGGTTCGCCTGGTGCGGCACGAGCAGGTCGATGTCGGCTGCCGTCAGTCCGGCCTTCTGCAGGGCGATGTCCGAAGCCTGGCTCATCCCCTTCACGGCCTTCTTGAAGATCTCCTGCCCGTCGAAATCCCAGCGGGTATCCCCGTAGCGGACGCCCTGGTTGGCGTAGAGGCAGCCCATGCCGCGGACACGCAGGGTGTGGCGCGCGTCGGCGTAGCAGCCCAGGTGCTCGGCCAGCACCCCCTCGGGCTCGTCGCTCGCCTGCAGGACCACCGCCGCCGCACCGTCGCCGAACAGCACCGCGACGTTGCGGTTATCCCAGTCCATGTAGGGCGAGATGATCTCCACCCCGATCACGAGTGCGTTGCGCACGACACCGGAGCGGATCATCGCGGTCGCCGACGACAGCCCGTAGAGAAAACTCGTGCACGCGGTGTTCACGTCCATCGCCGCGGCCCTGTGGGCACCCAGCACGGCCTGTACGCCGGACGCGGTGTTCGGCACCTGCTCGTCGAAGCTGCAGCTGCCGTAGACGATGAGATCCAGGTCGCCCGCGGCGAGCCCGGCGCAAGCCAGGGCCCGGGAACTGGCCACCGCCGCCAGGTCGGTCGCCGGCACGTGGCTGATGCGCCGCTCCCGCATGCCGGTGCGGGATACGATCCATTCGTCGTTGGTATCGAGAAAGGTGGCGAGGTCCTGGTTGGTGAGGACCGCGGGCGGCATGCACTTGCCCCAGCCCGTGATGGCGGCAAAGGTCATCGGCCGGACTCCGTATCGGCGCGAGGCGCGCCTCGCCGATATTGCCTCATGTCCGGGGCCCCTGCTGGCCGGCGTGGCCGCCAGGGGGGTACAGTGGTCGCCGGGCGGGCAAGGTCAGGGCCGGACGACCATGAAACCCCTGAAGCACGAGCACGAACTCTTCAAGCTGGCCCTCGCGGCCGCGGTGAAGTACGCGGAAGACCGTGGCGCCGTCGTCTTCGAGAAGACCGACTCGGCCAGCGACAAGCTGCTCTACTGCTATCGCCTGCTGGTCCACGACCGGAAGATCGCGCCCCTGCCCGAGGCCGAAGTCTCCGAGAAGGCACTCCGCCACCGGCTGGCCCGCTGGTACGCCCACCAGCTGCCGGAGGACCATCCGCTCAGGCAGTAGCAGGCGGCTTCAGAGGCCGACGGTGACCGTCTCCCCGGCCCTCACCGTCACCGGCCTTGCCTTGCCCGGCTGCCCCTTGAGCCGGGCCGTGTAGGCCCCTGGCATGGCCTCGAGCGGCGCATCGCCGGCGAGGCCCTGCGCGACGACCAGGCCCTTCGCATCCAGCAGCTCGACGGCAGGCTGCAGGGCCCGGGCCATCGCGCGGTCGAGCCCTGAGGGGTCGCGGGCATCGAAGTACAGGCCGCCGCCGGCGTCGGACCAGTGCCGGAAGGTCGCCGCGAGGCGCGCGTCGTCGATCGCGAAGCCGACGATGTTCACCCGGAGCGCGGTGCCGCCCTTGCGCAACCTGTCGATCGCCACCGCCGGGTCGCCGCCGCAGGTTTCCTCGCCGTCGGTGAGCAGGATCACGAGGCGCTCGCCGCGCGCCGCCCGGAGGTCCTGCGCCACCTTCTCCAGGGACGCGCCGATCGGGGTCTTCGCACCGTCCTTGGCGGTGAGCGTGCCGATGCGCGCGGCGACCGCGGCGCGATCGAGCGGGCCGAGCGGCACGTCGAGGTCGGTCTGGCAGGAGT
>CALGMY010000234.1 GCA_937958785.1 uncultured Gammaproteobacteria bacterium | reverse complement strand
GTCCCCGCGTTTCGTGGCCGTGGATGCCTCCGGCTCGGCGCTGCCAACGCCAGCCGTCGGACCCGGGACCCGCGCGGCCCCGGACGCCCTGGACACGCTCATGTCCTGGCTGGCTGGCCGGGACGGCGTGTCCGGCCTGTCGGGCATCGGCCACCGGGTGGTCCATGGCGGGCCGCGCCCGGGCCCGGCCCTGGTGACCCCTGCCCTGCTTGCGGAGCTGCGCGAACTCGTGCCGCTGGCGCCCCTGCACCAGCCCGGCAACCTGGCGCTCATCGACGCGCTCGGGAAGCTGCTGCCCGGCGTTCCGCAGGTGGCCTGCTTCGACACGAGCTTCCACCAGGGCCACGCCCCCGTGGCCGAGGTCGTGCCGCTGCCCGCGGCGGTGCGCGACCGGGGCGTCCGGCGCTACGGCTTCCACGGACTCTCCTGCGAGTACATCGCCTCGGTCCTGCCGCAGGTGGCACCGGCGGTTGCGGATGGCCGCGTGATCATCGCCCACCTCGGCAGCGGTGCCAGCCTGTGCGCGCTGCGCGGCGCGCGGAGCATGGACAGCACCTTCGGCTTCACGGCCCTGGACGGACTCTGCATGGGCACCCGCCCCGGCTCCATCGACCCGGGCGTGGTGCTCTATTTGTTCCAGGGGCTCGGGCTCGGCGCCCGGGAGGTCGAGCGCATGCTCTACGAGCAGTCGGGGCTCGTCGGCATCTCCGGGACCAGCAGCGACATGCGGGACCTGCTCGGGAGCAGTGAGGCCCCGGCGCGCCTCGCGGTCGACTACTTCGTGTACCGGGCGGCCCGGGAGATCGGCGCATTGGCGGCCGTGCTGGGGGGCCTGGACGCCCTGGTCTTCACGGCCGGCATCGGCGAACACTCCAGCGAGATCCGCGCGCGCATCGCCACGGCCTGTGCCTGGCTCGGCATGGAGCTGGATCCAGCGGCGAATGCTGCCGGCGGGCCGTGCCTCACCGGGCCCGGCAGCCGCGTCTCGGCCTGGATGATCCCGACGGACGAGGAGCTGATGATCGCGCGGCAGGCCAGCATCGTGCTGGGGCTTGCACCCGCCGGACGCTTCCCGGCACCCGGAAAAACCACGTAAACTCGCGCAGCAATGGCCGGCGGCCGGCTGGCGCCAGATAAAGAAGAACGAGGGGCATGCGCAAGGCACGCACAGCTGATTGCGGGGTCCGCACCTGGGTGGCGGGTGGGCTCGGGCTGCTCGCCCCGGCCGCCCAGGCCTCCATCTTCAAGGGCGAGGCCCTCGACAAGGCCGCCGACGTCCTCACCATCATCGTGCTGGTGGTGGTACCCATCGTCGCGATCGCCGTCTTCTGGCTCGTGCACATCCTGCCCGAGAAGGTCGCGGAGCAGCGCGAGCACCCCCAGAAGGACGCGATCAAGGTCCTCTGCCTGCTGTCCCTGGTGTTCGGCGGCCTGCTCTGGCCCATCGCCTGGATCATGGCCTACAGCAAGCCGGTGCTCTACAAGATGGCCTACGGGCGGGACAAGCACGACGACTACTACCGCCACCTGGCCGCCGCCGACGCCGACGCCGACGCCGCAGACGCAGACGCAGACGCAGACGCGAAGATCCTCGGCGACGACGTGGCGCGGCTGAAGGCGGAGCTCGACACCCTGGCCGCCCGCGGCAAGCTGCCCGTGGAACTGCAGGAGATGCGGGCGCGCCTCGTCGAGCTCGAGGGCCGGCTGCCGCCCGCCGCGCCACCAACTGCCGCGCCGCCGCCTGCCGCGCCACGGCCCGCCGGGGAGCCCGGCTGATGGAAATCCTCCTCCTCGGCATCTATTCGTTCTTCGTCTGGCTGATCTTCATCAAGTTCAAGTGGCTGCCCTGGAACACCGTGTCCCAGGTCACGGTGGCGATCATCCCGATCATCGGCCTCACCGTGCTGATCCTGGCGCTGAACGTGAATGCGCCGTCATCCGCGGACGTGCGCGTGATCAAGTACGTGGTGCAGGTGATCCCCCAGGTGAAGGGGCGCGTGATCGAGGTTCCCGCGGAAGGCAACCGCCCCATGAAGAAGGGCGACGTGCTGTTCCGCATCGACCCCACGCCCTACGAGCTCGAGGTGAAGGCCCTCGAAGCCCAGCTGGCCCAGTCCGAGGGCTCGGCCAACGAGCTGCGCCAGCAGCTGAATGTCGCGAAGGGCAACACCGCCGCGTTGCGCTCCCAGATCGACCTCACCCGCAAGCGCGTCCGGCAGTTCGAGGAACTGGCCCGCACCGGCGCCGGCAACCGCTTCGACCTGGAGAAGGCCCAGGCGGACCTCGCCAACCTGGAGGGCCAGGTGGCCTCCGCCGTCGCCAACGAGGCCCGGTCCCAGGCCCAGCTCGCCGCCGTCGTGGATGGCGACCTCGCATCGGTGGCCACCATCAAGGCCAACCTGGCCAAGGCGCGCTGGGAGCTGTCCCAGACCGTGATGTACGCGCCCGCGGATGGCACCGCCATCAACGTGCAGCTCCGGCCCGGCTCCTTCGTCAATCCCGTGCCGCTCGCGCCGGCGATGAGTTTCGTCGAGGACGACTACCAGGTCATCGCGCTCTACCAGCAGAACGAGCTCTGGCGCGTGAAACCCGGCAACGAGGCCGAGGTCGTGCTTCCCACCTACCCCGGCGACGTGATCAAGGCCACGGTGGACTCCATCGTCTGGGCCCAGGGGCAGGGCCAGCTCGCCCAGTCGGGCATGTTGCCCCAGACAGGTGCGGCGCCGCTGCCCCCCGGCCGCTTCGCCGTCAAGCTGACCATCGCGGAGAAGGATCGCCACCGGTTCCTGGCGGCTGGTGCCGTCGGCAACGCGGCGATCTACACCGAGCACGCCGAGATGATCCACATCATCCGCAAGGTCATCCTGCGCGTCGGTTCCTACACGAACTACCTCATCCTCAAGCTCCACTGAGGCCATGGTCAGCGGCCGGACACAGGCCATCCAAACCCGGGGCCCGGCGCTCGCCGGTGCGGTCCTCGCTGTCCTCTCCGCCTGCGCGCTCAAGGAGCCGCCCCGGCGGGCCGACGTGCAACAGGCGGCCCTGCCCGGCCTCGCCACGCCCGACGCCTGGCAGAGCGCCGCAGCCACCGGTGCCGTCGGCGACGACTGGCTCGCCAGCTTCGGTGACCCGCGCCTGGACGCCCTGGTGGTCGAGGCGCTCGCCAACAACCCGGACCTGAAAATCGCCGCCGCCCGGGTGGAGAAGGCTGCCGCCTATGTGGACGGCGCCGGCGCGGGGCTGCTGCCGCAGGTCTCGGCCATTGGCAACGTCAGCGGCAAGAACACCAGCAGCGGCACCCTGGATTTCGCGGGTGTGTTCGCCAGCTGGGAGCTGGACCTGTGGGGCAAGGTGCGGGCCGGCGAGGCCTCGGCCGGCGAGCAGCTCCTGTCCGCCCGGCTGGAGGAGCTCTACGCGCGCCAGTCCCTGGCGGCGATGGTGGCCCGCGCCTGGTTCCTGGCCACGGAAGCCCGCCTGCAGAAGGGCATCGCCGACGAGGCCGTGACCGCGTCGACCCGGCTGGTGGACCTGGCCCGGGACCGGCTGCGGGTCGGGATCGGCAACGACTACGAGGTGTCTGCGGCGGAGGCCTCGCTCGCCACCTACCGGGATGCAGCCGAACAGCTCGGCCTGGTGCAGCGGCAGGCCGCCCAGGCCATCGAGACCCTGGTGGGCCGCTACCCGTCCGCGGAGCTCGAGATCCCCCCGGCGCTGCCGGCGCTGCCGGGGCCGGTCCCCGCCGGACTGCCGTCGGAACTGCTCGAGCGCCGGCCGGACGTCATCGCGGCCGAGCGCCGGGTGGCCGCCGCCTTCTACCGGGTCGAGGAGATCAAGGCAGCGCGGCTGCCCAGCATCTCGCTGACCGGCAGCTTCTCCAGCCTGTCCAGCGACCTGGTCGTGCTGAAGGAACGTGACGACCCGGTGTGGGGATTCGGCGGCCGGGCCACGGTGCCGCTGTACCTGGGCGGTTCCCTGCAGGCGGAGGTGGCGGTGCGGACCGCCGAGCAGAAGGAGGCGGTCGCGGCCTACGGCAGGGCCGCTGCCAATGCCTTCGCGGACGTGGAGAGTGCACTGTCTGCCACCTTCGCGCTGCAGACCCGCCGGCCGCTACTGGAGCGGGCGGTGTCGGAGAACCAGCGCGCACTCGACCTCGCCGAGACCCGGTACCGCGTCGGATCCGACGACCTGCGGGCCGTGGAACAGCAGCAACTGAGGCTTTTCGGCGCGAAGAGCGCCCTCGTGCGGGTCGACAGCGAGCAATTCGTCCAGCGGGTCAACCTTCACCTCGCGCTTGGCGGGAGTTTCGGCGCCGGGGGCAGCTGACTTGCCAGCCCGGATCCCACGCCGAGAGGATCCGCTGGCGTTGTCGGACTGGCGGCGCTGGTTGCCCGGCCTGCGCGTCCTCGCGGCGTACGAGCCGCGGTGGCTGCGCAACGACCTCGCCGCGGGCGTCGTGCTCGCCACCATGCTGGTGCCCGTCGGCATCGCCTACGCGGTGGCCTCCGGCGTACCCGGCATCTACGGCCTCTACGCCACGATCGTGCCCCTCTTCGCCTATGCGCTGTTCGGCCCGAGCCGCATCCTCGTGCTGGGGCCGGACTCGTCCCTTGCCGCCATCATCCTCGCCGTGGTGGCGCCGCTGGCCGCCGGCGACCCGGCCCGGGCCATCGCGCTCGCGGGGCTGCTCGCCATCGTCTCGGGGACCGTGTGCATCGTCGCGGGCCTCGCGCGACTCGGCTTCGTCACAGAGTTGCTGTCGAAGCCGATCCGCTACGGCTACATGAACGGCATCGCCCTCACCGTGCTCATCAGCCAGCTGCCCCGGCTGTTCGGCTTCGACGCGGACGGCGACGGGCCGCTGCGCCGGCTGTGGGCGACCGGGGTGGCACTGGCCGACGGGCGGGCCAACGGGACGGCGACCCTGATCGGCATCGGTACGCTGGCAGTGATCCTGCTCCTGAAGAACCGCGGGCGCCTCCCCGGCATCCTGCTGGCCGTGATTGCCGCGACCCTCGTGACCGGCTTGCTGGGCCTCGACACCCGCGCCGGCGTCGAGGTGCTGGGTCCCATACCTGCCGGCCTGCCCGACTTCACCCTGCCGCTGGTCACCACGGCCGACCTGGCGCCCGTGCTCACCGGCGGCCTCGCAATTGCCCTCGTCTCCTTCGCCGACACCAGCGTGCTCTCGCGCACCTGGGCGGCCCGCACAGGCCAGTACGTCAACCCTGACCAGGAAATGATCGCGCTGGGGGCGGCCAACCTCGCAACGGGCTTCTTCCAGGGTTTCCCGGTCAGCAGCAGCTCGTCCCGGACCCCGGTGGCCGAGGCGGCGGGCGCCCGCACCCAGCTGGCCGGGCTGGTCGGGGCCGGCGTGGTAACGCTGCTGCTGCTGGTGGGGTCCGACCTGCTGCGGCACCTGCCGTCGAGCGCCCTGGCGGCGGTGGTGATCGCTGCCGCCCTCGGGCTCTTCGAGATCGCCGACCTGCGCCGCATCTGGCGGATCCAGCGCTGGGAGTTCTGGCTCTCGATCACGTGCCTGGTGGGCGTCGCCGTCTTCGGCGTGATCCCGGGAATCGGCATTGCCATCGTGATCGCGGTGATCGAGTTCCTGTGGGACGGGTGGCGCCCCCACTCGGCAGTGCTCGGCAGGGCCGACGGGGTGAAGGGCTACCACGACATCACCCGCTACCCCGACGCGCGCCGCATTCCCGGCCTCGTGCTGTTTCGGTGGGATGCACCGCTCTTCTTTGCCAATGCAGAGCTGTTCAGCGAGCGGGTCCTCGACGCCGTGGCTTCGGCACCGACTCCGGTACGTCGCGTCGTGGTGGCCGCCGAACCGGTGACCAGTGTCGATGTGACGGCGGCCGACATCCTGCTGGAACTCGACGGGATGCTGGCAACCGCGGGCATCGAGCTGTGCTTCGCCGAGATGAAGGACCCTGTGAAGGACAAGCTCCAGCGCTTCGGGCTCCTGGCCCGGATGGGTCCCGGCAGCTTCTTCCCGACGCTCGGTTCGGCCGTATCCGACTACCTCGCGAGCCACCCGGTCGAGTGGGTCGACTGGGAGGACCAGCAGGCCTGAACCCTACTCCGCTGCCAGGCGCTTGCGGGCCGCCGCCAGCTCCCGGAGTTTCGCCGGCCCGAGCTTCGGGTAGTGCAGCTTCAGCCCGGCCATGGCATCGACGACGGCCGCGGCCACGACCAGCCGGGTGAACCACTTGTTGTCGGCCGGCACCACGTACCACGGGGCGTGTTCGGTGGCGGTATTCCGGATGGCTTCCTCGTAGGCCGCCTGGTAGTCCGCCCAGTGCCCCCGCTCTGCCACGTCGGAAGCCGAGAACTTCCAGTTCTTCTCGGGCCGGTCCAGCCGCTCCATGAACCGCCGCTTCTGCTCCGCCTTCGAGACGTGGAGGAAGAACTTCACGGTGAGGAAACCGTTGCGGGCAAGGTAACGCTCGTAGTGACGGATGTCCTGGTAGCGGTGCTCCCAGACCTTCCTCGTCACCAGCGAGGGATGCATCTTCTGCCGCGCCAGCAGCTCCTGGTGCACCTTCACGACCAGGACCTCCTCGTAATAGGAGCGGTTGAAGATGCCGATCTGGCCCCGCGCCGGCACGCTGCGCATGTAACGCCAGAGGTAATCGTGGTCCAGTTCCTCGGCAGACGGCTGCTTGAAGGACGTCACGGTGCAGCCCTGCGGGTTGATGCCCGACGTGACGTGCTTGATGGTGCTGTCCTTGCCTGCCGCGTCCATGGCCTGGAAGACCAGCAGCAGGGCCCAGTGGTCCTGGGCGTAGAGCTTGTCCTGCTGCTCCGCGAGCCACTGTACGCCCTGGGCCAGCATCTCCTTGGCCTCACCCTTGTCGCCGGAGTCGAGATGGGCCGTGTCGGCGGGGTCCATGTCCTTCAGGCGAAAGCCCCTGCCGCTGGTGATGCGGTAGGGGCGGATGAACTTCGCGATGCGCTTCAGTTGCGTGGCGTTCATTGCGGCTTGCCGCCTTGGCCCAGGGCGAGCCGCGCGTCCACGCGGGCAACGATGGCATCGGTGATCAGCTTGAGCTCCTCGGGACCAATGCGGTCGATCGCCTTGTCCAGCGACCCGAACGTCGCCACCACCAGGCTGTGCAATTTCCGGAACCCCACGGGATTCCTCCGGCCGCAGACCGTGTCGTCGTTGCGCAGTATCCGCTCGACGACGCCCGGGTCCCGCAGCCGGACTTCGCAGGCGACGGCAAGGTGCAGGAGTTCGTCCGCGATTCCATCGAGATGGCGCATCCAGGGCGTATGGACTGATTCGGGCATGGCTGCTTCCTCTGTAGCGCGAACCAGGCCAAAGGTAACCGAATTGGCCGTTCCCCAACCATGGGGATTTCCCGGAACGGGAGGCCGGCCCTCAGCGGAGCATGGCGTCCGGCACGATGTACAGCGCGTACAGGAAGCCGATGAAGCTCAGGAACCACACCGGCTGGGCAAGCGCGATGCACCAGTGGAAGCGGTTGCGCCGTCCCTTGTGCCGGAACCACAGGCCTGTCAGGAACAGGGCGTAGACCACCGTGCCGGCGCCCAGGGACAGGAAGTACAGCTGGTTGGTGCGCTCGAGGCCGTAACTCATCGAGTCCACGCCCATCTGGGGCAGGAAGGCGACCGCCGCGTCGAGGAGGGCCCCCGCCGACATCATCCACACCGCGCCGGGGGCGCCATCGGTGCGGAAGGACCAGGCGCTCCCCAGCAGGAAGGTGCAGTAGGCGATGGTCCAGAGGACCTCGGGCAGGTTCAAGGTGCAGGCTTCGGCGGGGTTTCGAAGCGCTTCCTGAACTCCGGCGTCGCCTGGCCCTCGTACATGTCCTGCACGTAGGCCAGCGTCGACTTCGGCGCCTCGGCGTAGTAGATGAAGCGCCAGCCCTCGGCGGTCTTGCGCAGGATGGCGTTGGCCCGCAGCCGCTCACCCATGGGCGGGCTCCAGCGGAATTTCATCTCGGCGAAGATGTCCCAGGTGGCCAGCGCGAGGTCCGGCGTGAGCGAGCGAACGCGGATGTTCGAGGGGTTCATGTCCATCGCCTGCACCGACGAGAAGCGCGCGGGGGTCTTGAAGTACCACTCCAGCTTCTCCCAGCCGATCATCCAGTCAGGCTGCTCCTCGGCCAGGTACTGGGGGGCGGGCTCGGACCGGTCGAAGAGCTCGATGGGCTGCGGCCCCTTGACGTCGGTGAACATGGCGGACATCTGGCGGATCACCGCTTCGACCTCGGTCTGCACCGAGGGCGAGGCCAGAGGCAGGGCGGGCTCGGCCGCCCGCGCCCCCGTGACGGCCGCCAGCAGGGCGACAATGAGCGACAACCTCTTCATGCAGCTTCTCCCCCGGGGTTTCAGGCCGTTGCCACCGATGCTACTCCAGGACTCAGCCGAGCGCAGGCAGCAACCGCTCGCCGATGAGCCGCAGGCCCTCCTCCGGCTCGTCGTGCAGCCGCAGGGCGACCTCGTCGAGGCCTGCCGCCTCCAGGTCCTTCAGGTGGCGGGCGATGCGATCGATGTCGGCGGGCGAGCCGGTGAGGGTCATGTTCTCGACGAGCTTGTCGACGACGGGTTCCGGCACGCCCTCGATGTGCGGGCTGCGGGTGAGGAAGGCCTGCAGGAACGCCGGCCGCTTCTCCTCCACCATCGCGGCATCGTCGGGGTCGAGGAAGAGGCTGGTGAACCAGGTCATGAGGAGGCCGCGCCAGATGAGCTCGCGGCGGGCCTCCGCCACGGCGGCGCTCCGGTCCTCCTTCACGTGCCAGGCCATGAAGTTGTTCACGCGGAAGTCGCGGCGCGGCCGGTTCGCGGCCCTGAGGCCGGCATCGAGCCAGCCCATGACCTCGGGCATGCGCTGCACCGGCACGTCGGACATCATCGTGCCGTCGGCCACGCCGGCGGCCATGCGCATCATCTTGCTGAAGGTCGCGCCGGCATACACCCGGGGCGGCGGCTGCGTGGTGGCCCACTCGGCCTGGTAGTTCTTCAGCGAGTACAGCTCGCCCGCGTAGTTCAGCATCGCATCGGGGCGCAGGCCCTTCAGGATGCGGACCGTGTCCCGGACCGCGGTCACGCGCCGCACGGGCTCGAGGCCCGTCACCCGGGTCACCGAGTGGCCGAGCCCGCCGATGAGGATGGTGGCGCGCCCGTCGCTAAGCTCGTTGAGCGTGAGCAGCTGGTCGGCGATGCGCAGCGGGTGCACCTCCCAGGGGCTGGTGGGCAGGGTGCCGAGGCGCAGCCGCGTGGTGCAGCGGGACAGCAGCGCGAGGGCGGGCACCGGATCACGCCGGGACGGGAAGCTGGCGACCCAGAGGGTCTGGATCCCGTGCTTCTCGGCGAGCTGGCCGAGCGCCTCCACGCGAGCGGCCGGCAGCCCCGCCTCGAGGATTACGTCGACCTTCATTCACTGGTTCTCCGCGAGTACGTCACGCCGCTGCCGCCGGAAGGGCGCCATGAGCAGCTTTGCCAGCACCGCCCGGCGCGGCTCCCGGTTGATGAGCACCCCGGACCGGCGGTTGGCGAGGACCTGGTCCACGATGAAGCCGGCGGCCTCGTCGGGCGTCGACGCCAGGATATTGTAGAAGCGGCGGATCGTCGCGGGATCCCGGACGGAGGTGCGGTAGCCCTGGCGCAGCATGTCGGTGACCACCATGCCGGGATTGATCTGGCCGACGATGACCCCATTGCCCTCGGCCTCCTTCGCCAGGGCCCGGCTGAAGTAGTCCACCGCCCGCTTGGTCGCCCCGTAGATCGCCATCCCGGGCTGGTAGATGTTGGTGCGGCCGAAGCCGGTGAGATTGTAGATGGCGCCCTTGCCGTACGGTCCGTCCCGTTGCGCCAGCATGCCCCGCATGGCCACGTGGCAGCCGTGCATGAGCCCGGTGAGGTTGGTGGCCACGATGGGCGCCAGGATTTCCGGCGGCTGCTGCCAGAAGCGGTGGGTCTCGTGGGCCTGTCCCGCGTTGTTGAGCCAGATGTCGACCTGGCCCAGCGCGGCCGCTGCTCCGGCCCACAGCGCCCCGACCGCCGCCAGGGAGCTGACGTCACAGGCGATCCCCGTGATGCGCCCGCCGGCCGTCCCGATGTCCTGCACCGCCCTGGCCGTCGCCCCGGGCGTGCGCCCGCTCACGACCACGGCGTGGCCACGCCGCGCGAACTCCCGGGCAATGCCGAGGCCGATGCCCCGGGTACTGCCGGTAATCACCACATTCGTCATCCCGAACACCGCTCGCGACCCGCCGCCGGTGGCGACTTGGCGCGCGTCCTGTATTAGTCTTAAGACATCTTAGGCCGGCGCCCGCAAAACCCGCAACCGCACACAGGACAAACGCGCATGTTCATGAAGCAGAGGTACGCCCCCCTTGCCCTCGCCCTGGGCGTCACGCTGGCCCTCACGCTGGCCGCGGGGACCCGCCTCGTCAGCGCCGACGAGTCCGCCAGCCCGCCCGCCGCGGCGGCGGCACCCGCCCCGGCACCGGTCCTGAAGCCGGAGCAGCAGGCCCTGGCCGACCGGATGCAGGCCTTCGAGGACCGCATGGAGGCCGACTTCTTCGCCCGGGTGCAGGACTTCAATGGCAAGAGCACGCTGGAGGACAAGGTCTTCGACTACGACACCGCGACCCACACGGTGAAGGTGGCCCGGGGCAAGGTCATCGAGAAGGCGGGCTGGTACATCAACGTGCAGAAGAAGGGCATGCCGCCCATGGTCCCGGACCCCCTCTTCTCCCGCTACATGGAGATGAACGTGCATCCGGCGACGCCCCACGTGGGCATGCTCCACGCCACGGTGTACTTCACCTACCTCAAGAACGGCGCCGGCCTGCTCGCGGGCTACATGGACTACGTGCCGGGCGTCTGGCACGAGGACGACAACCAGCGCCTGAAGGCCGCCGTCGAGAAGGTCTTCGTGAAGTACGGCGAGGACATCAGCCGTTTCCGCACCGAGCTCTGCGACAGCGACTTCGGCAAGAAGCACCACCGGGACGCCCTGCGGGCGGCCTGCGTGGGGGTCAGCCTCTACGCGCGGCCCATGATGAAGGTGGACGACCGGAACCTCTCCCTCGTCATGGACGCGTTCGAAGCCTTCACCGGCGAGTACTTCGCCATCCTCGACGAGCGCAGGCGCCAGCGGGCCACCGAGGCCGACTTCGCCGAGCAGGCCGGCATGCGCAAGCGCTGGCTGGAAGACCAGGTCTTCGCGGACACCATGTCCCGGAAGGTGGTGCCCTACGAGGTGTGGTCGATGGCCAACCTGCCGCCAGTGGTGCGGTTCTAGGGTGGCTGGTTTTCCGACAATCGCGGGCGGGCACCGTGCCGTGATACGGTGCGGCCACGAGCTGTAGCATGCCGAGGCAAGCCATGGAAAACCGCAGGATCCTCATCACCGCCGCAGTCACGTCCCTGGTCGGCGGAAATGCCGACGCGGCGACCTGGAGCTTGAGCCTGTCCTCCATGGGCATGGAGATCAACAAGGGCCTCCACGTCGCCAACATCGGTTCGTCGACCGCGACCTTCAGCTACGACGACGTCGCCGGCCTGGTGACGCAGACCGGCGGCACCTTCAACGCCCGCTGGACGACGGCACCGACCAGCACCCTGTTCCGCATGCTCGCCACGGGCCTCGTGATGGGCAATGCGGCAACGGCGTCCGCGACGAGCTTCTCCTGCGTCGAAGGCAACTTTGGCGGGGGCGTGGGCGCCAGCATCTGCGGGAACTACCACTTCGGCGCCAACTTCGCCAACGAATCTACCGCTGCCTGGGGACCGGGCACGGCAGCGTCGCGAACGCTGGGCGGCGATGACGGCGCGATTGGCCCTGTGGTGTCCATCGGCGACCTGGACGGCACCAGCACCCTGAGCTGGGATGGCAGTACCCTGGTTCTCACCAACCGGCGATGCACCTACGTGCCGGGACCCTGCTGGCCGTCCCCCTATTCCGAGGGCTACACCTGGACGTTCCAGGCGACGCCGGTACCGGTCCCGGCCGCCGCTTGGCTCTTCGGTACGGCGCTCCTGGCCGTCGCAACGGCCCGACGCCGGGGTCCAGGGGCCTGAGACCGCGGGGCCGGCCCCGCCCCCTGCCCCTCAACCTGCCGCTGACTGCTTCGCCGCCGCCCCGGCGCCCGGCATCAGCGGCACCGCATCCAGCGGGAAATTCCGCGACTCGCGCCGGCCCGGGCTCGGGATGGCGTAGCCCACGCGGCCCTTGTCGGCCTCGACCTTGCGGCTGTCGATGCGCCAGCCCCTCGCCTCCCAGTCCTTGATGTACTGGCGGTAGGCGGCGATCTGGGCGTCGCCGGGCACGAAGACCTCCTTCGTGCCGGAGTCCGGGAAGACCATCGGGTCGATGTCCTCGACGACCACCTTGTCCTCGTCGGCGACGAAGAGGTTCCGCTTGTTGAAGGACTCGTCGAAGGCCCGGTCGGTCATGATCGAGCGCACGCTGACCAGGTGCTTGGCCACGTTGAACTCGTCGAGCGGCGTCTCGAACATGTACTGGCAGACTTCCTGGCCCTCGCCGAACCTGATGCGGGTGACGGTGCACGTGGGCCCGTGGAACACGCTTCGGGCGCTGGTCTCGCTGGCCGCCGGCTTCGCGCCGCTGATGTCGGCGTTGCCGAGCTCCGGGCGCTTCTGCAGGGCGATCGTGCGCAGCGTGGCGTCCATGGTGGTGCCCCACTGCTGGCGCTCCACCTTGAGGAGCGGCGGCAGTGCGTACTCCTCGTCGGCGCCGGCGAACTTCATGCCCGAGTGCACGAACTCGGCGTGGCCCGGGTCGAGGCCGGCCTCGACGGAGCGCTCCCAGTTGGCCTTCCAGGTGTATTCCAGGTTGATGCAGCGCCAGCCGTCCAGGCCCCACTCGGGGATGTCCACGATGGGCGGCCGCTCGGCCTCCGGCAGGTCGCCGAGGAAGGCAAATACGAGCCCGTACTTCTCCTGGGTCGGATAGGCATCGATCCGGGCTCGCGCGGGGATCTTGCCGTCCACGCCGAGGGAAGGGATGCGCGTGCAGGCGCCCGTGCCGTCGAACTGCCAGCCGTGGTAAGGGCATTCCACGCAGTCGCCCTTCACCTTGCCGCCGGACAGCGAGGCACAGCGGTGGATGCAGATGTCGCTGACACAGCGCGCCACCCCCTGGCTGTCGCGGAACAGGGCGAAGTTCTGGCCCAGCATCTTCACCTTGAGCGGCTTGGTGGCGTTGACGTCCTGGGCAGGGGCGGCGGCGTACCAGAAATTGATGAACATCGGGAACTCCCTGGGGAACTAGGTGGCAGACCTGTATTGCTTGTAATACATGTGATCCGGACGTTAGCATCGCGCTGCCCACCCCGAACTAGGTACTTCCCGAAATGCTGCTGAACCAGGACCGCGCCTGCCAGGTGATGGAGCGCGAGGGCCTCGACGGCCTCGTCGCCGTCTCGCCCCTCAACACCTACTACCTGTCGGACTACTGGGGCATGTTCAATACGCCCGGCGGCTACGATGCGGCCTATTTCGCCGTGCTGCCCGCGGACCGCCGCCAGCCCGCCTCACTCATCGTGCCGGCGCTGGAGATCCGCCGGCTGGAGACCATGGGTGGCAGCTGGATGCCCAACGTCTTCGCCCACTCCCACGCCGAGGGTGAGCGCCGCTTTCCGGACGGGACGCTGAGGGGCGCCGACTACACCGGCTGGCCGGTGCGCCCGGGCGCTGCGCTCGGCGACCTGGAGCAGCGCTGGACCGGGATCGTGCAGCGCCTCGGGACACAGATGTCCGCGGATGCGTTCCACGCCCTCGGGCGGGCCCTGAAGGCGGCCGGACTCGCCAGGGGCCGCATCGCGACCGATGACGCCCGCGTCGCCGGCTGGCTCGCCGCCGCTGGGCTGCCCGACGTCGACTGCCGCTACCATCCCCAGCTCTTCAACGACATCCGCCTGGTGAAGACACCCCGGGAGATCGAGCTGATGACCCGCGCGGCCCGGGCCAACGAGACCGCGCTGCTCGCCGCCGCCGGCGCGCTCCAGGACGGCATCACCTGGGAGGAACTGGAGAACGTCTACCTCATGGAGATGCTGCGCCAGGGCGCCCGCGGCGTGTACCTCGCCTGCGGCGTCGGCGAGCTGCCCCACGGTCGCGTGCGGCCCGGGGAGCCGGTGATGTTCGACGCGCTCGGCCATGTGGGCCGTTACCACGGCGACTTCGGCCGGTGCGCGGTGCTGGGCGAGCCTTCCGCCGAGCACCGGAAGCGGCACCGGGCCATCAACCTGGGCTGGGAGGCCGCGCAGGAGTACCTGCGCCCCGGGGTCCGCTACAGCGAACTCGCCGCCGCCGTCCAGAAGGTGGTGCGCCGGGAGGGCATCCCGGACTTCCGGGAGCCGCTGGTGCACAGCCTCGGACTCGAGCACACCGACGACCCGAAGCCCGCGGGCGTGCAGCCCCAGACCCGGCCGGACCAGGTGCTGTGCGAGAACATGGTGATCAACGTGGACATGCCCCACACGGAGATCGGCTGGGGCTCGGTGCACATGGAGGACACCGTGCAGATCACGGCCGACGGGTGCCGGCGGCTCGGCGTCGCGGACTTCAGCCTGCGGGCCGTGTGACCCTGGCCATCACCAGAAGGGCTTGACCTTGCCGAGGAAGGCCACGGCGAGCACGAGCAGGTAGAGCAGCACCGCCCAGGCCATGGTGATGTGGGTGGCCCGGGTGACCTCCCGCTCCTTCTCCGGCGTGGAGCCGGTCGGCCCCATGCGCAGGATCGTCGTGAAGGGCTGGAACACGACGTCGATGCCGAGGATCACCCAGAAGATCAGGCCGAAGAGCAGCAGCTTGGCGGCGAACCAGCCGGCCTCGATCGGGGTGCCGGTGGCGAGGGACCAGGCGCCGACGCCCACGAAGAACCCGCCCAGGACCAGCTCGTAGGCCTGGTTGAAGCGCACGAGGCCACGGGCGAAGGCCGTGCCCTTGTACCAGACCACGGCCAGGTGCAAGAGGCTCCAGAGGATGCCCGCCGTCCAGGCAAGGGCCATGAGCCAGTCCGGGAAGGGATACAGGCCGAGGTCCCGCGCGAGGTGCATGCCCACGGGCAGCAGCAGCGCGAACGTCACCCGCGGGAACAGGTCGATGTAGAAGGCGAGCTTGATCAGGGTGGCCCGGGTCTCGTAGGAGAGCTTCGGGTTCTTGACGAGGATCATGACGCCGTAGAGGCCCACGTCGGCGCCGAGCCAGTAGACGAACAGGACGATGTGGGCGTAGGCCCAGAGCAGGTGCGGGTCGAGGGTCATCGTGCGATGATACTTGTATCTAAACTAATACAGAACCACCCTCACCATGGCTGACGACGGCGCACTGCCCCTCGCGGGAATCCGGGTCCTCGAGTTCACCCACATGCTGATGGGCCCGGCGGTGGGCGCGATACTCGGCGACATGGGCGCCGACGTGATCCGTGTCGAGCCGATCGGCGGCGACAAGACGCGGGAGCTGCCCGGCTCGGGCGCCGGGTACTTCCTGATGTTCAACCGGAACAAGCGCAGCGTCTGCCTCGACATCAAGTCACCCGAGGGCCGGCAGCTCGCCCTCGACCTGGTCGGCACGGCCGACGCGGTGGTCGAGAATTTCGCCCCGGGCACCATGGAGCGCCTGGGGCTTGGCTACGACGAACTCGCCGCCGCGAATCCGCGGATCATCTACTGCTCCGAGAAGGGCTTCCTCAAGGGTCCCTACGAGCACCGGGTGGCCCTCGACGAGGTGGCCCAGATGATGGGGGGCCTCGCCTACATGACGGGCCCGCCCGGGCGACCGCTGCGCGCCGGCGCTTCCGTGATTGATATCATGGGCGGCATGTTCGGCGCGATCGGCATCCTGGCGGCCCTCGAGGAACGGCGGCGTACCGGCCGCGGCCAGAAGGTGAAGAACGCGCTGTTCGAGGACGTGGTGTACCTCATGGGCCAGCACATGGCCCAGCATGCCCGCACGGGCAAGGCGGCCCCGCCCATGTCGGTCCGGGTCGCTGCCTGGGCGGTCTACGACATCTTCGACACGGCGGATGGCTCCCAGGTGTTCATCGGCGTGGTGAGCGATGCCCAGTGGGAGCGCTTCTGCCGCGCCTTCGGGCTCGACGCCCTGGCGGCCGACGAGGCACTCCGGGACAACGGCGGGCGGGTCGCCCGGCGCTCCGAATTCCTGCCCGTGATCCGCGAGCGGCTGGGCGCGCTGCCGAAGGACAGGCTCATGGCCGAACTCGAGAAGATCGGCCTGCCCTTCGCACCCATCAACCGGCCCGAGGACCTGTGGACCGATCCCCACCTGCTCGCCTCCGGCGGGCTCATCCCGACCAACCTGCCCGCCGGTGGCCAGACTGCCCTGCCCGCCCTGCCGCTGGAGATGGGCGAGCGGCGCTTCGGCCTGCGCCGGCAGCCGCCAGGCCCCGGGGAGCACACGCGCGAAGTGCTGGAGGAACTCGGGCTCGGCGGCGGCGCCATCGACGCGCTGCTCGCGCGCCGGGTGGCGGGAGCGGGCGCGTGACGCCCCGGCCCGTCCCGGCCGTCGGCCGGCGCAAGGTCGACGGCTCCCGGGACCGCACCGTCGTCCCGCTCTACCACCAGGTCTACGTCGTGCTCCGGGAGCGCATCCGCAACCAGCAGATCGACCCCGGCAAGCCCCTGCCGGGCGAGCACCAGATGGCCGAGGAATTCGGCGTGTCCCGGGTGACCATCCGGCGCACCCTGCAGATGCTGGAGCTCGACGGCCTCGTGGAGCGTCGGCGGGGCGTGGGCACCTTCGCGGTGCCAAAGCCGGTCGAGTTCCGCGACCGCTACAACATCGGCGGGCTGCTGCAGCCGGGACGGCGCGAGGATGCGGCCACCGAGTCCCGCAACCTGCGCGCCGCCACCATCGAACCCCCGGCCTCCATCGCCGCGCAGTTCGGCAGCACGGACCCGGTCTTCCTGCTGCAGCGGCTCCGGCACCTGGCCGGCGAGCCCTTCACGTTGCTCACCGTCTACCTGCCGGATGCCGTCGCGCGCCGGGTGGGGCGCCGGGTGCTCGAGAAGCAGCCGGTGCTCACGGCCATCGAGGGGGCCGGGATCTACCTCGCGCGCACCGAGCAGGCGATCAGCGCCCAGGCCGCGGACGAGCAGACGGCCAGCGTGCTGAAGCTGCCGATCGGCGCGCCGCTGATCGCGATGACCAGCCTCTTCTCCGACGGGGACGACCATCCGGTGGCACTCCTCGAGAGCCGGTACCGACCGGACATGTACGAGTACCGCACCACCATGGTCCGCCGGGGCCAGGGGGCTGCCGCCCGCTGGCGTCCGCTGCTCTGACCCGTCCGGTGCTGACCTTCCTCCCTCCCCTGGCCCGCGGGCTGCTGGCCTCCCTGCTGCTGGGCCTGAACGTGCTGTTCTGGTGCCTGCTGCTGTTCTGCTTCGCGCTGGTCCGGCTGCTGCTGCCCTTCCGGGCCGTCCGGCGGGTCCTCGACCCCGTCCTCAACTGGATCGCCAACCGGTGGGTGACCTGCAACAGCGGGTGGATGGCCCTCACCCAGCGCACCGAGTGGGACGTGCAGGGCGTCGAGCAGTTCGACTACCGGGGCTGGTACATGGTGAACTGCAACCACCAGTCCTGGGTGGACATCTTCGTCCTGCAGCGGGTGTTCAACGGCCGGATTCCGCTGCTCAAGTTCTTCCTGAAGCAGCAGCTGATCTACGTGCCGTTCATGGGCCTGGCCTGGTGGGCCCTCGACTTCCCGTTCATGCGGCGCCACTCCGACCAGGTCCTGCGCAAGCATCCCGAGAAGCGGCTGCAGGACCTGGAGGCCACCAGGCGCGCCTGCGCGAAGTTCGCGCTCGTGCCGACCAGCGTCATGAACTTCGTCGAGGGCACGCGCTTCACGCCGGCGAAGCACGCGGCCCAGTCATCGCCATACACCCACCTGCTGAAGCCCAAGGCGGGCGGCCTCGCCCTGGCGCTGCAGGCGCTGGGAGACCGCTTCGACAGCCTGCTGGACGTCACCATCGTCTACCCGGACGGGGCACCCAGCTTCTGGGAGTTCCTGCGCGGGGACGTGCGCAAGGTGATCGTGCGGGTGGATCGGCTGCCCATACCGGCCGGCTTCAGTGCCGGTGACTACACGGGCGACCCGCAGGTCCGCAAGCAGGTCCAGCGCTGGCTGCACGAGATCTGGCTGCGCAAGGACGCCCTGATTGGCCGCCTGCTGAAGGAGTCCGTATCCACATGACCCGTGTCAACCGCCAGGTCGTCCTGGCCACCCCGCTGGACGGTGTCCCCACCGCGGCGAACTTCGCGCTCGCGGACGCGCCGCTGCCCGTGCCGGGCGAAGGCCAGGTGCTGGTGCGGCACATCTACCTCTCCCTGGACCCCTACCAGCGGCCGGCCATGGCCGGCCGGCACGTGACCTCCACGCGCCCGCTGGGCATCGGCGAGGTTCCCATCGGCGAGACGGTGGGCCAGGTGGTGGAGTCCAGGCACCCGGGCTTCGCGCCCGGCGACTACGTGCGGCACCCCGGCGGCTGGCAGGCCTGGTCGGTGGCCGACGGCACGGCGGTGAACCGCGTGGACCCGGCCGTGGCGCCCCTGTCGGCCTGGCTCGGCGTGCTCGGCATGCCCGGCCTCACCGCCTGGGCGAGCGCCGTGCAGCTGGCGCAGGTTGCGCCCGGCCAGGTGGTGCTCGTTTCCGCCGCCGCCGGGCCCGTGGGCTCGCTGGTCGGCCAGATCGCCCGCCAGCGCGGGGCGTCAGCCGTCGGCATCGCGGGCTCCGACGCGAAGTGCGCGCTCGTCACCCGGGAGTTCGGCTTCCGTGCCTGCGTCAACTACAAGGGCGCCGACTTCCCGGCGAGGTTGAAAGCCGCCGTGCCCGAGGGTGCGGACGTCTACCACGACAACGTCGGCGGCCAGATGCTCATGACGGCCCTCGGCGTCCTGAAGAACTACGGCACCGTCGTGATGTGCGGCCTCATGGCCCAGTACAACGACCCCTCGGCGGCCAGCATCAACCTGGGCGTCGCCATCATGAAGCGGGCCGTGATGCGCGGCCTCGTCGTCTTCGACTTCGAGGACCGGCGCCAGGAGTTCGTGGACCAGGTGGCGCCCTGGATACGCTCCGGCGCGATCCGCTACCAGGAGGACCGGGCCGAGGGGCTGGCGCAGACACCTGCCCACTTCGCCCGGCTCATGAGGGGCGAAAACGTCGGCAAGTCGCTCGTGGTGGTCGGACCGGAGACGTCCGGCTAGGACAACGGGGCCGGCAGCAGCGCCACCAGGTCGGCCTTGCGGACCTTGCCGAAGTTCGTCTTCGGCAGTTCGGGGAGGAACCGGATCGTCCGCGGCAGCTTGTAGGGTGCGAGCCGCGCGGCACACCACTCGAGCAGCTCGTGCTCGTCCACTGCACCGGTGGTCGCGACGAAGGCGGCGATCTCCTCGCCCCGCTCGGGGGCCGACCAGCCCACGACCCCCGCCTCCTTCACTGCCGGGTGCTCGCACAGCACCCGCTCGATCTCGGCGGGATACACGTTGATCCCGCCCCGGATGATCATCTCCTTCTCCCGGCCCCGGAGGCTGACGAAACCGTCCGCGTCGAGGCTGGCGAGATCACCCGGGTAGAACCAGCCCCCCGGAGGGCCGTGCTGCTCCCGCCCGTCCTCGTCCAGGAAGGCCGTGGCGACGCCCGGGCCGCGGAAGCGCAGCCGCCCGACCTCGCCGGCCGGCACGGGCCGGTCGTCGCCGTCGACCACCTGCACCTCGACGCGGAAGGTCGGCCGTCCCACCGTGTCGCCGTGTTCGGCGAACTCGGCGGGCCAGAGCACGCTGATCCCTCCACCCTCGCTGGTGGCGTAGTAGCTCGCGAGGTTCGGGGTAAGGCGCGCGCGCACCCGGGCCGCCTCGTCGCCCGCGACGATGGAGCCACCGAACACGAGCAGCCGCAGGCCTGGGAACAGCAGCCCGTCACCGGCGTGCTCGCCGAGCAGGCGGCGCATCATCGTCGGCACCACGAAGCAGGCCGTGGCGCCGGACGCATTGATCGCGGGGGCCAGGCGGCCCGGCGGGTGAGGTGGCGGTTCGAGGATCACCACGGCGCCGGCCGCCAGCATCGACATGCAGAACGACCGCCCGGCGCCGAAGTACAGCGGCGTCACTGCGATGAAGCGGTCCGAGGCGTTCAGGCCAAGCGTCACCCACTGGTTCACGAAGCGCTCGTACAGCTGGCCGTGGGTCACGACGGCCCCCTTGGGACGGCCGGTCGTGCCCGACGACAGGGAGAGGAGCAGGGCCTGGTCCGCGCCCTGGGGCGACGGCGGGAGTCCGGCGGCACCCAGTACTGCCCAGGATCCGTCCAGTACCTCGCAACGGGCTCCCTCCACCGGCGCCGCGCCGGGTTCGACCAGCACGAGCGCGGCGCCGAAGGCCAGGGCGGCCGCCGACTTCTCGGCGGGGGTCCAGCGGTGATCCATGGGCAGGATGACGGCGCCAAGCCGGGCGACGGCGAAGTGCATCACCAGGTGGTCGGCGCTGTCCTTGAGGCACAGGCCCACCACGGTGCCGGGGCCGGCGCCCCGGGCCTTAAGGCCCGCTGCGAAGGATTCCATCCGGCGGGCCACGTCGGCCATGGAGAGGACCACGCCAGCCTGCTCGATGGCGGGGTCCACCGGCCGGTTGCGGCCGTGGCTGGCGATGAGATCGGCGAGGTTCACGCGCGTTCTTCCAGTTTGATGTACATCAATGGGCGGCCGGCCGGCCGGGACCCATACTCCGCTCACGGCCCGCCCGGGCGGGCATTCTGGAGCAAAAGCGATGGCCGCGGAAACCAACCGCCAGTGGCGCGTGGCGCGCTACCCCCGTCCCGACGAACCGATCAGCCCGGCGCTGTTCGACTGGACCAGCGAGCCCGTGCGCCAGCCCGAGGAGGGCGAGTTCCTGGTGCGCACCATCTGCCTCGCCCCCGTGCCGGCCCAGCGCGGCTACCTCGAGAAGAGCCACCACTCGTTCCTCGAGAACCTGCCGCTCGGGGAGGTGATGCGGGGCCGGGGCGTCGGCCAGATCGTCGCCTCACGCCACCCGGACTACCGGGCCGGCGAGATCTTCGTGGGCTCCCTCGGCTGGCAGGACTACTCGATCCAGCGGCCACGGGGTGCGGAGTTCGTCTTCAGCACCAAGAAGGTCGCGAATCCCGTGAGCCCGCTCTCCACGGAGCTCGGTGTGCTCGGCCAGGCTGGCGCGACGGCGTACTTCGGGCTGCTCGAGGTCGGCGGGCTGAAGGCCGGTGACAACGTGCTGGTCACGGCGGCCGCTGGCGGCGTCGGCTCCGTGGCCGGCCAGATCGCCCGGATCAAGGGTGCGAAGAAGGTGGTGGGTACCGCGGGCTCCGACGCCAAGTGCCGCTGGCTGCGCGAGGAACTCGGCTACCACGCCACCATCAACTACCGCACCGAGAACGTGGGGCAGCGCCTCGCGGAGCTCTTCCCCGATGGCATTGACGTGTTCTTCGACAACGTGGGCGGCGACATCCTGAACGAGGGCCTCGCGCGCCTCGCCATGCACGCCCGCATCGTCATCTGCGGCTTCATCTCCAGCGACTACTCGCCGGGCCCCCACCATGGCCCGATCAACTACCAGTGCATGGTCTACAAGCGGGCGAGGATGGAAGGCTTCGTGGTCTTCGACTACTGGAACCGCTACGCGGAAGCCGAGAATGACCTGCTGGCCTGGTTCCGCGCCGGCGAGCTGAAGAACTGCGAGGACGTGGACGAAGGGCTCGAGAACATGCCCCACTCGCTCGCCAGCCTGTTCTCCGGCGGCAACACGGGCGTGAAGATCTGCCGGGTGGCGCCGGACCCCGCCGGCCTGCCGGCCGCCCGCTGAGCGCGCCTCAGGGGTCCTTGCGCGGGTAGTAGTCCGGGTCCTGGTGCAGGAACGGCGCAGGCTCCGCCACCACGACGCCAACCTCGCGCAGCCGGTCCATGTCGGTGATCTCGACGTCCCATGAGCCCTGCAGCCGGATGATCCCCATGCCCGTGAGGGTCTTCAGGGTGCGGCTCACCGTCTCCGTGGTGAGGCCCATGAAATCCGCGACGTCGGCCCTGCGCATGGGCAGGTGCACCGGATTGTCCGGCCGGCCAAGCTTCCGCTGGCGGTAGCCCACGTACCACAGGAATGACGCTACCTTCTGCACGGCGTCCTTCCGGCCCAGCGAGAACAACAGCTCGAACGAGGCATCCATCGCGCGGGTAAGCGTGAAGCGGAGCTTGCGGTCCATCTGCGGGAACTCGCTGATCAGTGCCTCGAGCGCCGCCCGTTCGAAGCGGCATGCGTCCACAGGCGAGATCGCGGCCACCGCGTAGTGGTAGCGGTCCTCGGAGGTGAAACCGACGAAGTCACCGGCGAACAGGAACGCGAGGATTTGCCGCTTGCCGTCGTCGGTCAGGCGGAACAGCATCGCGTGACCGGAACGGATGCTGAACACGTGGTCCGCCGGCAGCTCCTGGCGGAGCAGCAGGTCCCCCGTGTCGAAGCGGAGTTCCGTCGCCAGGGCGTACAGCCGGTGCATGTCGTCGTCCGCCAGGCTGGCGCAGAGGGTGGCCGTGCGGGCCACGCACCGGTGGCACGGGGTATTGATGTAGATCAAGGGGGCTTGCATGGTCGCTGCCTAGTATAGGCACTCGTCATTTTCCGGTCGTACCCTGCCTTGGACGCGTCGCCCACCCTCGGAGAAACGCTGGCCGGCCTCCTCGGCCGGGACCGGGTCGTCACCGATCGGGCCGAGCGGGCGTACCTGTCCCGGGACGCCTTCTGGGCCGACGCGGTCGCGGACCTCGCGGTCCGGCCCGCGGACCGCCACCAGCTGGCGGCTGCCATTGGCGCCGCCACGGCCGCCGGCTATGCGGTGGTGCCCCGGGGCGGCGGCATGTCCTACACCCGGGGCTACGTCCCGGCGAGCGAGCGGACGGTGATCGTCGACTGCCGGGACCTCAACCGGATCGTCGAGGTCAACGAGGAGGACCTCTACGTCACCGCCGAGGCCGGCTGCACCTGGCAGCAGCTCCACGAAGCCCTGAAGGCCCGCGGCCTGCGCACGCCCTATTTCGGCCCCATGTCGGGCATGTTCGCGACGGTCGGCGGCGCGCTGTCCCAGAACAGCATGTTCTACGGCTCGGCGGCCTTCGGCACGGTGGCGGAGAGCGTGCTGGGCCTCGAGGTCGCACTCGCCGACGGGTCGCTGGTGCGCACCGGGGCGGGCGCCCGCCGCGGCGGCACGCCCTTCTTCCGGCACTTTGGCCCGGACCTCACGGGTCTCTTCCTGGCCGACACCGGCGCCCTCGGCGTGAAGGTGGAGGCGACCCTGCGCCTCCTGCGCACGCCGGCCTGCACGGAGTACGCGTCCTTCGCGTTCGACGACTTCCACGCCATGGCCGATGCCCAGGCGGAGATCGGGCGGGCGCGGCTCGCCGCGGAGTGCTTCGGCCTGGACCCCTACCTGAACGGCAAGCGCACGATGGTCAGGGGCGTGAAGAGCGGCCTCGCGACGCTCGGCGGCGTCGTGCGCGGCCAGCCCAGCCTCGCGAAGGGCATCCGGGAAGCCGCGGGCATCGCCGTGGCGGGCGCCACCGGCTTTGCCGACGGGGTGGCGTACTCGCTGCATTCGACCCTGGATGCGGCCCACCCGGTTGACGCGGCCTGGCGGCTCGCGGAAATCCGGCGCATCGCCATCGCCGCAGGCGGCCGGGAGATCGAGCCGGTCATCCCGAAGGTGGTACGCGCCACGCCCTTCCGCCACGTGGGCGAGTTCCTGGTGGGGCACGCCGGCGAGCGCTGGGTGCCCATCCATGCGTGCCTGCCGCCATCGAAAGTCGCGGGCGTCTTCACCGACACCATGGCCTATTTCGCCGGCAAGGCCGACCTCCTCGCCCGCTTCCGCATCGCCACGTCCCACCTCACCGGCACCTCGGGCACCGACATCGTGTTCGAGCCCGCCTTCTACTACCCGGACGCGCTCACGCCCTTCCACCTGCGCAACCTGGAGCCGGAGGCGGCGGCCCGCTACCGGGACCTGCCGGCGGTGCCCGGTGCCTCCGACGCCGTGGCGGGCATGCTGCGGGACCTCGCCGGCATCTTCCGGGAGCATGGCGCCGTGCACCAGCAGCTTGGCCGCTTCTACCCCTATCGCGAATCCCTGGAGCCCGGCACCCGCGCGCTCCTCGACGGCTTGAAGCGCGTCGTCGACCCGCGCGGGCTGATGAACCCGGGGAGCCTTGGCCTCTGACGACCCCACGAACACCGAACAGCGAACACCGAACGGAGACGTCGAATGGCTTACCGTGACATGCGGGACTTCCTGGCCCACCTGGAGAGGTCCGGCCAGCTGCGCAACGTGGACCTGCCCGTGGACGCGGGCCGGGGCACCAACGAGCTGCAGGCGCTGATGCGCCACCTGGCCGAGACCGACGGCCCGGCCGTGGTGCTGAAGAACCTGACCCGCTACAACCGGCCGGACGTGCCCGTGATCTTCAATCCGTTCGGCACCCGCCAGCGCACCGCCATGACCATCGGCCACACGGATCCCCTGCAGGCGAAGCGCTTCCACGCCTCAATCCTCGCCGACCCGTCGAAGTGGCGGGCCCCGGTGG
>CALGMY010000233.1 GCA_937958785.1 uncultured Gammaproteobacteria bacterium | reverse complement strand
GGTCCGGACGTCGGCGATCGACTGCACGACAAGCCGGTCGCCGATCACGGCCGCCGCCTCGATGACCCGCTCTCCCTCGGGGATGACTTCCCGCCAGTCGTCCCGGGCGGGTGCGGACAGGTCCACCGCGATCACGCGGCCCCGGGGCGCGGCATTCGTGGTCAGCAGGTAGAAGGTGTCGCCCACCGCGCCCAGGAACTCGTAGCGGGCGTCCCAGGCGTCGAGCAGCGGTACCACGGGGCCGGGCGTGCCGTCGGTGGCCAGCCGCCGGTAGTGCAGGGCATTCGTGACGTAGCCGTCCTCGAGCGCGATCAGCAGGAACCGCCCGTCCGGCGTCACCTGGGCGTAGGGATCCCGGGTCGGGTGGTCGGTGACGGCGTAGATCAGGGGATCAGCGGCCTGGGCGGTGCCCAGCGCGTGGAAGTGCACGGCGACCTGCCGGCCGTCGTCGTAGCCCTCCCCGTCCTCCCGGCGCGGGTAGCGGCTGTAGTAGAAGCCCTTCCCGTCCCGGGACCAGCTCACCCCGGTGAACTTGGTGCCCTCGAGCACCACCGGATCGTCGGTGCCGCTGGCGATGTCCCGCACCCGCCAGGTGCGCCAGTCGCTGCCGCCGTCGGACACGGCGTAGGCCAGGCGGCTGCCATCCGGGCTCAGGCTGAAGTCGCCGATGGACGCGGTGCCGTCGGCGCGGAACGCCGCGGGATCCACGAGGACCCGGCCCGGGCTGTCCGGCGCGTCGGCCACCCGCAGCACGTCCTGGTCCGCCGTGCCCGGGTTGAAAGCGTAGACGTACACGCCGTGCTCCCGGTCGGGCACGCCCTGGCGCTCGTGGTTGAGGAGGGCCCGCAGGCGCGTGGCGAACCGGTCCCGGCCCGGCAGGCCGGCCACGTAGCGACCGGTCAGCTCGTTCTGGGCGGCCACCCAGGCGGCCGTCTCGGGCGACGACACGTCCTCCAGCCAGCGCCAGGGATCGGCCACTCTCGTGCCGTGGTAATCGTCGGTGACGGTACCGGACGGCGCGTCGGGATAGGGACCGGGAAGGGGTGGCAGGCGCATGTCGTCTTCCGCGGCCAGCAGGGCGAGGACGGCGGCGCCGGTGGCGAGCCAGGCCAGGAGGCCGGCCAGGCCGGCCCCGGCCTTCACGCCGGCCGGGCCGGCAGCCGCGCGGTGCCGGCCATGTAGGGGCGCAGCGCCTCCGGCACGGTGATGGAACCGTCGGCCTCCTGGTAGTTCTCCATCACGGCGATCAGGGCCCGGCCGGCGGCGACGCCCGAGCCGTTCAGCGTGTGCAGGAGCTCGGGCTTGCCCGTGGCCGGGCTGCGCCAGCGCGCCACCATGCGCCGGGCCTGGAAGTCCGTGCAGTTGCTGCAGGAGGAGATCTCCCGGTAGCACTGCTGGCCCGGCAGCCACACCTCCAGGTCGTAGGTGCGGGCCGAGGCGAAGCCCGTGTCGCCGGCGCACAGCGCCATCACCCGGTAGGGCAGCCCGAGCCGCTGGAGCACGGCCTCCGCGTGGCCCGTGAGCTGCTCGAGCGCGGCGGCCGAGTCAGCGGGGGGCACGAGGTGCACGAGCTCGACCTTCTCGAACTGGTGCTGGCGGAGCATGCCCCGGGTGTCCTTGCCGTAGGAGCCCGCCTCCGAGCGGAAGCAGGGGGTGTGCGCCACGAAGCGCGCCGGCAGCTCGCCCGCGTCGAGGATGCGGTCCCGGGCCAGGTTCGTGACGGGCACCTCGGCGGTCGGGATGAGCAGGAGGTCGGCCTCGCCGCCCACGGCGAAGAGGTCCGCCGCGAACTTGGGCAACTGGCCCGTGCCCTTGAGGCTGGCCCGGTTCACGAGGTAGGGCACGTACACCTCGGTGTAGCCGTGCTCGCCCGTGTGCAGGTCGAGCATGAACTGGATGAGCGCCCGGTGCAGCCGGGCCAGCGGCCCCTTCAGGACCGAGAAGCGGGCGCCGGCGATCAGGCCCGCCGCATCCAGGTCGAGCAGGCCGGTCTCCGCCCCCAGGTCCACATGGTCCTTCGGCGTGAAGCCGAACGACCGGGGCTCACCCCAGCGGCGGACTTCCACGTTCGCCGTCTCGTCCCGGCCCGCGGGGACCTCGGGCAGCAGCAGGTTGGGCAGGCCGAGCTGCACGTCCTCCAGGGCGCCCTGGAGCGTCGCGAGCTGGGCCTCCAGGTCGGCCTGCTCGTCGCCGAGCGCCTTCACGGCCGCCATCAGCGCCGCGGTGTCCTGCCCGGCGGCCTTCAGCCGGCCGATCTCCTTCGAGCGGGTGTTGCGTTCGCCCCGGAGTTCCTCGGCCCGGACCTGGACCGCCTTGCGGCGATCCTCGAGCGCCTGGAAGGCGGCCGCGTCGAAGGCGAAGCCGCGCCGGGCCAGGTTGGCCCGCACGGTGTCGAGGTCGGTGCGCAGGAGCTTGGGGTCGAGCATCGTCGGGTTCCGGACAGGCGGCGGGTTGCGGCCCGGCAGTTTACACCCGGGGCTTGCCCTGCCGGGCCAGGCGATTTCGTTCGCGCAGGTCCGCGAGCTTCTCGGCGATGCGCTGCTCGAGGCCCCGGGGCACCGGCTCGTAGTAGACGGGCTGGCCGAGGGCCTCGGGGAAGTAGCTGGCGCCGGCCGCGAAGGCATCGGGCTCGTCGTGGGCGTAGCGGTAGCCCCGGCCGTGGCCGAGGCTGCGGGCGAGCGCGGTGGAGGCCGGGCGGAGCGGCGCCGGCACCTCGAGGGTGCCGTGGGTCGCGACGTCCGCGCGGGCCGCCTGCCAGGCCGTGTAGACCGCGTTGCTCTTGGCCGCGCAGGCCATGAACACCACCGCCTGGGCGAGGGCCAGCTCGCCCTCCGGCGCGCCGAGCCGCTCGTAGGCCTGCCAGGCCTCGAGGGCGAGCGGCAGGGCCCGCGGGTCGGCATTGCCGATGTCCTCGCTCGCCATGCGCACCACCCGCCGGCCGAGGTAGGCGGGATCGCAGCCGCCGTCCAGCATGCGTGCCAGCCAGTAGAGCGCTGCATCCGGGTCCGAGCCCCGCACCGACTTGTGCAGGGCCGAGATCTGCTCGTGGAAGACGTCGCCCTGCCGGTCGAAGCGCCGGTAGCTGCCGGCAAGCACCGTGGCGACGACCTCGGCCGTGATCTCGCCGCCCTCGCCCGCCAGGGAAGCCGCGAGTTCCAGCAGGTTGAGGGCCCGGCGGGCATCGCCGTCGGCGCCCCGGGACAGGGCGAGCAGGACGTCGTCGCCCGCCTGCACCCGCTCGCGGCCGAGCCCGCGCTCCGCATCGTCGAGGGCGGCGCGCAGGATCCGGGCGAGGGCCGGGTCCTCGAGCGCCTTGAGCACGTAGACCCGCGCGCGGGACAGGAGCGCGTTGTTGAGCGCGAAGGCCGGGTTCTCGGTGGTCGCGCCGACGAAGACGATGGTGCCGTCCTCGATGAAGGGCAGGAAGGCATCCTGCTGGGCCTTGTTGAAGCGGTGCACCTCATCGAGGAACAGCACGGTGGGCTCGCCGGGATGGGCCTGCGCGTCGGCGATGGCCTCCCGCACCTCCTTCACGCCCGCCAGCACGGCCGACAGCGCGATGAAGCGCGCGCCCGCGGTGTCGGCGAGGAGGCGGGCCAGGGTGGTCTTGCCCGAGCCCGGTGGCCCCCAGAAAATCGCCGAGTGCAGGTCACCGCCGAGCAGGCGGGCCAGCGGCTTGCCCGGGGCGAGCAGGTGCCCCTGGCCCACCACGTCGATGGGCCTGGCCGGCCGCATGCGGTCGGCCAGAGGCCGGAAGGCCTCCGGCGGCGCGGTCAGGTTTTCCGGGGTACGAGCCATGACTCCAGCAGCGTGCACCAGCGGGAGAGGCCCGCGGCGCTGAGGAGCCAGCCTAGCAGAACCCCGCCGGCGTCAGCGACCAGGTCGAGGACCTCCGGCTGCCGGTTGGGGGTGAGGCCCTGCAGCAGCTCGATGAGCAGGCCATAGGCCACGAGCGCGAGGCCCACCCGGGGCAGCACCCGGGGCTCGACGATGCCACCGAACCAGACCATGAAGGCCACGAAGCCCGCCACGTGCAGGGCCTTGTCGTTGAGGGAGCCCACGACCCCGGCCGGCGGCGGGGCCAGCGCGCCCAGCAGTCCCAGGGCCAGCAGGGCGAGGCCCGCCGCCAGCCACCAGCGCCCGAACTCGAGGGGCCGCACGGCGCGTCAGAGCTCGCTGTCGTCGATGACGTCGACGCCGGCGGGCGGCTCGAAGCGGAACTGGTCCGGTGGGACCTTCGGATTGACGCGCACATCCGTGAGATCGATGCGGGTCTGCTGGCCGAGGCGGTCGTCCAGCACCAGGCGGCGCAGCACCGCGCCGTCGAAGGCCAGGGACACGGCGGCGAAGTCCGCATCGGCCGAGCGCGGCGCCAGCCGCACGTACGCGAGCCCGTCCTCCTGCCAGGACCGGGCCACGTCGAAGCGGTCCAGCACCGACTCCCGGCCGGTGAGCAGTGCCGCGGGCGTGTCCCCGATGCTCGCCGACAGGCGCCGGATGGTGACCTGGGCAAGGTCGGCCTCGTAGAGCCAGATGCGCTCGCCGTCGGCGACGATCACCCGCTCGAAGGGCGAGGTGTAGTTCCAGCGGAAGCGGCCCGGCCGCTGCATGACCACGGTGCCCGAGCTGTCCTCGAGGACGACGCCGCGGGAATCGACGACCTGCTGGCTGAACCCGGCCTCGAGGGCCTGCACGCTGGCGAGGAACGCCTTCAGCCGCTCCTCGCCACCGGTGGCCGCGCCGGCCCCGCTGGCCACCAGCCCGAGCAGCAGCGCCGCCATGACGGGACCGCGCACGGCGGGAGGCCTAGTCGCCGTCCGGCGGCGGCGGCGCGAGCACTTCCCGGAAGCCGTTGGACTGCAGGGGGCCCACCAGGCCGGCGGACTCCATGGTCTCGACCAGCCGCGCGGCCCGGTTGTAGCCGATCTTGAGGCGCCGCTGGATGCCGGAGACGGAGGCGCGCCGGGTCTCGGCGACGATCTTCACCGCCTGGTCGTAGAGGGGATCCGCCTCGCCCTCCGCGTCACCCTCGCCGGCGGGGCCCTCGCCCGGAACGCCCGGCAGTCCGCCCGCGGGACCCTCGGTGATCTCGTCGATGTACTGGGGCGGCCCGCTGCCCTTCAGCTGGGCGACGACCCGGTGCACCTCCTGGTCGGAGACGAACGCGCCATGGACCCGGAGCGGCATGCCCGTGCCAGGCGGCAGGAACAGCATGTCGCCGTGGCCGAGCAGGCTCTCGGCGCCGCTCTGGTCGAGGATGGTGCGGGAATCGACCTTGGCCGACACCTGGAAGGCGATGCGGGTCGGGATGTTGGCCTTGATGAGGCCGGTGATCACGTCCACGGACGGGCGCTGGGTGGCGATGACCATGTGGATGCCGGACGCCCGGGCCTTCTGGGCCAGGCGGGCGATGAGCTCCTCCACCTTCTTGCCGACGATCATCATCATGTCGGCCAGCTCGTCGATGATGACCACGATGTGGGGCAGCGGTTCCAGGGTGGGCACGGCGCCGTCGAGGGTCGGCTTCGGGGCGTACTCGGTGCCCACCAGCGGGTCGGGGATGGGCTCGCCCTTCTCCGCGGCCTGCTTGATCTTGCGGTTGTAGCCGCTGAGGTTGCGCACGCCCAGCGCGGCCATCAGCCGGTCGCGG
>CALGMY010000232.1 GCA_937958785.1 uncultured Gammaproteobacteria bacterium | reverse complement strand
CGTCATCCTCTACGCGCGGCTCGCCCCGAGGTTCCGCTGGTGGCAGGTGATGCTGCTGGGCTTCCTCGGCTGGACGGTCGTCGTGGGCCTCGTGAGCCTCGCCCCCGCGGGGCTGGTGCCATCCGCACTGATCGGCGCGGCCGGACTCACCCTGGCGGGTCTGCTCGTGCGGCGGCCGCCGGGGCCGGTGCGCCCGCTGCCGCCGAACCGCCTCGAGTTGCCGGCGCGCATGGTGGTCGGCGTGCTGCTGACCTTCGTCACCAGTGGAGTCGCCGCCGCCTTCGGCCCGCGCCTGGCGGGTTATGCCGCCATCTTCCCGCTGGTCGCGTCCGTGGTCGCGGGCTTCAGTCACGCGCTTCATGGCCCCGAGGCGGCGGTGCGCTTCCTCGCCGGCTCGGCCCGGGGGCTCTGGTCGGTGGCCGCATTTGCCCTGGTACTCGCGTTGCTGCTGCCCTCGGCGGGCATCGCGCCGGCGTTCCTCACGGCCCTCGCATCCACATCGTTGCTCCACCTGGCGCTCAAGCCGCGGCCCGCACCGGCAGGAACTGCCCCTAGGTAGTATTCCGAATCGCGCCGCCCCGTGAGGCCGATAACCTCGGCCAAAACCCGGGAGATCAGCAGCGTGTTCATCAATTTCTGGTACGTGGCCGCCCAGAGCGGCGAGGTCACCTTCGGCGCCGACCGGCCGCTCAAGGTGCAGATGCTCGGCCAGCGGTTCGCCCTGTGGCGCGACTCAAAGGGCGTCGTGCGCTGCATCAGCGACACCTGTACCCACCGTTCCGGGTCGCTGGCGGACGGACGCATCCGGAAGGACTGCGTCGAGTGCCCCTACCACGGCTGGACGTTCAACGCCGACGGCGCCTGCGTGCGGATTCCGTCACTCGGGCCCGACGCGAAGATTCCCGACCGGACCCGGGTCGACGCCTATCCCGTCGTCGAGAAGTACGGGCTCGTGCACGTGTTCCTCGGCGACCTGCCCGAGGCCGAGCGGCCGGAGATCCCCCCGATCCCCGAGTTCGACGACCCCACCTGGCGTTTCATCGTGCTGAAGATGGACTGGCAGATCGACTACAAGCGGTCCGTCGAGAACACCATGGACCCGGCCCACAACGAGTTCACGCACCCGACCCACGGGTTCCAGGGCACCCGCGCGGACTACCGGGTCGAGGAGCTGAACCTCATCGACAAGCCCTGGGGTACCGGCTTCCTGAACCGCATGTATGCCCCGCCGCTGCCCAACCGGGAGATGCACGAGGCCTCCGGCCGCACCGGCGACGCCTATTCGACAGGCGGCGTCGGCAACCACGGCCCGAACACCACCTGGACCTACATCCACATCTCCGACAAGGCCTGGATGCATGGCTACGCCTTCCACACGCCGATCACGGAGAAGATCGACCGCATCTACGTGCTGTTCGGTCGCAACTACCTGATCGAGCCCCGCTACGACAACACCATCGAGCAGCGCAGCCTGTTCATCGCCGAGCAGGACCGTTACGTGCTGGAGCCCGTGCATCCCAAGCTCACGCCGAGCGACAACAGCCGGGAGTTCCTGGTGCCCGCCGACAAGGCGATCGGGCGCTACCGGGACTACTGCAGGGACTGGGAGGCCCGGGGCTGGCGCATCGACGTGGCGAAGATGCGTGCCGACGAGGACCGGATCGCCTACGCGATACCGAGCCCCGGCCGGCGCCAGAGCCGCAGCTGGGTGCTGCCGACCATTCCCCTGCTGCCGGCGACCGCACAGGCCCCGGCCCGCGCGCGCGCCTCCGGCGAGGAGTAGGGCCATGCTCATCAACAACTGGTACGTCGCCGCCACGTCGGCGGAGGTC
Source organism: uncultured Gammaproteobacteria bacterium (assembly GCA_937958785.1). Taxonomy (GTDB): domain Bacteria; phylum Pseudomonadota; class Gammaproteobacteria; order Steroidobacterales; genus SHZI01. Next base: position 7,454 of record CALGMY010000232.1, on the reverse strand, counting down.
CGGCGCGAGAAGCCCCTCAGCCTGCGCATGCTCGGCTGCGACTTCGTGCTGTTCCGGGACGACAAGGGAAAGGCCGTCTGCCTGAGCGACGTCTGCTGCCACCGGGGCGCGTCGCTGGCCCGGGGCGAGGTGTGCAAGGGCACCGTGGCCTGCCCCTACCACGGGTGGGAGTTCGACGCGGACGGCACCTGCACCCACATCCCGGCCCTCGGGCCGGATGCCCGCATCCCGCGCCGCGTGCGGGTCGACAGCTACCCGACCATGGAGAAGTACGGCTGGGTCTGGGCCTTCCTGGGCGACCTGCCCGAGAACGAGCGCCCGGCGGTTCCCGACCTCTTTCCGGAATTCAGTGACCCGCAGACCTGGCACCGGATTCCCTACCAGTTCGAGGCGGCCGCCAACTGGGTCCGCTTCGAGGAGAACTCGCTGGACACGGCCCACACGAACTTCGTGCACCGGGCCTTCGGCAGCAAGCGCAACCCGCGCCTCGAGGCCCAGGCGATCGAGGAGTTGGAGTGGGGCGCCCGCGTGAGCCGGGTACGGCCGGCCCCAGGTGTCGACCAGAAGAGCGGCGAGATCGCGAAACTGCTCGGGGCCGAGCGCAGTTCGACCCAGGTCACGCTGGAGTTCAGCCTGGTGGGGCTCTGCCACCGCATCCAGCCCACGTTCCGCGAGGGCATGAGCCAGATCAACTACACCGCGCGCACGCCCATCGACCAGGGGCGCAGCCGGGCCATCGGCTGGCAGGCCCGGAATTACCTGCGGGAGCCCGAATACGACGCGGAGCGCATGGCCGGCATCCTGCAGGCCGTAAAGGAGGACCTCTGGGTCGTCGAATCGGTGAAGCCGGTCCGCACGCCGCCGACCCTGTCGGAGGAATTCCTCACGGAGACCGATGGCATGGAGCTTGCGTTCCGCAAGCGGGTCTTCAAGTGGGCCCGCCAGGGCTACGAGATCGACCAGGAGCGCTTCGACGAGCTGTCGCGGGAGCACGTGCTGGTGATTCCGTCGCCCGCCCGGCGGGCGGATCCCACCAACTGGGTGCACCGCACGGTACCGCTCCGTCCGGTGACCTGAGGGGCTGCGGGCGGCCTCAGCGACCGCCCGGCAGCATGCGCCGCAGTACCTCGTCCCGGTCGATGAAGTGATGCTTCAGGCCCGCCGTCACGTGCAGGGCCGCGAGCAGCAGCAGGACGTTGCCGAGGATCTCGTGGGCTTCCTCGATGGCGTCTTCCGCGGCGTCGCCACCCGGCACCGGCAACCACGGCACGGCGAACCAGCCAAAGAAGTCCAGCGGATCGCCCTCCACGGAGGCGAGCAGCCAGCCGGACACCGGCAGCAGCATGAGCAGGGCATAGAACGCCCCGTGGGTGAGCGCGGCTGCCCGCTGTTGCCAGGCGGGAATGCCCCGGGGTGGCGGTGGCACGGCGTGGGTGAGGCGCCACACGGCGCGGATCACCATCAGCGCGAGAACCAGCAGGCCGAGCGCGGTGTGCCAGCCGAACAGGCCGTTGCCCTCGTCGGCCTCCACCTCCCCGAGCTTGCCCATGGCGAGCAGCACGAAGGCCAGCAGGGCAATCAGCCAGTGCAGCCCCTTGCTGACCCCGTTGTAGGTCTCGATGACGAACGCGCCCTTCATCCGGCACCTCCTGGCCGGACCACAGTCTACGACCGGAAGTTCCGGCCAGATACGTCCAGCTGCGGCAGGCCGCCTCAGGGGAACCCCCTAGTGTGGCCCTGCGGGGTCGTCGCTAAGGTGATGGCCTTTCGGCAGGGGTCTGTCGCATGCGGAGGTGCATCGTGAAGCAATTGATGGCGCTCGTCGTCCTGATGGGTCTCCTGCCGGTGGCCACACTGGCCGCGGGCGCACCAGAGAATGCTCCGGCCGACGTGGTGCAGGCCTTCAACCGGGCGCTCACGGCGCGCCAGCTCACCGACGCGACGGCGTTGCTCGCCGGCGGCTCGGTGCAGTTCACCCTGCGCTCTGCCCACGCGGGCGTTGCCACGGGCCCCAGCGTCACGGGCGACCTCAAGACCCACTGGAACCAGATCGGCCCCGTGCTGTTTGCCGTGACCAGCACCTACCGGCGCGAACCGAAGATCCTCGACACCCGGGTCGACGGTGACCTCGCGACCGTCTGGACGGAGATTGCCAGCGAGACCGTGGAGCGCAGTGGCAAGTCCCGCAAGGACCGCTTCAGCGAGGTCTACCTGCTCGTGAAGACGAAGGACGGCTGGCGAATCGGCGCCGTCGCCGACAACCGGGGCACGGACCAGATGCCGGTGCAGTAGCCGGCGCGGAACCTGCCGCATCGCATCCGCAACGCTGCGGAATAATGCGGGCTCCCCGATCGAAGGAGTCCATGCATGCAGCCTGCGGAACAGAAGGCCATCCTCAGCATCGCCATGCTGGCGGCCTTCGCCGACACCACGAAGCACGACGACGAGCGACAGGAGGTCCGCCGGGTGGCGGAGTCCCTCGGCGGCGATCTCAACGTCGCCGCCCTCTACCAGGACGTCCTGCTCCGGCGCGTCGACCTGGCCGCGGCCGCCGCCAGCCTCTCCACGCCGGAACTGCGCCAGCTCGCCTACGAGGTGGCCGTCGGAGTCTGCGACGCGGATGGCCTGCGCAACGACGCGGAGAACCGCTTCCTCGCGACGCTCGGCACGGCCCTGGGCCTCGGGGCTCCGGCGATGGAGCATGCCGCCCGGGACGCGGATGTACTCGCCGTGGCGCCGGTGGCAGCCGTGCCGGCTGCCGACGCGGACCTGGACCGGGCCATCCTGAATGCCGCCATCCTGAATGGCGCACTCGAGCTCCTGCCCCAGTCCGTGGCGTCGCTCGCCATCATTCCCCTGCAGATGCGCCTCGTGTACCGGGTCGGTGAGGCCCACGGCTACCAGCTCGACCGGGGACACATCAGGGACCTGCTTGCGGCCATGGGCGTCGGCCTCACCGGACAATACCTGGAGGGCATCGGCCGCAAGCTCATCGGCGGCCTCCTCGGCAAGGCGGCCGGGGGCATCGGCAAGACCGTGGGCAGGACGGCCACGAGTGCCGCCTTCTCGTTCGCCACCACCTGGGCGCTGGGGCAGGTCGCGAAGCGCTACTACGCCGGTGGTCGCGTGATGAGCGCCGACGTGCTCCGGCAGGCCTTCACCGAGCTCACGGCGAAGGGTCGAACCCTGCAGCAGGAGTATCTGCCGAGGATCCAGGAGCAGGCGCGGACACTCGACCTCGGCAAGGTGATGGCCATGGTGGGTGGGACGCCCGGCAGGTCCGGGATGCCTTGAGGCGTGGCAGGCCCGCTGCGGCCGCTTGCCCCTGTGCTAGCCTTCTGCCATGACGAACACCCGTCCCCCGCAGACACCGCTGGAGAAATTCACCGCCAACTGCCGGCCCCAGCCGGCGATTCCCGCCGTGCTCGTGCTGCTGATCTGCGTGATGCTGGTGGGGCCGGCACTGGGCGGCGGCACTCTCGTCGGCTGGGGACTCACCGTCGGCGTGCTCGCGTCCTGCGGCCTCGCGATCGCTGCCGGGTTCTGTTCGTTCTTCCCGACGGCCATCTGGATCGCGCTGGCGCTGCTGCTCTTCGGGCGGAGTGCCGCGAGCCTGCCCCTGCACACCCAGGTGGCGCTCTATGCCGGCGTGGTGGCGGCCGCGGGCATGATCGGCGTGCAGGCGTGGAGGGTGCGTACCGGCCGGTTCGTGCCCACCATCACCGAGCCGGCGGCGGAACCCGGGGCTGACGGCTAGGCCGGCACGAAGGGTTCCACCTCGACCCGGGCGTAGCGCACGGCGAGGATCTCGAGTTCCTCCGAGCCCCCCGGGGCATGCAGCGTGATGGTGTCGCCGGCGCGGGCCTTGGTGAGCGCCCGCGCGAGGGGCGATATCCAGCTGATGTGCCGGCGCCGGTGGTCGGTCTCGTCCACGCCGACGATCGTGACCTCCCGTTCCTCGCCAGCACCGTCCACGTACCTTACCGTGGCACCGAAGAACACCCGTTCCGCCGCCGCGCCGCTGCGGGGGGCTTCCGGGTCGACGACCTCGGCCATGTCCACCCGGCGGGTGAGGAAGCGGATGCGCCGGTCGATTTCCCGCAGGCGGCGCTTGCCGTACTGGTAGTCGGCATTCTCGCTGCGGTCGCCGTTCCCGGCGGCCCAGGACACGACGGCGGTCACCGCCGGCCGTTCCTTGTGCAGCAGGTACGCCAGCTCGTCCTTGAGGCGCTTCAGGCCCGCCGGGGTGATGTAGTTGCGGGCGCCGGGCGGCAGTGCGCTGGCCCGTGCCCGGGGGTCGTCCTCCGCCCCGTCGTCGTCGTCGGATTCGCGGGTGAAGGCCTTGTTCATCCCCGGGGCGGTGGCCTCGTCAGGCCGCGACAGGGGCCGCCTGGCCGCCCGCCGGCCAGAAGGGCCGCCAGGTGCCGGCCGCGAAGTCGTAGGTCTTGCAGATGCGCACGCACTCCCGGTAGTAACCCCAGGTCAGGCGCACCGGCCTGATCTCCGGCAGCATCTCCATCAGGCGCTTCTGCGCGGCCTTCAGGTGGTAGCAGGGGATGGTGCCGTCCAGGTGATGTACCGGGTGCGCCATGATCTGGTGCAACAGGGTCTCGAGCAGCGGCGGCAGCGTGAGGTGGCGGGTCGCGGTGGCCTGGGCGGCCGCCTTCAGCCACTCCCGGCGGTCATCGAACCAGCGCAGGTCCGGGGCGGTGTGATGCAGGTAGATCACGATGCCCACCGTCCAGATCCACATCATGAACGGCAGCAGCAGGCCGAGCCCGACCAGCAGCGTTGCCGGCTGGTCCATCCGGTGCGCGAGCCAGACGAGGCCGGCCGTCCAGGCCACGGCCACCACCGTTACGGCCGTGCAGTCGGCGATGAACTGCCAGCGCCGGGTCTTGAGGCGCGCGAGCCCCGGGAAGTAGAGCCGCTTCCACCAGATCTCGAGGAAGTAGTAAGGGGCGGGACCGGCGGCGCTCCGGTACAGGCGTTCGAGTGCCCGGCGCCAGCGGGGCAGCTGGCGGTAGTCCTCGGGCGACTTGGGCTCCCACACGAAATCCCGGCCGCGAAGGTTGTTGAAGCCGTGGTGCACCACGTTGTGGCCCACATGCCAGAGGGAGAACGGCGTCAGGGACGGCAGGAAGGCGAGGCGGCCCACCACGCTGTTCAGGCGGTCACTGTCGGTGAGCGCGCCGTGGCAGGCGTCGTGGCCGATGAGGAACAGTCGCACGATACCGACCCAGGTCACGACCGCACCGAGCAGCTTCACGAGCAATCCCGGCCCGAGGATCACCAGCGCCTGGCCCAGGGCGAGCAGCAGCACGTCACCTGCGAACAGTCCGAGTGCCGTGCCGGTCCGGCGGTGGCGGAAGGGCGCGAGGGCATCCCGGAGTGCGGCAAGCCGCTTGGCGCCCGCCGTGTCGCCGGCGGCGTGGACCTGCTGCCCGATGGTCGTGCTCATGTCTGGTGGTGCTCCTCTCTCTGCAACGCGATGCGGCGTTCCGGCGTCGGCCATTTTAGCCTGCCCGGTACCCTCACTGTCCGGGTGGGATCAACGGTACCGCCTGGTAGACCCAGTCTGACGGGTGGGTGCGCCGACCTGGTCCCGGAATCACCCGGGGATCCCCGTTCCGGTCCAGTTCGTCGAGGGCCAGCCGGTCGATCTGCCAGCCCCGGGCGCGCAGGTTCCGCATGAGCTGCCAGTAGGTCTGCATCAGGAGGTCCTCCCGGTCCACGTTGATCACCGGCCACGCGGGCACGTCGGGCGCCCGCTTCGGGAAGTGACCCTCGGCGATGGCCTTGTCCTGGTAGACGTTGCGCAGGTTCCGGTCCAGGTGGTCCTTGTCCTTGTCCGGTCCCAGCATGAAGTTGCGGAATGCGACCAGGTAGAGCTTCGTATTCTCCTCGTCGACGGGCGTCGACATGGAGTAGAAGACGTTGCAGAAGCCCTTGGCGATCTCCACCTTGCCGTACAGGGTGAAGCCCGGCACGTAGAAGGTGAGGTAGGAGTTGATCTCCATCCGCTCCTGGCGGAGCGCACCCCAGGAGCCGCCCCGGGGCGGTGGGCGCGATACCAGGTGGGTGCGGAAGCCGTTTGGCAGCACCTCGACCGAGTGGGCCGACGGCCGGCTCGGGTTCTCCTCGTTGAGCGGGATGCCGTGCACGATGTGCAGGTGCACCTGGTCCAGGTCCACCATCTTCATCCAGTGCAGGTTGGCCTTCCAGGTGTCGCTGAACGTGACGCGGCGCCAGGCAGGGTCCGTGTCCTCGGGCATGTCGAAGAGCGGATGGGCCTCCTCCGGCCGGTCACCCAGGAAGACCCAGATGAGGCCGTGCTTCTCCTGGGTGGGATAGCTGTCGACCTTTGCGGCGGCGGGGATGTCCCCGGTCGGATTCGCGGCCGAGGGTATGTTGGTACAACGGCCCTTGCCGTCGAACCGCCAGCCATGGAACGGGCAGGACACCGTGCCGTCCTCCTGGCACTTGCCCTGCGAGAGGCTCGCGCCCCGGTGGCAGCAGGTGTTGCTGAGGCAGTGCACGACGCCACCGGGATCCCGGAACAGGACGAAGTCCCGCCCCAGCATGCGGCTCTTCACGGGCTTGTCCGTGACGTTCTCGCTCCACTCGGCGATGTACCAGATGTTCGTCAGCAGCATCAGGATCTCCCTCGTTTGACGGCCACCGGCCGGGCCGGTGGTGGGCGTGGTTCTCCGGTCGGGGCGCTGGCCCGGGCGGCCACCGCCGCCGCTTCACGGGCCGGCAGCCCCAGCATGCGCAGGACGAGTTCCGCGAACTGCCGCTCCACGTCGTCCGGCGCTTGCCCCTGCAGGATGTCCTGCAGCAGGGGATACGCGGCGCCCCGGATCATCGAGGCGGCGACCCGCGCGTCGGCAATCCGGAAACGCCCGGTCCGGGCGCCGGCCGTGAGCATCTTCACGAGGTCGTCCGGGCCACGGGCCCGGCCGAGATCGCGCAGGGCACCCGACCGGATGATCACCCAGGCGACGGCGGGGTCCCTCCGCGCGACGGCCAGGGTATGCCGCACGTTCACCGCGATGGCTTCGGCCGGGTCTGCCACCTGGCCGAAGACCCTGACCTTGTAGGCCACGTCCCGCTCGAAGAGGTCGGTCGCAATCGCCTCGACCAGTTCGTCCTTCGACCCGAAGTGGTTGTAGAAGGACGGCTGGGAGACGCCAGACTCCCGCACGATCTCGAGCACGGTCGCCGCCTCGACCCCCTTGCGGGCGTGGACGCGCCGCCCGCCCTCGACCAGCGCGCGACGGGTGCGCTCCCAGCGCGGATCCTCCCGCCGCGAGGCTGCAGCATTGTTGGGCATGGATCTATTTAGCAGTATGCAAAATAGCGGGTCAAGAGTACCCGCCGGTTGGCCGGACCTTCAGGAGAAGGCGCAGGCGAGCAGCCAGCCGCAGCCGCCGGCGTGCACGGCCAGCGTC